>REEK01000044.1 GCA_007695115.1 Sphaerobacteraceae bacterium
GTGCATCGACCTCGATGATCTGGTGACAGATCGGCTCGAAATCTGCCCGGAAGTGCCCGCGTGACTTGATCATCAGCAGTGGCTCACGCTCGGGATCGACTCCGGCTACCCGGAAGTATCCCTGGTCATTGGCTGCGTGGCGGATGGAGGTGACGACGATCTTCAGGTCGCCGACATCGATCCGGGCGGTCGGGCCACAGCTGACTGGCTGACCACGAACCACCGGCCCCTTGCCGGTAAATTGACCGTCCGACAACACCGCGACAGTACCGGTCACTTCCACCGGCTTACCGTAGCTATCGGTTGCTTTGCCACCGATCTGGAACGTAGCGCTGTTGCCTTCGCCGATTTTCTGCGCCTGCTGCACGGTTTCCGGATCCCAGATGCAGGCTGCCGCACCAGCGGCACCGCGCTTGACGAGCTCCCGCAGGAGTTCAGGGGTGTCGCCAGAGCCGCCACCTCCGGGATTATCGGCCACGTCTGCCAGGGCAACCGGTTTTCCAGGGTTCGAGGCCACGACGTCGAGCGCCTGGCTGACCGCATCTTCGATCGGCGCGATCGACTTCAGGAAGTCATCCCGGATCTCCCAGGCGAACCCGCCGACGTCGGCGGCACATTCGGCCCCGGCCTGCGCATCGGTGGATGTCACGAGGATCGACGTTCCAGCCAGATCGAAATCGGCATACGGGAAGCCGCCGAAGATGGAGACATCGAGGATCTCGGGCTTCTTTTCCCACTCCCATCCGCGCTCGAGCAGCCGCTTCATCGGCCCCTCTGCGGTCCGCATGTTGATGGTCGGCGGAAGCATCGGTGGCTTGGAGATGCTGACGTTTGGCCGGGTGATCTCACCCTTTAGCAGGCTGGCCATGCACTCGGCCGCTTCCACGCCACGCTCCCAGGCGTCAATATGCGGGTTGGTGTTGTAGGCGAAGACCCCGTCGACCGCCTTGCAGAAGTTGGGGGTGATGTTGCCGTGCAGGTCGAGTTCGACGATGAGAGGCACGTCCGGACCGATGACCGCGCGGACGGCGTGGCAGAGGTCTCCCTCGGCATCCGGCGCGTTCTGAGCCAGCATGGCGCCATGGAGATGCAGAAGGACCCCGTCGAACGGGCCTTCGGCGTTGAGTTTGTCCAGCATGATCTGCTTCATATGGTCGTAGGCGCCAGCATCGACGTCACCCGATGGCGTTGCGCCAGCGGCGATCGTTCCAACCATCTCCCAGCCTTCGTTCTGGCCGACGTCGATGAAGCCGCCGATACCGGTCTTCCGGCCGGTCATCGTTTCTACGACCTGGGCTCCTTCGAGCACGCCAATTCGCTCTTCGGCGAACGACTCCAGCGTTGTCGGGATCGGGGAGAACGTGTTTGTTTCGTGCGAGATCATTCCAACGGCGATACGCATCTGTGACGATACCTTTCACAAGTCTGATCAATCTTCTACGCAATCCAAGGTAGCAGACTCTGGCTACTTTTGCCTGCCTGGGTTGACGAAAAGCCCGGCGGTCGTATCTGACCACCGGGCTTTTCTGGTTGCGTGAATGTTCGGTTGCGACAGAGACTAGCTCGCGTCAGCCATCTTTTCGTCAGCTCGCTGCACGAGGGATTCGAAGTCCACGTTATCCATTCCGAAGATATCCATGAACATCATCATGGAGACAAATTCGTTCCGCTGAACGAAAACGAAATCGAACGAGATATCACCGAACAACGCCATCATCGCCGCTTCTTCTTCACTCATTTCGCCGAACTCGAGACCGATCGACATGGCCAGAATGTCGTCGCCGATGTCAGCGAATTCCATGTCGTTGATCACGAAGGTCAGTTCGTCACCGAAGTCGTCGACTTCTGACCACTCGTCACAGTCAAACCACAGCCGGAAAAGGTCCATGACTTCTTCAGCCTGGTCGCTGTTTTCCAGTTGCATCACGTTTTGCATGAGGAACGGTCCGAGTTCGCCACCTTCGAACTCGCGTTCGCCTTCAGCTACTGGTTCGAAGTCGAACTCATCGCCGGGATCAGAGAGTCCGCACGGCGCTTCGAATGGTTCGTTGGAAATGTCGCTGAAATCATCGAAATCGCCGACGTCATCGAAGCTGTCTTCAACCTGCATCCAGCCTTCTGGAAGATCTTCCAGACTCAGCAGTACGCCATCGAGATCGGAAGCCTCACCGTCCTGGGAACCAGCACGGGACAGGTCAGCATCGTCTGCTTCCTCGTCGTCGTCTTCATCAATTTCCGGAACCGGAGTCTCGGTCGGCTCTGGCTCAGGGGTTTCGGTCGGTTCCGGTTCTGGTGTCTCGGTTGGCTCCGGCTCGGGGGTTGGCTCCGGCGGAGTCGTTGGTTCGACTTCCTCTGCCACCGCGTCATCGGCAGCTACGTCGTCTGCAGAGTCATCGCTGTCAGTCGTACAGGCAGCGATGAAGAGCATCATCGCACTGAGTACGATGAGCAATTTCCAGGAGCGCATCCCGTTGGTCCTTTCACCATGCATCGGCCCTGGTTCGTTGTCCCGGGCCGATGTTTTATCCACTGAGCAGAGGAGAATTCCATCGGCTGCTCATCTCACAGTATCCTTTGCTACAGGCTATACGTCAATCCCAACTGAGTACCGAAAAGTCGCCGTCCCACGTCAAACCTTGGTCACTATTTTCGGTCGACTGCGATCGCCGTGGCTGCGGTGTACTGGAACACGCCGCCGTGACGTTTTCCCGTGTCGGGATCGATCCGGATTCCACTTGGCCGGGCGAAGAATCCGGAGTTCACTGTTTCCGCTCGCCGGGCTACATTGTGACCAATCGACTCCAGGTGATTCAGAACATCTTCGCCGAATCGCTCCGAGATCTCGGTTGTCGGCCCTTCGGCGTGTAAGCGTGGCGCGGAGATCGACTCCTGCATCCCGGCACCGTATTCCATCAGATTGAGCGCGACCTGCGTCATCGCCGAGACGATGCGACGGCCACCCGGAGCGCCGATTGCCGCGAACGGTTTGCCGTTTCGACGAATGAGCATCGGCGATGCGGCCGACAGAATCCGTTTCCCCGGCCCGACTGACGTTACGGCGCCGGGACGTGGATCGAACCAGGTAGTTGCGTTGTTCAGCAGGATTCCGGTTTCCGGTACCACAACACACGATCCGAACCCCGATCCCAGCGTCGAAGTCAGCGAGACCATGTTCCCGTCTCCATCAACCACATTGAGGTGTGTAGTTCGACCGCCGGGAGCGGCGCTGTCGCGCACCTCATCGTTCGGGCGATCCTGTGGATCAAAGGGCCATGGATCGCCAGGACCGGCATTCGGTGTCGCTCTGGCTGGATCGATATCCGCGCGCCGGGCTGCGGCGTAGTCAGCAGAAATGACGCCCTGGTACGGCACAGTCATTTGCTCCGCGTCACCCAGATAGCGCAGCCGATCCCGGAAAGCTCGCCGGATCGCTTCGACCGTCAGATGTGTTGCCGTCGGGGTCTGGAAGCCATGATCCGAGAGGTTCAGCCCTTCGAGGATTTTCAGGGCCTGAAGCACAGTCGCGTTGCCACTATTCTCGATTTGCGCTGTGACGGTGAAATCACCGTATGAGATCGTCGTCGGAGCGTGTTCCAGAGTGCGGTGCTTCACGAGATCATCTTCCGTGATCAGCCCGCCATGTTTCTCCATCTGGGCCACGAGACGTTTTCCGACCTCTCCTCGATACAGCGCGTCTGGTCCCTGATCGGCGAGCTGTTCAAGCGTCCAGGCGAGCTCGGTCTGAACCACGAGATCACCGGGATTCATCGCGGCCGGGAGAAGAGGACCGCCGGACTTCGTGAGATAGATCTCGCGGCTCGAGGGAAACCGCGACAGGCTCTCGTGGGCCATGGTGATCGCCAGCGACCCGATGAAGTCGATCTCGAAACCGTCACGCGCCAGTCGAATAGCCGGCTGAAGTAGATCGCTCCATGGTAGCTTTCCGAATCGCTTGTGTGCATCACCCATCAAAGCAGGCATTCCGGGCACAGCGGGGCTGCGCCACCCGGTGTTGTTTGCATCGTCCTCAGTGGCTGGCCACCGGTACATCCCGGCAACGCCGTCTCCCGGAAGGACATCGAACTCATCGGCTTTGATGTTTGCTGGCAATACGGACGTGCCGTCCAGGCAGTATGTGGTGTCCGGATCGTCGCCCGGACAATAGGCCAGAAATGCGATTCCGCCGACACCGCTGTTGTGCGGCTCAACGACCCCGACGGCGAACGCAGTAGCGATTGCGGCGTCGATCGCGTTCCCACCTTTTTCGAGAATAGACGCTCCTGCCTCGGCTGCAAGCGGGTGCATCGAGGTGACCATTCCGCCGTCTCCGATAGCTTCCGACTTGTCGATGAGCCACTGGCTACGTGTTCCCATGAAGTCCAGACTCCCTGCTATGTATTGGGCTGGCTAGTCGTTGATGGCCAGAATAGACTGCAACGCCGCCGCCCGCAATGCCGGAAATTCTGATGCAATGTTCGTGTATCGCAATCTTTCGTGTCACGCTTTTGATGCGCCCCCTGAAGGAGGATAAGTCTGGAACAGTTGTTGTGTTCCCGAATCGGACAACGTGCTGACGGTTCAGTCAGAAGGATTGGACAGGAACATGAAAGTACTCCTCGCCTACGCCAGCAAGCACGGGAGCACGGAAGAGATCGCCGAGGTCATCGCCCGGGAA
Organism: Sphaerobacteraceae bacterium; assembly: GCA_007695115.1. Lineage (GTDB taxonomy): Bacteria > Chloroflexota > Chloroflexia > Thermomicrobiales > Thermomicrobiaceae > SLMJ01. The sequence continues at coordinate 4,676 of REEK01000044.1, forward strand.
CTAACCGCATCGGGACTCTCGGTTGATTTGCGCCGCGCCTCGAATGTCGAGACAGTAGATTGCTACGACGCGGTGATTCTCGGCAGTGCGATCTATATGGGACAGTGGCAATCGGACGCAACGGCGATGATCGACAGTCACGAGTCAGCGCTGAAAGAACGAGATGTCTGGTTGTTCAGCAGCGGACCAATCGGCGATGATCCATTCCCGAAAGACGATCCGCCAATTACTGCGGACCTGGTCGAGCGGACTGGCGCCCATCAGCACCAGAGTTTCACCGGTCGACTGGAGCGAGGATCGCTCGGATTCGGTGAGCGGCTTATCGCTACGGCTGTGCGCGCTCCTCAGGGTGATTTCCGGGACTGGGAGGCGATACGGGACTGGGCGCTTCAGGTCGCCGCGGCACTCAATGAGAAGAAGAGTCTCACGTCACCCAGGGCTGAATGAACGCGATATGGGCTTCGAGTTGCTGTTCGATGGTTCCGGGACCATCATCATAGATATAGAGGACACAGCGCTCGACGCCCACATCTTCGGCAAGCTGGGCCAGTCCCGTATCGTGCGGAATGTTGAATAACGAGACCGGGATACTGGTCTCGTTGCCCTCTCGCTCTCGCTGGCGGAGGTCGCCAATCCGCTCAATGATTCCAGGCAACGGGTGCGGACCCCACGCATCTCCGTAATCCTTGACTCGATCGATCACCCCCGGGCCTTCACCCCCGACAATCACCGGTGGATGCGGCTTCTGGACTGGCTTCGGCCAGGATTCGATCTCATCGAACTGAACGTGCTGGCCATGGAAACTGGCGACCGGTTCGTGCCAGATTGCCTTCATTGCCAGAACGTTCTCACGCATGACCGACCATCGATTTCTGGCGCTGACACCGTGATTGGCGGCCTCTGATCGATTCCAGCCTGCCCCGACGCCGAGCATGAAGCGGCCACCAGAAATCTGATCGATAGTGGCGATTCGCTTGGCCATTGCGATGGGGTCGTGCTGAGCGATCAGTGAGATGCCGGTGCCAATTTTCAAGGTTGTGGTGACTGCGGCGACGGCGGTCAGGGCGATGTATGGGTCAGGCATTCGCGACATGCGCTGGTGCGTCAGTGACCCGCCGGCGTGCTTGTCCCCGTTGACCGGAATATGGGTGTGCTCTGGCAGGAAGATCGACTCGAAGCCTGCGTGCTCGATCCGCTGCCCGATTTCGCGGAGATCGGAGGACGATTCCCTCGCCAGAATATTGATTCCGAATTTCATTGATTCCCTTCCTGCCGCCGTGGTGATCTGGCTGCGTTGTTCGGTTGAAAACGCCACAATATGTTAGCATGCCTGTTTGTGCTGGCCTGTACGGATGCACGCTGGCAGCTCGTCGCTGTTCACGGATCAGGCACCTAATCATCATCGAAGATCATCCGGGGAAAGCTGGCTTGGACGAACAGAAGATCGGCAAATACCTGATTCAGGAGCGATTGGGCAGTGGCACGTTTGCCACTGTCTATCGCTGCTACGATCCAGATCTCGATACGATCTGTGCCGTGAAGGTGCTGGCCGAAAACTGGAGCGAAGACGAAGCCGCCCGGAGCTGGTTCCTCAACGAGGCCCGGGTCATGTTCGGGATCGAGCATCCCTCGATCCTCCGTATTTTCACCTCAGGCAAACTCGAAGACGAGCGCCCGTACTTCGTGATGGAGTACGCCGACCACGGTAGCCTGGCAGATCTGATTATTTCCAGGCGCCGGGCGGGCCAGCGGTTCGATGTCGCCGAAGCGCTCGATATCTCGATCCAGATCGCCAGAGGGCTCCGTGTGGCCCATGACAACGGCCTGGTGCATCGAGACCTGAAACCGAGCAATATCCTGTTTCGAACCCCTCCCGGCAGTTCAGATGACGATGCGTCATCGATAGCCTCGAGAATCAAGATTGCTGATTTCGGGCTGGCGCGCCGTCTGGAACAGGGGGCCAACAGCCTGGCCGGTGCCGGCACCCCGCATTACGTGGCCCCTGAACAGGCTCGCGGACTGGCTGATGAGCGACCAGACGTGAGAAACGACATCTATTCAGCAGCTACGATGCTCTACGAGATGCTAGCTGGACAGGTCCCGTTTCCCTACTCGTCTATGGCTCAGGTCGTTGCGGCGCACCTGAACGAGGACCCGACCCCGGTTCAGGAGCTTTCTCCAGATGTTCCGGATGAAGTGGCATCGGTGATCCATCATGGACTGGCCAAGAATCCCGAGCATCGGATCGGAACGTCTTCCGATTGGTTGCAGCAATTGCAGGTTCTCCGGACCGCGCTGAATCCCGATGGATCGATCTCCGGGTGGCCCGAGGCCCCACCACCGATGCCTGTCCCGACAGACGTGGATTCGAGCCCGATTGAATTCAATGTCAATGATCAGCCAACGGTGACGGCGGCAGCGGCGAGTCTCGAAGACACCGCCGTGAGACGTGGATCTCTGATAGATGCTGATGAGCCCCCAGAGACGGCCGGCTCCACGTCGACCAGACGCCGGAACCGGATGGTTCCTTATGTGTTTGCCGCGCTCGCAGCCGGACTGCTGATTGTCGGGATTCTTGGTTTCGCTGTCGCCGAGATGGTTAACGAAAACGGCACGAGTAGCGGGTTATCCGGTGAAGTGGCTCAGAACGACGACGCGCCGCTCGACAGTGTCATCGCTGATCCTACACCGACACCTGAGCCTGAACCGACGGAGACTCCTGAGCCCGAGCCGACGTCGACCCCGGAACCGGAACCAACCGAGACGCCCGAGGCGACGGCAACTCCTGAGCCGGAGGATGATCTGGACGACGCCATTCTGGCGGAAATCGCGTCGAGCCTGGAAAGTCTTCCTGGCCTGGTTTCGAGCACGGTTGTGCTTCCTGGTGGAGGGACCGTAGACGAGTCCGGAGATCGAGAGGCCCCTGCGGCAAGCACCATCAAGCTCTGGATCGCTGCCACGGTTTTCGAGGAAGTCGAATTCGAGAATCTCGACCTCGAGAACACAGTCACGATTCGGGCGGAAGATCAGGCCCCTGGCACCGGGATCCTGAACAGCGAGCAGTATCTGGGGCAATCCGTTTCGATCGAGGATCTCATCGAGATCATGCTCCTGTATAGCGATAACTCGGCGGCGAATATTCTCGTCGATCAGGTCGGTGGGATGGAGCGAGTCAATGAGTATGCCGACGACCATGGCTACAGCGAGACACGCATGCAGCGGCGTCTCGGGCGTCTCGATCCTGATCAGGAGAATTACACCTCGGCACGCGACGGCGCCCGGTTCATCGAACACCTCATAAACGACGAGATCTCAGATCACGAGACATCGTCCAGCATTCGATCGATTCTGGAGCTCCGGTCGACCACTGACTCATCGCAGAATGATCTCTTCGAGAGCGCGCTCCCCGATGGCACTACCTACGCCCGTATGTCTGGATTCCTCCCAGGGGTCCGGAACGAAATCGGGTATTTCTACAGTGAGTCGCGTGAGGGATACGTTGTGGTGAGTTTCATGCTTCAGGAGCTAGCTAATGAGGCAGCGGGCGAAGAGGCGATCGCCGATGTTCTGGTAGAGATAAGCGACCTCCTCGATTCCTGACCTTCCGGCGTCAAACCGTATCAGGAATCGAGGCTATCTCGTGATTAGCGCGAGTTCATGACCGGGAGCGCAGATTTCTGATGCTGGGGAAGCTGAATCGCTTGGCGGTCTGGTTCTGGCGCCGGAACCCATTGACTTCGTTTTCCTGATAGCTGGCAACAATGTCACCACGCTCGTTGGTGCAGATGAGCCATCGGGGCTGATCTGCCCGAATCAGGTTTTTCGATCCAATCTGCTTCCAGGTGCAGGTGGAGGCATTCTGGTGCTCGAAAGACTGTCCATTGCGCATGTGTACGGTAACCGACATTTTGTCCCTCCGGATCGCTACAGTTGTTGACATATATCTACAGCGTAACAGCCATGTGTCGCGTATGCAATACCATTGCATAGGTAATTTCCCTGCACAGGTATCGGGCACTTCTGGTGCAGAGCGAAGATGATTATTGCACCAGACGCACAGCGAATGCCACTGCAGCAATCACTCAATTTGCGGGTGACTGTCCGACGAAGCTAAACAGGCCGGTTTGACTGTGAATTCGGGCAGAATCAGCGTTGTGAAACAGGCGGTTCAGCCGGCATGCTGGCGCTCTGGCTGAAGCAGGATCGGACGCCAGCTCGGTAGCGTAGCCGGACGAGTCTCGATAACACGCAGGCATGCCGCGACGACGTCTGGGTCGAACTGGGTGCCACTGTGGGCTCGAAGTTCGTCGATGCTTTCACGAAATGTCAAACCGGGACGATACGATCGTTCGGACGTCATCGCCTCGAAGGAATCTGCGACTCCCAGGATACGCCCATGGAGCGGTATGTTTTCCCCGGAAAGACCGTCGGGATATCCACCGCCATCGAACCGTTCGTGGTGACTTCTCGCAGCGTCCACGTAGCACCTGAACTCCTCGACACCTGAGATGAATTCCGCCGATCGAAGTGGATGTTGCCGGATGAGTATCCATTCCTCTTCATTCAGTTGTCCGGGCTTGTTGAGAATCGAATCCGGTATCCAGAGCTTGCCAACATCGTGGAGCAAGGCGGACCAGTGAAGGGTCTTGAGTTCATAGCTGCTGAGCTTCATCTCACGGCCGATTGCCACAGCTAGCTCGGCCACACGCTCCGAGTGACGGGCGGTGTATGGGCTCTTGGCGTCGATCATCATAATGAAGCCCCGCACCGCATCCTCGTGCAGTTTCTCGCTTCGTTCAATGTGATTGCGAAGCGTCGTGAACCCCTGGCCTGCCAGTCCACCGATCACAATAAAGAACATTCCACGGGAGATCCAGTTGTTGACCGGTTGTTCGATCCCCTCGGTGGTATTGAGAGGGAGAATCGGTCCGCAGACGAACATCGCCAGTGCGCCAGTGAGGGCCCCGCCAGGGACACCGAACCTGTATGCGGCGTAGATCACGGGTACATAGAATGCATGGGGAAATGCGCGGTGGGTGCCCCCGGTTGCATAGGTGATCAGCCAGGCGGCTCCCAACCCGAGTGCGATGATCGCCAGCGACACATAATCTGTTTGCTCCAGACGGGAAATAACGGCCAGTGCCCTCTGACGCGACATCTTCGCTCGATTCATCAATTAGCGTCTGGCCGGCCCAGACAACCTCGTTTGCGGTATGTTGCCAGACTAGCAGAAATCGGGGCGTTGGTCGACAGGCGAATTAGGTCGATCTGACGGGAGTTTTTGGACTGCGCCACGGTGCCAAGAAGTCAAGTGGAGCAGGAGTTCAGTGGAGCTTGACAGGAGCAAGAGGTGAGTGTATAAACAAATCGGAGAAGCGATGACAGTTCGTATTCCCACTCGCCGATGGAACACTTCCTGCGTGAGGTGTTTCAGGAAGATCGTCCATAGGTCGGAGACGATTAGTCCGTGGCAACGGCGAGATTACGACTTCGCGATCTGGTGCTTTTACCGGACTGGCGAAGAACTGGCAATTGAATAAATCCTGTAAGAGGCATTGACGCGTAAACCGTAAGGTGGGCACCTGGTTTACGTTGAGCCAGTGGTGCAACCGGCTTTGGATTTCCAAGCCGGTTTTTTGCTGTGTTCTGTGAAAGGTCAATACCAGGGAGCGAATCAGGATTCGACCAACGGTGATCGAATCCCATGAGGCATTAGGGAAGGTGGGCACCATGCCTGATGA
>REEK01000092.1 GCA_007695115.1 Sphaerobacteraceae bacterium
GCCTCGTCCACCAGATCGATCGCCTTGTCGGGCAGGAAGCGATTGGTAATGTACCGATCAGACAGCATTGCCGCCGACACCAGCGCGGAGTCGAGAATCCGGACGCTATGATGCAGCTCGTAGCGCTCACGGAGTCCTCGAAGGATGCTGATCGTGTCCTCTACCGTTGGTTCGCCGATCGTCACTGGCTGGAAGCGTCGCTCCAGTGCGGCGTCCTTCTCGATGTGCTTGCGGTACTCATCGAGCGTGGTGGCGCCGATGGCGTGGAGCTCGCCTCGAGCCAGCATCGGCTTCAGCATGTTGGAGGCATCCATGGCACCTTCAGCGGCCCCGGCCCCCACAACAGTGTGAAGCTCATCAATAAAGATGATGATCTCACCCTCGGCGTCCTGAACTTCCTTGAGGACCGCTTTGAGGCGCTCCTCGAATTCGCCACGGAACTTGGCACCGGCTACCATGGCACCGAAATCGAGCTGAATCAGCTTCTTGTTCTGCAGGCCCTCCGGAACGTCACCGCGAACGATGCGCTGCGCCAGTCCTTCAGCAATCGCCGTCTTGCCCACTCCGGGCTCACCGATCAGCACCGGATTGTTCTTGGTGCGACGTGACAGCACCTGGATGACCCGGCGGATCTCCTCGTCCCGGCCGATAACCGGATCGATCTTCCCGGCACCTGCCTGCAGGGTGAGATCACGGCCGTACTTTTCCAGCGCCTGATAGGTGTCTTCGGGGTTCGGGTCAGTCACCCGGTGCGAGCCCCGAATCGTTGCCAGCGTCTCCTGAACCCGTTCACGAGTAACCCCGTGACGCTGAAGTGCCTTGACCGATCGACTGTCTGGAGCAGCATCGAGTGCCGCCAGCAAGAGATGCTCTGCGCTGACGTACTCATCGCCAAACTGCTCCATCTCCTTCTGTGCGCGCTCCAGGGTCTTGCGCAGGTTTCCGCTCACCGCGGTCTCCGCGCTGTACTGCAGCTTAGGTGCGGCGGAAACAGCTTCCTTGAGCTCTCGCAAGAGCTCATCGCTACGGATCTCGAGCCGCTGAACGATCTGATGGACAATCCCATCGGTCTGCGATGCCAGCGCGTATAGCAAATGATCGACATCCAGTTGAGAGTGTCGCTGCTCCTCGGCCATCTGCTGCGCCTGCAGCACGGCCTCCTGTGCTTTTTGCGTAAATCGTTGTGTACTCATAATCAGTCTCTCTCCTGATTGATTGGTCCGTTCAATAGCGCTGAGCGAAACAAAACCGACCTCCTGTGATGTGGAGATCGGTTACCTTGGTTCTGCAATGAGGGCACTGGCTCGTTCAACGCCTCACGGAGTAGCCCAGCAATCGCAAGGTATCTTCAACCTCCTCGACCACCTCTCGCAGTGGTGAGTTTTGTTCTCCATCGAGCGCCGCCAGACGCTGATGAATCCTGTGTAGCCGCTTTGTCACCTGCAACGCCATCTCGACACCCGCCAGGTTGATGCCCCGGTTCTCTACCAGGTGCTTTACCTGCCGGAGCGATTCCAGATCCTCGGCTGAATACAGACGCAGGTTACCGGTCGTCCGCGATGGAGCAACGAATCCCTCACGCTCATATTTCCGGAGCGTCTGTGGATGCAATTCCAGCAGCCGGGCTGCCACACTTATGACGTATAGCGGTTCATTGTGGCGCATTGTTGCTCCCCGATAACCCGATTCCTGACTAGTGCGTAGTATAACAGCTTACACAGACCATATCAACTTTGATTCAGGCGTCGAGGCGGGGTTAGTCCCTGCATTGCACGACCAAACCCTGGTCGAAGCCAGGACTTCGCTGCGTCTATTCGAAGTAGCGACGGTGTATGGACAGTCGCGAACTAGTTTCCGCTGATCAGCTCCAGTTGCCCGCGGATTTCACCGGCTGGATTCTGAGTTGTGTGCACGTTGACTTACGCATTGCCAGCGATGTTGCCGTTGGCCGGGGGTCGCTGCAGGAACTCATCATCGCCAATCTGCAGTTTCGAGCAAGTCGAGATCTGGATCACTCGATGCTCTGAGAAGGTGGAGATTTGAAGTGGTGTGGGGCGTTCAGGGCTGGAGTTGAAACCGCTCTGCGGACAGGATGAAGTAGGCGATGTAGGCGCGACGTTCACCAAACGGCTCGTAGAGTTCGCGGACTTCGGCCTGGGTCGGCATTCGACCACCCATCATCCAGAGACCGGTAGAGCGCCGGATGCCGAGGTCACCCGCTGGTACGACCGACATCCGACCCATGACGTTCACCAGAAACCACTCGGCGGTCCATGGCCCGATACCTGGCATGGCTACCAGGTGGGTCGCGATCGCCTGATCGGACTCGCGGTCGAGCTGTTCGAGTGAGAGCTCGCCACGTTTACAGGCCTCGGCAACGGCGAGAATCGCCTTCGTCTTGTTTCCGGTCATCCCGAGCGAGGCCAGTCGATCCCGGCTGACGCCACCCAGTGATTCAGGGGCCGGAAACGTCCAGTATTCCTCTCCATCGTGAGAGACGAACTGGCCGAACGCCTCGACGAACCGGCCGCGGACCACAGCCGCACCGGCGATGCTGATCAGCTGGGCGAGAATCGAGGACACCAGGCCTTCGAACGGTGTGGGGTCAATTGTCCGGCGCAATCCGGCAAGAGCACCTGTGAGGGGCCACAGGTCTGGTGAAGAATCGAGTGTTGCATGAACGTCGGCAATTGGCTCATCGATCGCCAGCTGGCGGTGAAGTTGGCCGATTGCATGATCGACATCAGCGAAATCATCTGCTGAAACGACCTCGATTGAAACTGGTGCGCTGAGTTGGGGATCTTCCGCCTGAGATGCTTCCAGAAGGACCACTCCGCCATCGGTGGCGAAGGCCCGCCGAAACCCGGAGGCGGTAACACGATCGACGCGTTCTGCCGGAAACCGACTGAACGCGCCGATCGTTCGAGAGAGTGAATATGGAGCCATCGGAGTGACGCTCCAACCGGTCACTCCTCGTTTTCCAGTTCCTGGATGACCATGCCGAACAGGTGGGACAGTTCTTCATTCTGCTTGAAGGCCAACTGGACAACCGTCAGCAATCGTCTCGCGTCATTACTTCTCTGATTCATCGAATACGCCTTGGCAACCGCCACGTAACCCATCGGCTGCATTCGCCAGAAACCGGGGCACTTCGTGACATCAACGTCTGGATCACGCTCGAGCGCCAGGCGGAACTCTTCAGTCGCCAGATGATAGCGGCCCTGCATTGCCAGCTTGATCGCGTTCTCGGCGCGCCAGCGTGCCGGGGACACGGAAACCGTCGACGGGAGTGATCCCGCGTTGGTCTTTTGCAGATCTTCGCGCAACGTCGGACGGCGATCCCGCTGTGATGTGCGCAGGCGTTCGATTCCTTCGGATGACCCGTGAAGCTCGCTCGTCGTGGTTGGTTCCCAGCCACCGGTCGGGCGCTCGTGGCGCTGATGGCGAGTTGATCGCTTGAATATTCGATCTGTTGATGGCAATGACGGCGGCGATGGCAGGCGCCAGCGCAATCGTGTGCCCTGCGCGAAGACCAGCGCACCCATGCCGATGATGGCCTGATGATAGAGAACCAGTGCCAGCGCTACGGCCATCATCCCGAAGACGATGACTGCCCAGCGCCAGGACGCCGAATCCTCGGCACCCATCGGAGTACTCGGGCGCACCACGGCTTCATGGTCGCTCACCCGATCGACGGTCAGATTACCGCCCACCGATGTTCCGGCCGCCAGGTCTGGAACATCGAGTCCGGTGACTCCGGCTACACCGATGACTGGCCGCGTTGAATCGTCCGGATTCTCAGCCAGTTGCTCAAAGCCGTAGTTCAGCAGGTACTCCGCGTCGGAATACCAGTGCTCGCGGGTGCTGCCCAGCAAGACCACGATCACTCGATGACCGTCGCGCTCGGCAACCTGAACGAGACTGTGACCCGCTTTGGTGGTAATCCCTGTCTTGCCACCGATCAGGCCCGGGTAAACATCGAGGAACTGGTTGACGTTGTAGAACTCGCGGCCATCGCCCGAATAGTACGGGGTCGAGATCAGCTGCTCGAAGACCGGATTGTCGAGCGCGTACATCGTCATCGCAGCGACATCGCTTGCAGACGAAAGGTGGCCACTCTGATCAAGTCCGTGCGGGTTTCGCAGCGTGGTGTTGCTCAGTCCGAGCCGCTCGGCAGTCGCGTTGGCACGATCGACAAACCGAGCCACCGACTCTTGAGGAGAATCTCCCGGAAGGTACCCGAGCTCTCGTGCAATCGTCATCGCGGAATCGTTACCAGATGTCAGAAGCAGTCCGTGAAGCAGGGTTTCCAGCTTCACGGTTTCGCCAGCGGTCAACCCGATCGACGCCTCGCCGACGAGATCGTACTCGTCCACGGTCACTTCAGCTTCCAACGCCGCTGTTTCCAGCGCAACGATCGACGTGAAGATCTTGGTCAGGCTGGCCGGTGGAACCGGATCGTCCATCCCCTGGTCGAAGAGGACCTGTCCGGACTCCGCATCCACCACGATCGCATTCCGAGCCATCAATGGCGAATCGGCGTCATCCGTCTCCTGAGCTGCAATGTTTGTGATCGCGCCAGGCTGAACCAGCACGCTGACGACCAGTAGTGTGACGACGAGAAGGACTCGCGGCATCATCCGATTCACCCGGCATTCCCCTTCCGAACCCAAAATCCCTTGACAATCTGTCACGCTAGCAAAGTTTCGTATATGTGATCACCGGGAGCGATCACTGTTCACCCGTGCATGGCGCTCATCAGAATGTTGATGACAGTGTAGCACCCTGAACGTGTACGTACAAGTAGTTCTTCCGTGGTATTTTCGGGCTAGTTTCGCTCGATCCGGTGCCGGTCAGCACAGGAAACAGGCGTGGTACCATCATTTCCAGCAATTCGCGGGATTACCCACTGCCTTGACCACTCGATCAACTATTGGTTCCGGAAGCGAGCGACATGATGAGTTATGACTTCCTCGGCAAGGGAAAGGTCGCGGTTACGAAGTCACGACCCGAGACCGTTCTCGACGATATCGGCGAGCTGATGACTCTTGCAGACTACCAGTCCGCATTGCGAAGCGACCTTGCCACGATCCTCAAGATCAACACGTCCTGGCAAACCTGGTACCCCTCCGCTTCCTCCAGTCCATGGCAGATCGAAGGGGTTGTTCGCCAGCTCCAGAAGGATGGCTATAAACGACTCATCGCCGGTCAGAACGACACAGTCATGGTCGATACCTACGCCGGAGAGCGAAACAACAAACACAAGTACGTCATCGACAAGTACGGTGTCGAGAACGTCCACCTCAATGAACCGCATGTGGAGTGGATCACCTACGAGCCGCAGGCAGAGATGTTGGTTCTCCATGACATCTTCCCGGAGGGGATCAAGATTCCCCGAATGTTCGTTGACAAGAACGTCATCCAGCTTCCGACAATCAAGACGCATGTCCTGACCACGATCGCCGGGGCGATGTCGAACGCCTTCGGCGGATTGCTGGATCATCGACGTCACTGGACGAATTCCGTGATCCACCAGGCGCTGGTCGATCTTCTCGTGATCCAGCGCGAGATTCATCCGGGAATCTTCGCCGTAACCGACGGTACGTTCGCTGGAGACGGCGCCGGACCACGCGCTATGCGAGTTCACGAAAAGGATATTCTGCTGGCAAGTGCTGACCAGGTGGCAATCGACGCCATCAGCGCCAGATTGCAGGGATTCGATCCGATGGAGATCGACTTCATCCGGTTGGCCCATGATCGAGGTCTGGGTATCGGTGATCCGAAAGAGATCGAGATCGTCGGCTATGACATCTCGCTCGAGGAAGCCTGGAACTTCAGTCAAGACGACACGGTGATCAGCAGAGGTCAGAAGCTGATCCATCATGGCCCACTGAAGCCGGTCGAGAAGCCGTTGCTCCAGTCACCGGTATTGAGCTGTGCGAGTTTCGCGTCGAACGTCTATCACAACGTCTACTGGTACCCGTTCGTTGGGCGGGAACGCGCCAGAGCAGCCCTGGAGACGAAATGGGGCAAGCTGTTCAAGAGTTACGATGATGGTCGAGTAACGCTACCCGGGCCAGAGCCTAAAGCTACCGCAATCGCGCTTGCAATGGTTGCCGTGCTGATCTGGCTCGTTGCCACGGTGATCACAAAACTGTTTCGACGCTAGCGGAACCGGCTCTCGCTCGACCACACGCCAGCAGCCGCGTCATCCTGAACTTCGCTCCCGGAGATCACGCTCGTCGTGAAATCCCAGACGCGTGCCTGGATCAGCGCACGCATCTGATTCAGGGCATCCGATAGTTCCGATCCGGTCTCTGCGCGAAACCGGGATGCCGGATCAGCATATTGACCTTCAACGAAATCCTCGACAGTTGCGAACTCATAGCCGAGATCACGGAAGCCCTCGATGATCTTGCGCAGCGCCATTCCGTCAGTCGAACCGTGGCCTATGTGCATCAGAATATTGGCGCCCGGTTCGGCAGCGTCCAGCGCGCGCCGCGTGACGTCCGATACGTCATGCCCGTACCACCCATAGGTGTCGACAGTCCACATGATGTTCTCAGTGAATCCAGCCTCGGCGAACGCTTCCAGCGTTGCGTCATCATAATCACCGTATGGAGGTCGGACATACGGGCGGGTGGTTACGCCGACCTGCGACATCACCAGTTCATCGGTACGCACCAGCTGCTCGATGATTTCGTCGCGGGACAACGGCTCAGTTGGTTCATGGATACTGGAGCCGGTGTACTCTCCGGTGAACGAGAAATGGTGCCACGTGTGATTGATCAGGTGGTGACCTTCATCCACGATCCGCCGCATCAGATCGGGGTTGTTCTCGGCCCAGACGCCGGTGATCGCCCATGTGGAGACCACTCCGTATCTCCGGAGGATGTCGAGCACCTCCGCCCCATCTCCGCGATCGAAGGTCACATCGAACGTCAGGGCAACGACCTTTTCGTCCGTCTCGAACGTATCCCGCGTGATTACCTTTCCCGACTCCGCGGATCCAGAAGGTGCGGCAAACACGCCAACGAACAAGCCGGCGACAAGAGTGCTGAGAAATACGGCAAACGTCAGTGAGCGGAGCATAATGGCCTGACCGGTTCTCGTCATTAGCAGGAATGAATTCAGTGCGCGTGGGATGGTGCCGGGCGCTCATGCACGGCGGTATCTTCGCGTCTTCTCCGCCATGGCAACACTCGTCTGATGGATCGCGAGGAGAGTATCTTTCGGGTGCTCCTGAACGCGAACCGGGCTATACGCTTCAAGACAGGTCCGGGTGCATCGTACCTGTAGACCTCGATGAAGCAGCGAGACTCGAAGCCGAGCGACTCATAGATCGATCTGGCCCGGGCAGTCGATTGCAGAACTGCCAGCCGACATCCCATCTCGCGAGCCTGGGTCAGCGCGAACCAGGTCAAATAGGTCCCGAGCCCCATGCCCCGCATTTCGGGAATGGTGGAGACGAGATAGACCCCGGCAACACCATCTTTCACGAACAGAGAACAGGCCGCAACCGGCCGATCTCCGAGAAACGCCAGGAGATGACGCATGTCCTGGTTCGAACCCGCGTCCAGCGATTGCGCAAGGCGGCTGCGAGCGGACCGGGGAAACCGGAAACTCCGCGCCACGACGTTAGTCCAGTCATCCCGGTGGCTAGATGTATTCACCCGGGTGACCGTCAGTCCATCAGGGACGGCCGGCGGAGTTCCGAGGTTTTCGAGATCATGTGACATGCCGATCCAGTCATCGTAGCGGCTGAATCCGTGCTCGACCAGCCTCGTCCCGAGGTCCGACGGACTCACGGTGGGGCCGACGAACCAGGTCACGGCGGCGCTTCGTTGCCGGAAGGTGCGCTTGACCCTCTCGATCGCAGAGTCGGCGGTCTGTCGATCGAGATGAGATTCCAGCACCCTGTTGAGGTAGGCACAACCGCTGTACTCCCAGCGAATGTCGTCACCGCTGTAGAGCTCGCCTCCCTCTGCCTCACCGAGGCGAACCCAGTAATCAGAGAGATTTGACTCGATCAATGCAGAAATTGAATCGACTCGTGGCGTTTGATCCGTTGAAAGATCGCTCGAATGGACTGAATCAACCACAAAGTTCCCCGTTCAGATGAAAGCCTGGTCAGACAGGAATTACTCCGATCCTGTGCGCTATCGATGCCGCCCCCAAGAGCAACGGCTTTCGTCTCAGTCTATACGTACATAATACATAAAGTTGTACGTACGTTACTGCTCAGCAAGGCCATGCAGAAACGATGCCAGCACTCTTAGCCAAGAATCCTGTATCGAGGATGCCATGGGGTAATCGGGCGATTCTCGTACAATGAGCGGGCGAACTGACTGGATCGCGCCCGGATCTCAGGAGGGACCAAAATTGGAAGCCTCGATGCCGAGAGAGAAAATCAACGTCGCCCTGCTGACCGCAAGCCAGGCGTTGTTCCTGATCGCCGCTACCACGGTCCTCACCCTGAGTGGTGTAGTCGGACAGCGGCTGGCGCCGGATCCATCATTCGCAACCCTTCCGGTTGCGCTGATGCAGATCACAACGTTGTTCGTGACATTTCCGGCATCGATTCTCATGAAACGGCGAGGGAGACGCACCGGCTTTCTGATCGGCACCATTCTCGGCGGAGTAACTGGCGGGAGTATCTCCGCGCTCGGGGTGATCACCGGGAGTTTCGCGATCTTCTGTCTGGGGAATATGCTTCTCGGCGTCTACCAGGCGTTTGCGATGTACTATCGATTTGCGGCCGTGGAGTCTGCAAGTGATGGGTTTCGTGCCCGGGCGATCTCGCTGGTGATGGCCGGTGGAGTCGTCGCCGCGATCTTCGGTCCCTGGAACGCCAGCTATAGCCAGTCGCTGACAAGCGGCAATCCAGAGGCCGGCCCGTTCTTCGTCGCCGCAGGACTGGCGGTCTTGGCAACGATTCTCATCGGCATGCTGGAGATTCCGAAAGTCAGCGAACCCGAGGGGAGTGGGTCGGGGCGCAACCTCGGATTGATCGCCGGTCAGCCAGCTTTCATCGTTGCGCTGCTTGCCGCCGCAATCGGGTACGCGGTGATGGTGCTCATCATGACGGCTACACCGATCGCGATGAATCAGGACGGGTTTACCATCAGCCAGACCGCGCTCGTCATGCAATTCCACGTGATGGGTATGTTCGCCCCGTCATTCATCACCGGTTCGCTGATCGCCCGGGCGGGGGTGCTGAACATTCTGCTGGCAGGGGGTGTTATCATGCTCGGCGCAATCGGTATTGCACTCTCCGGAGTTGCACTCTGGCAGTACATGATCGCGCTACTGCTCCTCGGCGTAGGGTGGAACTTCCTGTTTATCGGCGGAAGCACGCTCCTGACCGAGACCCACACGCAGCAGGAACGAGGAAAGGTCCAGGGGCTCAACGATTTCGCAATTTTCTCACTGGTGGCGCTGGGGTCGGCACTTTCTGGCGTATTGCTGAACAGTCTGGGATGGCTGACGCTCAACGCAATGGCAATTCCGATCGTGGCCGTCACGCTGGTTGCCACACTCTGGATTCGCCTTGGCCAGCGCCAGGAATCACCCAGCCCGGCCGCAGACTGACGAGGGCCTGGATAGAAGATGCTACGCGCGATCGCAGGATCGCGCGTAGCTGCCCTCAAACCGGGGTGGACACCTCTTCGACGGTCTCCTGAACGGATTCCCGCACCCGATCGGCGTAGATGCCGCGATAGTTCTCCGGTAGCAGCCGTGCGACCTCGATCATCATCTGATCGGTGATCTCGGCCAGATCCGGTCGAGAGCCATCTTCAGTCTCCCGATGCAGGTAGAACGGCTTACCGATGCGTACTGTCACTCGTCTGGGGCCAGGTCGACGCGGCTTGGATCCGTTGCCCGGTAGCGTATCGGTCCCGATAATCGCCGTCGGAATAACCGGCACGTTGGCGCGAAGCGCAATTGCAGCAGCTCCCGGGAAGACGTCTTTGAGACCCCCGGTTGTGCTCCGGGTACCTTCCGGAAACATGCCGACGATCACACCGCCCAGCAACCTCGTCTGGGCGTGACGGAGTGCCGCCCGGTCCGGATTGCCACGGTCCACCGCAAATGAATCGGTCATTCGTGCAACCCATTCGGCGAACGGGATAGAGAACACTTCCTTCTTCGCCATGAACCGGACTGGGCGGGGAAACACCGCTTCGAGCAAGACCGGGTCCACATTGTGCAGATGATTCGACACCATCAACGCCCCGCCCGACTTCGGCACATTCTCAAGCCCTTCGACCTTCAAACGTGTCGTGATCTTGAAGAAGAGCATGAAGAACGGGCGAAGAATACAGTAGATCAAGTATCGAAGTCGTCGATGCGAAACCTGATACTCTGCCTGCTTGCTCACGAAGACGGGCTCCCTTCCTCGGCGATCGCCGGAATCAGCGATGCAAGCTGAAGAATCTGCTTGACCACATCCTCGATCTCACGACCGTCGGTCTGGATTACCACCGCATCTGGCGATGGTTCCATAGGCGCCTCGCTCCGAGACGCATCACGCTGATCACGCTGGCGCATGCTCTCCCGAATTTCTTCAACGGATACGTCGATGCCCCGTTCGAGCAGCTCTGCGCGTCGACGCCGAGCCCGCTCGTTGAGCGAAGCATCGAGCCAGATCTTGAGATCGGCATCTGGCATGACCACCGTGCCGACATCTCGACCCGGCATCACAACCTGCCCGGAGTTACCGATCTTGCGCTGGAGCTCCAGCAGCCCGGCACGCACTCTGGCGTGAACCGAGACCGGTGAAACTGCACGATCAACCTCCGGGTCACGAATGGCCCAGGTCACGTCGGCATCGTCGATATAGACATCGTACTGCCGGCCATCGTCGACCGAAGGAGTGGTGATAGCAATGTCGATCTTATCGATCAGCGCCGCGAGTTCGTCTTCATCATCCGGCGACACTCCCCGCGCCAGCGCAACGAGTGTCAGAACTCGATATACCGCACCCGTATCGAACATAAGGGCATCGAGCTGATCAGCTATCTCTGCGGCGACCGTGCTCTTTCCGGACGCCGCCGGGCCGTCGATCGCGATCACGAACTTGCCGAGATTGTCCACTGGCATTCCTCCGGTCTCTATTGCCACCCGGGCTCGATCGCCGTGGTGGTGCATCTCGACGAAATGAGCGATCGCCGTCTCGCGGCCGTGCCGGGGGTCCAGCGGGACGATCTTCACGACGCTCAGGTTGTCGGACTACGTTATTGCCTGGTTCCTGATCCCGTCCGACCGCTTCCCAGAGCTGCTCCAGCTCACCCGGGGTCAGATCCCGCCACGAACCGCGCGGAACCCCTTGCAGAACAATCGGTCCGAGCCGGATGCGCGAGAGTCGCACCACGTTGTATCCGATATGTTCGATCATTCGCCGAACGATCCGGTTCCTGCCCTCATGAATGACGATCCGTAGCAAGGTACCTTCAGGTTCATTGCTCACGGCTCGAACTTCGCTCGGAACCACCTTGACACCGTCGATCGTCACACCTCGAACAAGTTCATCGAGCGTCCGCCGCGGCGGATGGCCGTCAAGCAGAATCTCGTACTCCTTCTCGAGCTCGAACCGCGGATGTGTCACGCGATGAGCCAGATCGCCATCATTGGTCAGCAACAGCAGTCCGGTCGTCGGGCGATCGAGTCGACCAACCGGTACGACGCGCTCGCGGACATCCACAAGATCCAGGACCGTGCGACGGCCTCGCTCATCCTGGGACGTCGTAATGTAGCCCGGTGGCTTGTTGAGCATCAAGTAGCGTTTTGGCTCCACCCGGACAATCCGGCCATCGACCTCGATCTTCTGGTTGTCCGGGTCTACCCGGAAACCCTCGGTCTGAACGACCTCGCCATCGACCTTTACCCGGCCTTCGGCAATCATCTTCTCGGCTTTTCTTCTGGATGCGACACCACGTGCCGCCAATACTTTGTGCAGGCGTTCCATTTTCGATCCTTCCCACGCCAGAACCAGGCGCAGGTTCTAGTTCGCACTGATGCCCGCTCGTAATACGGGAACCTGGTACAGTTCCACGCCATCATTCAAGAATACAACGTGCCCCCATCGTATGGGCAGCGTTCCGCGCGGCCTCGGGCCAAGCTCGAGTTCCGCGTAAAGTCGATCTACTTCCGTGCGAAGATATGGCCTGACGAAAGGCACCGCAAGAACGAAACCGTACCGCTCCGCAGCGCGTTCGATTCCTGGAAAATCGCTGGATGGACCGAAATTCACCCAGTGTATACGCTCATCAAGGAATTGGAGCAACGTCAGCGTATCAGCATATCGCTGTGAGCTTCCCATTACAACGGTAATTACCTGATTGCCTTCTCGACGCGTCACAAGAACGACCGATTCCCCTGCTCCGCCGGTGGTCCCCGTCTTGATCCCGTGAACGCGTTCGACCCCGATGAGATCGTTGGTGTTGATGACGGTATACGTCCGCGCGTTGGCGCCAGTTACCGTGATCGTCCAGCCCGATGATCCGACGATTTCTGACAGGAGTCGCGAATCCAGAACCGCTTTCCCGGCAATGGCCAGATCGCGCGCTGTAGAGAACTGCTCGGGGTGATCCGGCCCGTCTGGATTGACGAAGTTGGACCCGGTCATACCCAGATCCTGCCCGACCTCATTCATCTCTTCGACGAAACGCCCGGTCGGCGACTGGCCAACTTGCGGACCCAACTGACCCCCGGCAACCCGCGCCAGCGCGTTCGCCGCGTCGCCGCCGGACGGTAGCATCAATCCGGCGAGCAGATCACGAACGGTAACCTGATCTCCGGGCTGCAATTGCGCATTAGAGTAGACGGCCGTATCCACCAGATCGCCTTGCACGATCTCGACGATATGATCAGGATCCAGCACCGCTAGCGCGGTCAACGCCGTGACCATCTTCAGGGTGCTTGCCGGAGCGACAGGCTCATCGGCATTGTAGGAATAGAGGAGTTCGTCACTGGTGATGTCAACGGCGTAGATCGCATTCGCAGTCACGCCGGGAATCGCTGTCTGTCCCACCATCGGCTCACGATCGCTGTTTCCAGGGGGTTCCGACACCGGTTCACCCAGAGGCCAAAGGGTCTGACCAGTCATTCCGACTGCCCGATGTCGAGTCTCTGACGAGAAGTCCTGGTCGGCGATCACGAGCGGTTGCCAGAGCGATCCAGACAGCACGATCAATGCGATAGCCACGATCAGTGCGCGCACCTGGTCCAACTCCATCACTGCTATGATCGATGACCCTGCACTGGCTCGTGGTAGATCGTTCCCACCAGAACTGCACATCGCCACAGGGTCGTGCTACGATCTCTTCAACTCATGGATTGTACCGTGAGTCACGCCCTTGCATGTGAGGACGTTTCGAACCAACAGTGATTGGCTGGGGATCGTGAGCGTGCCGAAGGCAATTCAGCGTCTCATCAAGGAATCGGTGCTGGAATCAGACGGCTATGCAGCCGTGAAATCGATCGAGGAGACGGCCGACGAACTGGGCATCCCGGTTTCAGACATTATCAAGCTCGACCAGAACGAGAACCCGTATGGCACCACGCTCCGGGTCTTCGATACTCTGGCGACGTACGACCATCTCCATCAGTATCCTGATGCCACCCACCGGGTAGCCCGGGAACGTATCAGCGAGTATGCAGGCGTTCCGGCTGATCGGATCATGATCGGCAATGGATCTGACGAAATCATCGACATGCTGTTCATGCTGACGATCGAGCCGGGTGATGAAGTTATCGTTCCCATGCCGACGTTCGGTGTCTATGCCGCACGCCCACCGCTGTATGGCGGCGTCGTGAAAATAGTCGAGCGCAAGCCGAACTTCGATCTGGACGTCGATGCGATCCTCAATGCCGTCACCGATCGCACAAAGTTGATCTTTCTGGCACATCCCAACAACCCCACCGGCAATCTGGTGAGCACCCAGCAACTGGTTCGGATCCTTCGCACTGGAGCGCTGGTAGTGGTCGATGAGGCCTACTTCGAGTTCTCGGATAACACCCTGCTGCCGATGCTCGGAGAATGGGAAAACATGGTCATTCTCCGGACGTTCAGCAAGTGGGCCGGTCTGGCCGGTTTGCGCGTTGGCTATGGGATCTTTCCGGAAAAACTCGGGCAGCAGATCTGGAAGGTCAAGCCGCCGTTCAATGTGTCTGTCGCCGGGCTCAAGTCGATCGAAGCAGTGCTCGACGATATCGAATACCTGCGAGAGACCGTCAGCCGGATTCGCGTTGAACGTGGACGGCTCTATCGCAGTCTCCGCAAGCTCAACTTCGTCGATCCGTACCCATCACACGGCAATTACATTCTCTGCCGGGTAACGCGCGGCGACGCCCATGATGTCTACGGACGATTGAGAAAACAGGGTATTCTGGTTCGAAGCTACCGCGATCCCTGGCTCAGGGACTTTATCCGGATCAGTGTCGGAACGCCGGAAGACACGACGACTCTGCTCCGGGCACTCCGGGCGATGGTGGAAGAGGTCTGATCAATGCCAGCGGAACGAATTGCAACGGTCACACGCACCACCGGCGAGACATCCGTCAAACTGACGCTCGGCATAGATGGGCGCGGTTCGAGCGCGATTTCGACCGGCGTCGCCGCGCTCGATCATTTTCTGACGCTCTTTTCCCGCCATGGCCAGTTCGATCTGACCATCGACGCGCACGGCGATCTGGAAATCGACGCGCATCATACCGTGGAAGATATCGGCATCTGTCTGGGCCAGGCAATCCGTCAGGCGCTCGGCGATCACAAGGGTATTCGCCGAACCGCCGACGTGGCGAACCCGATGGATGAGGCGCTGGCACATATCGCCGTCGATTGTGGGGGGCGGGGCTATTTCGTCCAGCGTGCTCCGTTTATCGAGGGATCAGTAGGGCCGCTCGATACCGATCTGGTTCGCCACTTCTTCGAACAGATCGCATTCGAAGCCCGTATGAACCTGCACATCGTCACGCTGTACGGTTCAAACGTCCACCATCAGATCGAAGCGGTGTTCAAAGGGTTCGGGCGGGCGCTCGACGCCGCCACCCAGATCGATTCCCGGTTGGAAGGTCGCCTGCCGTCCACCAAGGAACACATCGAGAGCTAATCCGGGGCCGTGACGCTCGGGATCTAGATCCCGAGCACCGCACGCTGCATCGCGAACAACTGCTCGATCCCTGACTGGCTGACCCGCAACATCTCATTGAGCTGTTCATGCGTGTAGGCACCATCCTCAGCAGTGGCCTGCAACTCGACGAAGGCCAGCGCGTCGGTCATCACGACATTGAGATCGACGGCCGCAGTGCTATCTTCGACGTACTCGAGATCCAGACGCACCTCGCCAGCCACCACACCGGCGCTGACTGCTCCGATCATGCAGGTGATCGGTGACTCCGCCAGAAGCCCACGCTGGACGACTCGCTGCAGCGCCATGTGCAAGGCAACGTATCCGCCGGTGATCGAGGCGGTGCGCGTTCCTCCATCAGCCCGCAGCACATCACAGTCGATGATGACCGACCGTTCACCGAGCGCGTTGAGATCCACCGCCGCCCGCAGCGATCTGCCAATCAGACGCTGGATTTCCTTGGTTCGACCGGAACTCGCTGAGCGGCTGCGTGGAATTCGCACGGGTGAGCTGCGTGGCAGCATTCCGTATTCGGCTGTCACCCAGCCTTGTCCGCTGCCCACCAGAAACGGAGCGGTCGACTCTTCTACCGTGGCCGTGCAAAGCACATGCGTCTCGCCCATCTGGATGAGCGCCGATCCCTCGGCATAAGGGGCAAAATCGGGTTCGATCGATACCGGTCGCATCTGATCGATCGGTCGTCCCAGCGGTCGTGCATTGGATCCCGCCTCAGCCATTCTCGCTCCTGTCATCGTTTTCCCGCCGTCGAGCTAGCAGAATCTCCCGCCAGCCTCGCAAGCGCTCCTGAATCTCTCGTTCATATCCACGGTCGGTTGGCTGATAATAGCGGGTTCCTCGCAAGTTATCAGGCAGATTCTGCTGCTCCACTAGCGCGTGATCGTAGTCATGCGCATAGCGATAGTCCTCGCCATACCCCAGTTCGGCCATCAGCTTCGTCGGCGCGTTCCGTAGATGAATCGGAATCGGCTCGTTACGCGTCTCTCGCACATCACGCAGTGACTGGTTATAGGCGGTGTAGAGCGCGTTGCTTTTCGGGGCAGTGGCCAGATAGACCGCCGCCTCGGCCAGCGCCAGACCACCTTCCGGCATTCCGATGAAATGGACCGCTTGCTGGGCCGCCATCGAAACCTGCAGCGCCTGTGGATCGGCCAGACCGACGTCCTCGCTGGCGGCTCGCACCAGACGTCGAGCCACGAACAGCGGATCATCGCCTCGCTCCAGCATCCTCGCCAGCCAGTACAGCGTGGCTTGCGGGTCGGACCCGCGAATCGACTTGTGAAGCGCCGAGATCGTGTCGTAGTGGGCATCTCCGGCTCGATCGTATCCAGACGCTCGCTGGGCAGCCGCCTCGCGGATGAGATCGACGCTGATCTCTTCGCCCTCATCGACACCAACCGCCGCCAGTTCCAGGGTATTCAACGCAAATCGAGCATCGCCGTTGGCGAGGTTCACCAGACTGGACCGGGCTTCATCGGAGATGTGGATCTTCGTCATTCCGAGTCCGCGCTCGTCATCGATCAGGGTCCGATCGATCAGCGCCGCGATCGCCTCATCGCCGAGTGCCTGAAGCACCAGCACCCGTGATCGCGACAGAAGCGGAGCATTGACCTCGAACGATGGATTCTCCGTGGTGGCTCCGATCAGAATGATCGTTCCATCCTCGACGAACGGGAGAATCGCGTCCTGTTGGGATTTGTTGAACCGATGGATCTCGTCGATGAAGAGTATGGTGCGCTGATCGTGCATGCCGAGCTGATCGCTGGCCTCTTTTACCTCACGACGAAGATCGGCAACCCCGGCGGATACCGCCGACAGTTGTACGAACCGGCCTTTCGTCGTTGAGGCGACGATCCGGGCCAGCGTGGTCTTCCCGCTGCCGGGTGGGCCCCAGAGAATCAGCGAGCTGATCCGGTCTCGTTCGATCGCCCGACGCAGTAGCGACCCCTCGCCGATCAGGTGCTCCTGGCCGACCAGTTCTCCGAGTGAACGCGGGCGCATTCGATCAGCCAGCGGCGCCCGTTTCGACAGGAGCTGACGGCGATTCGCTTCGAACATGTCCATTGCGGGATTACCTCTGACATTCAAGGGATTCAGGGCAGGCCGGGGCGATTACATATACAGAGAGTACACAATGATGCCGAACGCAATGACAGATACGCTTCCGTACTCCAGGACATCCCGGGCATCCACGCCGCGTCGGAGGTGGGTCAGAATCAGTCCACCATAGAGATAGAAACAGACCAGCAGCACCGCGCCACCGACCCATCCGGTCGCCTGCCAGTAATTCAGGCTCCAGGTTACCTGTCCCAGCATGATTCCGCCGACGAGTGCGTAGACAAACCGTCGGATAAACAGACCGTCTTCGCCCTCACTCAATGCGATGAGTAGCAGTATCCCGACGATCAGCACCGCGCTGGCCGAGAACACACTGCGGACCTTGTGGATATAGATCATTGCTAGCGTCAGGAACGCAATACCGTGAACCAGCAGGGTGAAAATGACCCGGGCACGTTCACGGCCGTCCGGCCCGGCGAAAATCATCAGTTGCCGGGTAACGGGACCAAACGTTAGCCCAAAGAAGCTGATTAGCGATGCCGCACCGATTGCCGTGGTTCCCCGATAGACACCAAGCACAAGTACCGAGGACAGCACCACCAGCAACGGCAGCACCCAGTTCGTTGCCAGCTCTCCAGCGCTCTGAGAAGGTTCGGCCCGAACAGCTCGTCGAGGCTCGACGCCGGGAGGCGGCGAATCCAGCAATCGATAGAAGATCCCGGCCAGCGCCACCAGAATGAGGCCAGCCAGCCAGAAACTCCGACCTTCAGGATCCCAGACAGGAACAAATCCTGGCTGCACATCGATTTGATCTCCGAACCAGCCCAGCCCGGCCACCAGTCCAGAAAAGACCAGTGCCATAGCGACGCTTCGGAGATAGAGCCAGCGAAACTCGACCACCGGTTTCTCCCGACTTCTCAGCAATCCGGCATTCGTGACCGTACACACCTGCAATAGTAGCCTACACAGCCAAATCGAACCATGCACGATCCAAAAAATTCCCAATACGCATCGCCGGAATTACGTGATCGGGATGGAACGAATCATGCGTTCTGATGGGCTAAGTACTCATTCGAGGCAGGTGAGTTCTGACCTTGCCTGACCCTCGCAGGGCTTTTTACTACTAGGAGGAGAGCGACTATGCCGACGATACACCCTCGCTTCTGGGATATCGCATACGCGGCGATTCTGATCCTGGCCGTTCCCGTTGCCGTGTTTCATGCCGTGCAGGACCGCTGGGCCCAGGCGATCCTTGTCACATTGGCAGCCGCTGGTGGTGCGTTCATGCTCATCACTGGCTGGAATCAGACTCCTGCGCCATCACGCGCACGCACGAATCAGGATGATCGATCAGACATCACGGAGACCGCCCGCCTCACGAAGATCGAACTGGAGCGATATCGCGAACCGAGCGGACGAGTTGGTGGATGGCTGCCAATGGGTGCCGTCTCGGGCTTTGTGGCTACCGGCATCATGACCGCTGTAGTCCTCATTGGCTATGGCTTTGCCGCACTGTTGGGGAGCACCGCGTCTGGCGCAAATCAGTTTCAGGTCTGGATGGCCGGGCTGGTGAATAACACCGTCACGGAGATCGCCACCGTAAACCTGGCGATGGCGATCGGTATTCATCTTGTTGCCGGTATCCTCTGGGCGATCGTCTACGCCGCCATATTCGAACCGCGTCTACCCGGTGGCGGGTTCCAGCGTGGGATGATCTTCGCGATGGTCCCGTTCATCCTGTCGATATCGATCTTCTTCCCGCTAATCGGCGCAGGAATCTTTGGCATGGGCATCGAAGCTGGCCCACTGCCAGTACTGGGAAATCTGATCCTTCACCTTATCTATGGTGCCGCGCTCGGTAAGGTCTTTGCCTCCAACGCAGTCTGGGCAGAGCCGGTCCGAGACGTCAGCGCCACGAATGTCAATGTGCTGGAAGTCGCACACCGGGGTATGGCAATCGGCCTGCTGCCAGGAGCAATTCTGGGCCTGATTACGTCGATTGTCTTCACCACCGTGTTTACGTCAGAAACGGACCTGCTGATGGCCGGCGTTCTTGGTGCGGTTGTTGGTAGCGCAGTCGGGGTCTGGATTGGTTCACTGGCTGGTTTGAACCCGGACCTCGCGGAAAATGGCACAGACTAGAGGAGTCCGTGCTTTAGTGTGGATGTTTGCGAAGGGCGGCTGCGATGTCATTACTCGTAATCGCCCCTTCACGAAGGACCTCGAAATCGTCCCGCTGAGGAATCAGCTTCACAACCGTTGAGGGAACACCTCCCGGCGAGACTCCACCATCGAGAACCAGATCGACTCGATCACCGATCGATTCCGCCGCCGCCGTTCCGGTGCGGGTCTCGCCTTCACCGGAACGATTCGCACTCGTCGTTGCCAGCGCTCCACCGCTCCGCTCGATCAACTCCAGCGCAATCGGATGATCCGGCATACGAACGCCAACACCGCCTGTATCGCGGACGATCTCTTCCGGCAACCAGTCAGCCGCAGGGAGAACGATCGTCAGCGGCCCGGGCCAGAATTGCGACATGAGTAGCCGGGCAACGTCAGACGTCTCACTGGCGAGCCGGATCGCCGACTCAGGGCTCGACACCAGCACCGGGATCGCGCGATCCAGTGGCCGCCCCTTGGCAACATACAGGCGTGCGACCGCGTCAGGTCGATCCACCGAGGCGCCTACTCCGTATACCGTGTCCGTGGGGAACACCACGAGACCGCCCTGCTCCAGCACCTGAAGCGCCTGTTCGATTGCCCCGGTCGTCTCCTGATATGAAATGACGTTGTTCATGCGGAACCCAGCTCTGTCTTGATCTGCTCCGCCAGCGCCGGTCCGATACCGTCCACACTCGACAGGTCATCGACCGATGCCTCGCGGATCTTCTTCACCGAACCAAACATCCGCAGCAGGGACTTCTTCCGGGCCGGTCCGAGCCCACGCACCTCGTCCAGCGCCGAACGGAAACTCGTCTTCTTCCGCTTGCTCCGGTGGAATGTCACCGCAAAGCGATGGGCCTCATCCCGAACCCGCTGCACCAGATAGAGCGATTGCGCATCGCGCGGCAGGATGACTGGATCACTTCTACCCGGCAGGAAAATCTCTTCGTTTTCCTTGGCAAGACCGACTACGGCGACCGAAACGTCGAGTTCGTGAAAAACGGCCAGCGCCGAATTGAGCTGCCCTTTGCCACCGTCGACTATTACGAGATCCGGCAGTTCACGCCACTCCTCGGTCGATTCCAGATCCTTGGCACGCTTGAAACGACGACGCAGCACCTCCTGCATCATCGCGTAATCGTTCGGCCCCTGGATTCCCTTGATGCTGAACCGGCGGTAGTCGCTCTTCTTCGGTTTGCCGTCCTCGAACACCACCATACTGGCTACAGGCGAATCGCCTTGCAGGTTCGAGATGTCGTAGCACTCGATCCGCCGTGGTGTCTTTTCCAGTTGCAGTCGGTCACCCAGCTCAGCGAGTGCCATCGTCGTACGCTGTTCGTCGTTCAACCAGCGAACACTTTCGTCTTTCAGGTTCTCATCGGCCGACTTCGCTACCATGTCGACAAGCTGCCGGCGGGTGCCGCGTCTCGGCACCGTGAGTTTGACTGGACCTCCCCGTCGCTCAGCCAGCCAGCCGCTGACGATATCTGCGTCATCGATCGGATGCTGCAGCACCAGTTCTCTGGGTACCAGCGCCGCTTCGTTGTAGAACTGCGTGACGAATGAGCCGAGAATATGCGACGGCGCGTCATCGATCCGGGCACCGGTCATCAGGAAATGCTCGGAGCCGAGCATTTTGCCTTCCCGAATGGTGGCCACCTGAACACAGGCATCACCACCCTCTCCCTGAGCGATCGCCAGCACATCAAACGTCTCCCGCTTGCTGGAGGTGATCTTCTGCCGTTCCAGAACGTGCTCGATCGCCTTGATCTCATCCCGAAGATTGGCTGCCTGTTCGAAATCGAGCGCCTCGGCGGCTCGTTCCATCTGCTCGCGAAGTTCCGGCAGAAACTCATCTGACCGACCTTCCAGAAACATCTGGACCTTCTGGATGACTTGCCCGTACTCATCCTTATCGGCCGCACCGATACAGGGTCCATTGCACCGACCGATGTGGTAGTAGAGGCAGGGGCGTTCAGATTTGCCGGTAATCTCGATATCGCACAGTCGATAGGGAAAGAGCTTGTTGAGCGATTCGAGCGTCCGATTGACTCTTGCAGCGCTGGTGAATGGTCCGAAGTAGCGACTGCCGTCGTTGACGACTCGCCTGGTGCTGATGACGCGGGGGAACGGCTCCGCCGTAATCCGGATGAAGGGGTAACTCTTGTCATCCCGCAACATCACGTTGTACTTGGGTTGGTATCGCTTGATCAGCTCGTTTTCGAGGATCAGCGCCTCACTGGCGGTATCGGTGCGGATGACCTCGAAATCGGAGATGTGGTTGACCAGATCCCTGGTCTTGTGATCCATCCCCTTGCGGCTGCCGAAATAGGAACGCACGCGGCTGCGCAACGAGGCAGCCTTGCCGACGTAGATCACTCCACCATGCTGGTTTTTCATGAGATAGACGCCTGGCTCAGCTCCGAGCGCGGCCAGACGCTGCTCCCGCAGTTGCTCGTTCATGTATCGATTCTAGCAAACCCCGAGCACCACGATTATCCGCAGAATGCGAGAGCAGCGTTAGCTCGCCTGTCGATCAGAAGGACGAAACCTCGATCTCTTTCTGGGTGATGAACTCGAGCAGCACGGGCGTCCCCTGCTGGGTCTGTTCGATTCCTCGCTTGATGGCCGGAATAATCTCGGATGGCTGGGTGACGCGTTCACCGTAACCGCCCAGCGCAATGGCGAAATCCGCGTAGTTCCCGCTGATATCCGTACTGCGATACTTCTCCGTTGCCACCTTCATAATCGGCAGCTCGATCGCCATCGAGAAGTTGTTCAGCAGGATCGACATGATCGGAATTCGCTCCCGGACAGCGGTCTCGAAGTCCATACCGGTGAACCCGATCGCCGCATCGCCCCAGACATTGATGCAGAGCTTGTCCGGCGCAACGAGTTTAGCGCCCATGGCAAGCCCCAGCCCGTAGCCCAGCTGAGTGGTCTTGCCCCAGCCGAGGTAGGTCAGCGGCTCGGTAGTCTGCCAGAACGGGGAGAGCTGGTCTCGTGGGCTACCAGCATCGTGCGTGATCACCGTGTTGGCAACGTCAACGGTATGGAGCAGGTCCCAGATCACACGATATGGTGAGAGCGGCGCTTCGTCAGACGTCAGCTTGGGCATCCACTGGTTCAGCCAGGACTGGCGAATTTCGGCAATTTCTGCAGCAACTCCGTCGGCCCGACCGCGTGTCTTGCCACCGAGGAGCCCACTGACGGATTCGATGAGCGCTTCAAGCACCAGCGCGGCATCGCCGATCAAGGCATGGTCGGCCACGATGTACTGGTTCAGATCAGCCGAATCGGCCGTTGCGTGAATCATCGTCTTGCCAGCAGGAAAGCTGATTCCGTAGTTGGTGGTGGCGAAGCTACAGCCGATCCCGAAGATCACGTCCGATTTCTGCAGGAATTCATGGACCGGTTTCGGCATCGATTTCCCACCCGAGCCCAGCGACAGCGGATGGGTTTCCGGAAACGCGCTCTTGCCTTGCAGGCTGGTGGTCACCGGTGATTCCAACAGTTCGGCAAGTTGACGCAGCTGCGTCCAGGCCTTCGCGTAGTGCACGCCCTGGCCAGCGTAGATAACCGGCCGCTCGGCGTTGACCAGAGCCTGGGCCACCTCGGCGACCGCCGCTGGATCCGGACCGCTGCGATACCGTCTGGCGGGGACATAGTCGACCGGATCGTCTACCTCGGCATCCAGCAGGTCAACCGGAAGCTCCACCAGGACCGGGCGAGGTCGACCGTTCCGCACGCTGCTGAACGCGCGGCGCATTGCCGGAACCGCCTGTTCGGCATGGCTCAGCTTTTCGGCAGACTTTGTGATGTGCCGGTAATTCAGCGATGAATCGAAGTGTGGCTGCACACTGGCAACACTACGCGGATAGCCGCCGGGCAGGACCACGATCGGCGAAGAATCGCCATACGCCTGAGCCACTCCGCCGAAGGAGTTTTCCGTTCCCGGGCCGTGCTGCATGGTGAAAACCCCGATGCGATCTCCAGAGGTCATCCGGCTGACCGCATCAGCCATGTGGATACCGGTTCGCTCCTGCCGCACGATAATCGTCCGGATATCTTCTTCTGCGCTCGCCTCGATCACATGGTTGACCGGGTATCCGATCAGGAACTCCGTGCCCTCAGCTTTGAGGATACG
This sequence comes from Sphaerobacteraceae bacterium, assembly GCA_007695115.1. Classification (GTDB taxonomy): domain Bacteria; phylum Chloroflexota; class Chloroflexia; order Thermomicrobiales; family Thermomicrobiaceae; genus SLMJ01. Next base: position 23,518 of record REEK01000092.1, read on the forward strand.
CGCGATTGCTCGTTTGACATCCATTGTCAACTCGCCCTTCCCATTCTGATGAATCACCGCGCAGTGATAACCGAATAGAGTGCGGTGACCTGAATCAACCGGGTGGTCAACGTCTGCGCGGTTCGATCTCGTTCAGTTTCCCGTGTGGCTCCAGAATAGCACAGGATTGACCCGTCAGAAGTGAGGATCTTTTGCACAAGAAAACACGGCGGCCGAATGGCCGCCGTGTCTCTGCGATTCCTCTTGAATGTGCAGTCAGGCGCGGGCTAGAAAATTCAGGCTAGTTCATCCAGCCATCGACGATATCCTGGCCACCATCTTCGAGCCACTGGCGAGCGTAGTCCATCTGCTCACCATCTTCGGCCTGCACGGTGACGTAGTCCATGAGCTCACCGATTTCTTCGGTTTCCATGTAGAAGTTCGCCAGCATGTCGGCGACTTCCGGATACTCGTCACTGAAACCGGCCCAGGCGACGGATTCGATACCATCAGCTTCGCCCCAGGCGCCTTCCGGATCTTCCAGGTTATGGACATCCCACTCGGCATATGCCCAGTGCGGCTCCCAGAGGGTCACAACGATTGGCTCTTCAGAATCGTATGCGCCGCCCCACTCGGTGAGCATGGCCGCGGTGCTGCTTTCCAGAAGCGTCCAGTCTTCCAGACCATACGTCGGCATGACTTCTTCCATAGCGATTTCCATCATGCCAGCGCCCGGCTCAATACCAGTGATCGTGGAGTCGAACAGATCGGCGTTATCGGCCAGATCTGCCAGCGAGGTGATTCCGTGCTCGTCCGCAACATGCTGCGGGACGGACAGTGCCAGAACTGCATCCTCGTACCAGACGTTCAGCGATTCCAGGTCATCGCCAAAGTTATTCCAGTAGCTTTCGTGAGTCAGCGGGAGCCAGGCAGCGATGTAGATATCGATGTCCTGCGAAGCAACGCCCTGATACAGGATCCCGGCCTCAGCGATTGGCTCCATGTTTACGGTCATGCCGTGATCTTCGAGGATCGCTGCCCAGAGATAGCTGGAAGCAACGCCTTCGTCCCAGCCTTCGATATAGCCGAGGGTGATTTCGCCCTCAAGCTGGGGAGCGTCTGCGACAGCGTCATCATCTTCGACCGCGTCGTCCTCGTCGTCCATCACGGCGTCGTCATCATCTTCAACAACGGCGTCGTCGTCTTCGACCATTTCGTCGTCGTCTTCCACAACGCCGTCATCGTCTTCAACTACCGCATCGTCGTCCTCTGGTTCTTCTGCGATAGCGTCATCAGCAGCATCGTCGTCAACGACGTCGGTCGCCACATCATCAGCAACATCATCGGTTGCGTCGTCATCGCCATTACAGGCCGCAACGACCGGCAGAAAAAGTGCAATTGCTGCAATCGTCAGCAACACACGCTTCGAAAACAAACTCACATTACCTCCTCGTTCGGCAAAATAGCCTCGCGCCTTTACAGGAAACTCTATCATCTTCCTGCTTTGTGTGCCCTTGCACATCCACGGACTCGCGACACACAGTTCTCTCTTAGCAAGTCCCGTTCCTGCTATGCCGGCGGCTGCCCCCGAGTACTCAGCGCTTCAGACACGCGATCAAGGAAGATAGCCAGGATCACCACTGAAATACCACTCTCGGCACCCAGGCCGATGTTGACCGTGGAGACCGATCGGACCACCTGGGAACCCAGGCCGCCAGCGCCGGCCATCCCGGCAATAACCACCATCGAAAGCGCGAGCATAATGACCTGATTGATTCCGGCCATAATCGTCGGCAGCGCCAGCGGGAACTGCACACGGAACAGAATCTGGTTGGGCGTTGCACCGAAGGCGTGCGCTGCTTCCACGACCTCCGCGTCAACCTGTCTGATCCCGAGATTCGTCAACCGGACAGCTGGAGGCATCGCGAATACCAGCGTTGCAACTGCGCCGGGCACCGTACCGATTCCGAAGAACATGATCGCCGGAAGCAGGTAGATAAACACCGGCAACGTCTGCATGAAGTCGAGTATTGGCCGGACGATCGCGTGCACCAGCGCGTTTCTCGCAGCCAGGATTCCGACCGGCACACCGATCGCAACGGCAAAGAGTGTGGCAATCAGGACCAATGCCAGCGTGTCCATCGTTGCTTGCCACATACCGACACTGTCGATCAGCAAGAACGCAAGCAGCGTGTACAGCGCGAACGGAGCACCCCGGAGCCAGAATGCCAGGAGAATGAATAACGCTATTGTGACCAGTGATGGAGGGAAGTTGAACGCCCATTGAAGCCCGGAAACGAGCCCGCTGATCGTCCACGTTATCGCATCGAATAAAAAGGCAAGATTATCCCGCAGGAAATCGACGAGATCGGCTACCCATCGCCCCAACGGTATCTCAGGAACCATTCGTACCATCCTCCCCGCTCAATGCTGCCAACAGAGACACGCGGGGAACGATCCCGAGCATTCTGCCATCTTCATTCTCGATCACAATCGGAATCGTGGTCTCGGCCGCAGCAGCGTACAGATCAGCAATCGGCGCATCCGGGGCGGATCGTGGCACGTCAGTATTGATCACCGATTCGATCGATTCGGCGCGCTCCCTGGAGAGTCTGGCCAGATCATCGTCACGAACGACTCCGACGACTTTCCGGTCACGGTCGAGCACCAGACACTCGGAAAGCTGTGCGTCCTTCATCTTGCGCAGTGCCACCGTCGGGCCATCTGCGGCACCTACCGTCTCTCGAGGATTACGCATCACCGATGACGCGATGATCACTCTCGTTCGGTCCACGTCTTCGATGAACGATGCAACGTAGTCGTCCGCCGGGTTGGTAAGGATGTCTTCTGCGGTACCGATCTGGACGATCGCGCCATCACGCATGACCGCGATGTGGTCACCGAGTTTCATCGCCTCGTTCAGATCGTGCGTGATGAAGACAATCGTCTTCTTGAGTTCACTCTGCAGTCCCAGCAACTGATCCTGCATTTCACGCCGGATGAGAGGATCCAGTGCGCTGAACGCTTCGTCCATCAGCATGATGTCTGAATCGACTGCCAGCGCTCGCGCCAGGCCGACCCGTTGCTGCATACCGCCAGAGAGCTCACCGGGATAATTGTTGTCCCAGCCTTCGAGCCCCACACGCTTGAGCGACTCGGAGCCACGCTCTATCCGCTCTGCTTCAGGTACTCGATGCACCTCGAGTCCGTAGGATGCGTTCTCGACCACCGTCCGATGAGGGAACAGCGCGAAACGCTGAAATACCATGCTCATTTTGCGGGAGCGCAAAGCTCGAAGCTGTTCAGGATTCATCTTCGTGATATCTTCGCCGTCGATCTCCACCGTGCCATAGGTTGGTTCGATCAGACGATTGAGCAACCTGACAACCGTGGACTTGCCGGAGCCCGACAATCCCATGATGACGAAGATCTCACCCTCTTCCACATTGAAAGAAGCGTTGTTCACCCCGACTACCTGTCCGGTCTTCTCCTGAATCTCGGCCTTGGATGCCCCTTCTTTGAGCATCTTTAGCGCAGTATCCGGGTCATCTCCGAAAATCTTGTAGACACCGTCTACGCGAATCTTGCTCATCCCACCTCCACTTCCGATAACGTTCGTCACCACTTCCGACAACAAGAGCTGGCCACGTCTCAAACGACTAACCAGTAGTTCCCTGGAACGCGAATGAAGTTCCCGGATATCTCAAAACCGGTCGGGCCTGATCACTTCTTGTTCGAAAGCTATGGCAGTAGCCTGATTGCACCTCGCTGTTGCGAGCGTGTCCTCTCAGCGCGCGCATCTGGACGGAACGAAAAAACACCGCCCACGAAAGCGATGTGCGCAGAAATCAGGTCCCCGCCGACTGTTCACCGTACTACTCAACCACAGAATCGCGTCATTTGCACGCCGCCGGGTTGCTGCGGCGCGTCTCGAGATTCTTCAATGCTGGTAAGATATTAAGGGAAGTACGATGAATGTTTTCGGCAAGACTTCGTGATGAGTGATGCTCATCACGTCGCCGGGTTGTAAGTTGGTATGTCTGAACGAGTACAGACCGCACCCGGGAGATCCGTTACAATACGTCCAGTTCATTACTTGCCCGACACGTCCGTGCGTCGCATCGAAGGCAGTATCAGCGATACAGGGTCTGTTCGGGTCATCGCTCCTGGGGGGGACGAGTGAATCCACTACGCCGATTTGCACCCAGTCTGGTGACCATGCTAACCCTGAGCTGTGGCCTCGCAGCGATCGAGTCTGCCCGAACCGGAAACTGGGACTGGGCACTTCGATTCATCCTGCTTGCCACGATTGCCGATGGCCTCGACGGCGCGCTGGCGCGTCAGCTCGACGCCACCAGTGACATGGGTGAGCAACTTGATTCGCTGGCCGATATCGTGGCGTTCGGGGCCGCACCAGCGGTGTTGTTCGTCACCGTGTTCACGTCGGCGCCCACGCCAGTTATCTATTCGGTTGGACTCTTCTTTGTGCTGGCCGGTGCCTACCGATTGGCGAGATTTCACGCAGTTCCGGCCGATGGCGTCTTCCTCGGGTTACCGATAACCGCCGGCGGCGCGCTCCTGGCACTCATTGCAGCTGGACCGTTCGGGCTGAACTACTGGCTGGCGACGATACTCGCCGTATCAACCGCCGCCCTGATGGTCTCCCGGGTTCCATTTCCGAAGATGTCCGGCGTCAAGCCAAACCCGATCGGCATGATGGCCGTTGGTGCGCTGCCGATCGTGATGTGGCCAACAATTGAGACCCTCGCAATTGTCGCCGCTCTTATCATGCTCGCGTACATTATCTGGGGCCTCATTCGCCGGATCGACATGGAAGAAGATGCTTCGATCGTGGCCGAAGAGGAAGAATACGACTGGGCCAACGAATTTGGATTCGAAGAAGAGGAATATGAACCAAGCCAGCAGCCACGATAAGCCGCCAGAACAACGTTTGTCCAACCGGGAATTCCTGCGCTCATTTTTTCAGGATTACAAGACAGTCGGTGCTATCCGCGAAACCAGTCGTGGAGTTGCCCGAAAGATCTGTGAACTGGCGGATGTTCCCAGCGCCGCGCGCGTTGCGGAGTTCGGTTGCGGCACTGGGCCCATCACCGGAGAAATCCTGGCTCAACTCCCTGAAGACGGCCTGCTCTGGGGATATGAAGTTCATGAGCCGTTTGCCGAACATCTCCGGCAGACGATTGATGATGAACGATTCCACCTGTACGAAGAGTCGGCAACAAACATTGTCGAGCATCGGCGCGATGCCTCACTGCCACCCTTCGATGCGGTGATCTCAACAATTCCGTTCAGCTATCTGTCGCATCAGCAATCGACCGCGCTCCTTCACGCGGTCATCGACACCATGTCTGATGACGGTGTCTTCGTAGCGCTGCAGTACCATCCCACCTATCTTCCGCCACTGCTGCACCGGCACTTCGATAGCGTTACCAGAGACATCTATCTCTGGAATGTGCCACCGGCCAACCTCTTCAAAGCGACGAAACCGAGGCGGCTCTAATGCCCGACAGTCCATTTTTGCGACCGTTCCAGCAGGGCTGGAAGATTCTGCTGCCGCTGGCAATCGGGAGTATTCTGCTGGCGAAGCGGTTTCCACTCATCGCCGGCGCCGTGATGGTGCTCAACGCGCTGATCGCCCTCACCTTTCGTGACCCCGAACGCGAGATCCAGACCGACTCTGAGCTGGCACTCGCGCCCGCCGATGGCCGGATCATGCGGGTCGAAACGATCTGGGACGATTACTGGCAGCGGGAAATGCTGGAGATCGCGATTTTTCTGGCGATCTGGGATGTTCATGTGCAGCGAGTTCCGGTGGATGGAAGGGTCGTTGGCCAGGTCCGCAAGCACGGCGCCAATCGCCCGGCGATGACCAGCGCGGCCGCGCAGTTGAACAATCAACTCCTGACCTACTATGAGTCACCGGCTGGACCGGTAACGGTGAATCAGATCACCGGGATGGTCGCCCGGCGTCTTGTCAACTGGACGCCGGTTGGCACCGAATCCCGTCAGGGTGATCGCCTGGGGATGATCGTGCTGGGGTCGCAGGTGACGCTCCACGTCGATCCACACAGTCAACCGCTCGTCTGGCCCGGAGACGTGGTCAGAGCTGGCGTTACGCCCCTCGTGAAGTTCCGCTAGCGCTCACCTGCGCAACAGTGAAATACAGACAGGCGACGTCCGATCAGCTTTGCTGACCGGGCGTCTCTGGTTGAAGATTCTTTCCATTCGTCTGCACTGGCTCGTGTTCTGCGCGCCGAACGATCTCACGGGCCATACCCGAAAAGATCATCTGATGAATCGGATACAGCGCGTACCAGTAGAGAACTCCGGTCAGCCCGTGCGGCTCGTAGAACGCGGTCTGGATGAGCGAAGAACCGCCATCGTCCCGGGGATGAACCTCGAACTGCAACCACGCCAGCCCGGATACCCGCATCTCTGCACGGAGACGCAGTACCTGATCCGGCACCACTGCCTCGACGCGCCAGAAATCGAGCGCATCGCCCGGCCTCAGATCGAACTGATTGCGCCGTCCTCGACGCATCCCGATGCCGCCAACGATACGATCGAGAATCCCGCGAGCCTTCCAGAGCGAATCCGCGTAGTACCAGCCACGTCTTCCGCCAATCGAACTGACTTCAGCGAAGACAGCCGACGGAGAGGCTGAGCTCTCAACCCGGCGACGCTCCGCGATCACTCCCTCTTTCTCTTCGAGCGTCACGCCTGGTTTCAGCGGCGTCTGCGCACCAGACCAGGACGTCTCGATGTTGTCGGCACGGGTTCTCTGCAGCGCCCGGCTGACTGCCCGGGAATACGGGAGCAATTCGATGTCGAACAATTTAGCACCGCTGGGGTCGTTGACGATGACTTCGCTTCTCAATCCCTCGATCAGAGGGCGGGAGATCGCCGCGGGAATCGGCGTCACCAGATCGACCCAGTAGGACGACAGGCGGGGCGTGAGAAATGGGACCGGGATCATGTATCGCCGAAGTCCACGTACCCTGGCATACCCGAGCATCATCTCACCGTAGGTCAGCACGTCGGGTCCGCCGATCTCGACGATTCGACCCGCCGATTCCTCGATTTCCAGGCACTGAACAAGGTACTCCAGCACATTGGCGATGGCGATAGGCTGACAACGGGTGGATACCCATTTCGGCGCCACCATGATGGGAACGCGTTCGGTGAGATAGCGAATCATCTCGAACGACACACTGCCGGACCCGACAACTACGGCTGCCCGGAACTCCGTTACCGGGATCCCGGACTCACTCAGCACATTGCCGACTTCCTGCCGAGACGCGAGATGCGGGGAAAGATCCTGATCGGCAGTGCCGAGCCCGCCGAGGTAAATGATCCGTTTCACGCCCGCCTCGCGTGCCGCATCGGCAAAATTGCGGGCCGCTTCTCGATCCCGACGCTCGAATCCCTGGGCTTTGTTCGACATGGAGTGAATCAGGTAATAGGCGACGTCGATTCCTTCTAGCGCTGGCCCGAGAGAGGCAGGCTCGAACACATCGCCCTGCCGAATTTCGACAGAGTCCCACTTTCGACCGTCCAGCCGGGCAGGCTCGCGCGCCATGCAGGCAACATCATGCCCCGATTCGACCAACCTCGGGATCAGTCGCCCACCGATATAGCCAGTGGCACCAGTAACCAGAACCTTCATTTTATTGGTCTGTCCAATCTGTAAAACACGACCTGCCCCTGCCACAGATTAACGCACAACGGTGACCAGCGAACTGGACGACTCCGCTATACTTCGTCGCAGGATATATAGCATGTAGATGCGACGCTCGACCAATGGCTGGAGCCCGGCACGTGATGCTCGTGGAGACAATGCAGGACATTGAGAACCAGACGCTGCACCCGGTTGCGGCGAGGAGTCGCGACGCCGATCGTCTGCATCCCGATGAACCGAGCCCGGTGCGGACTCCGTTCCAGGTCGATCGCGACCGTGTGATCCACTCCAAGGCGTTCCGGCGACTCAAGCACAAGACGCAGATGTTTCTGGCTCCGGATGGCGACCACGTCAGAACCCGCATGACCCACACGCTGGAAGTCACCCAGATCGCCAGAACAATCGCCCGTGCGTTGCGGCTCAACGAGGATCTGGTAGAAGCGATCGGCATGGCCCATGATCTGGGTCATACGCCGTTTGGTCACGCCGGCGAACGGGTCCTGAACGATCTGCTGCCCGGATTCATCCACGCCGAACAATCGTTGCGGGTTGTCGATCGCATCGAGAAAGATGGACGTGGCCTGAACCTGACCAATCCGGTCCGGGACGGCATTATTCATCACTCCAAGCCCAGAGCCGGGATTACTGGTGAGACGTCCGGCCGACCACCTACTCCGGAAGCGCAGATCGTGAAAATCAGCGACGGTATCGCCTACATCAATCACGATCTGGATGACGCAATCCGCGGTAATCGTGTCTCACCAGAAGACGTACCCGCCGAGGTTAACGACATCCTGGGGACGCGTCACAGCCAGCGAATCAACACGCTTGTCTGCGACATCGTTCAACGATCAGCGCCAAATATCGAGGCGTTCCAGCCGGGCGACCAGGCGATCATGCTTTCCGAGCCAGTCCAGCAGGCAGCTGACGTGCTCCGGAACTTCCTGTTCGAGAACGTTTACGGGCCGATCAACGAGGAACGCTCCACCCACCAGGCGCAGCGAATCGTTCAGGTGTTGTTCGAAGAAGCAGTGCGCAATCCTGAGACGATCCCGGAGGAGTTCTCGCGGAATCTCGAGAATGAGCCCGTTGAGCGCGTCGCGGCCGATTACGTCGCCGGGATGACCGATCGGTACGCCCTGCGCCGATTCAAGGAAATCTACCTCCCGACATTCTGGTCAGGCTGATTCAGATGGCAAACGATTCCGTTGAACAGATCAAGGATCGACTCGATATCGTCGATATCATCGGTCAGACCGTCCAGCTCCGGAAGGCTGGCCGGAGCTTCAAGGGGTTGTGCCCATTTCACCAGGAGAAGACACCATCATTCATCGTCTTCCCTGAGAGTCAGACATTCCATTGTTTCGGTTGTCATGCCGGCGGCGATCTCTTCAATTATGTCATGCAGCAGGACCGCATCGACTTCAGCGAGGCGCTGACGACTCTGGCGCGACAGGCTGGAGTGGAGCTCGAGGAGCGCACAGCTCGCGAAGATGCTCCGCCACCTGACCAGTACGACCATCTCTACGATCTCAATCAGCGGGCCGCGAGCTTCTTCAGTCACGTCCTCTGGCGCACATCTCATGGCGAAGAGGGACGGAAATTGCTCGAGGAGCGGGGAGTCGATCAGCAGACGGCCGAAACGTTCCAGCTCGGGTTTGCTCCGGACCGGTGGGATGCCCTGCTGACGCGTTTTCGCAAGAATGACGTGCCAGTGGAACACGCCATGGAAGCCGGGCTGGTAACCGAGAACGACTCCGGGCGGACCTATGATCGCTTCCGCAATCGCCTGATGTTTCCGATTTCAGACGCTGACGGGCGGATCATCGGTTTCGGTGCCCGGGCGCTCGGCGACGCGATGCCGAAGTACCTGAACTCACCGCAATCACCGATCTTCGACAAGAGCAGCTCGCTCTACGCCCTGGATCTCGCGCGTGATGCGATTCGCGAGAAGCGAGACGTTGTGGTGGTTGAGGGGTACATGGATGCAATTGCCGCCCATCAGCATGGCTATCGCAATGTCGTTGCATCGATGGGAACAGCCCTCACCGAGCAGCAGGTACGGCTGATTCGACGTGGTGTGGATCGGATCATCCTGGCGCTCGACTCGGACGTGGCCGGCCAGATGGCGACGATCCGCGGCCTCGACGTGATGCGGGATACCCTTTCGGAAGATCAGCGCGCGGTGGTCGATGGACCCAATATCGTCCGGTTCGAGAAACAGATGAAGACCGACATCCGGATCGTCAAACTCCCAGAAGGCACCGATCCCGACGATCTCATCCGGTCCGACAGGGAGAACTGGGAACGCCTGACCGCGAATCCGATCCCGTTCCTCGATTTCTACGTCGACGCGGTCATCGGAGATCCCCCACCAACGGACCCTCGCGAGAAATCCGAGATCGTCAACCAACTCGGCCCGGTTCTTCGGGAGATCAGCGACAACGTCGTGCGGGAGCACTACGTGGGGCAGGCCGCCCGCAAGCTCGGATTGTCCGAGCGCGTGATACTCACTTCAGGCGCCTCACCCCGGCGGCAGCGCCAACTGCAACCGGCTCAGGTAACCCGGCCAACGCCGGCCACTCCTGAGGAACACCTCGTTGGACTACTGATTCGCTACCCGGAATTTCTGGGCAATACGCTGGATCGCGTGGTCGAATCAGACATCCACGATCCCCGAAGCCGGGAGGCGCTGACTGCCATCAGACACCAGGCCCCGGACACTATCCCCGGAATCATCGAGGGCCTGCCTGAGCAGGTCAGAGAACACGTGGAACGTCTGATCGAGAGCATTGGAGAGCGCCCGCAGACCTATCCGGGACAGCTCCGCCGAGAGGCCGAGCAGGTACTCACCCGCTTGCGCAAACAGCGACATGATCAACAGATCCGCCAGCTGATGTCCGACCTGAATCATGCCGAGTCCGAGAAAGACCGGGACACGGTCGTCGAGCATCTGGCATTGATCGACCAGATGAAGACGCGCTATCCGGAGTTCTACCCCGAAAAAAGCCCATATTTCCGGGACAGCCGCGATACGGGGCTGCCGTCGGGATAACGCATTCACCCTACTTACCCGCGTGAGCGATTGCCCGGGTCAACCCGTCTACCAGGGCTGAATCCTGACCGGGCAACACCGTTCGTGCATCGATGATGAGACGATCGTGGTCGATATGCGGCATGATCGATGGCGTGCCAGTTCGCAGGGCGCGGGCAAGCTGATCGGGGTGTGGCGTATTGATTGCCAGGCCCCAGGACGGTATCACCTCATCCGGAAGCGATCCGCCACCGATCGTGGAGCTCGTCTCCACAATCGACACACCTTCCAGGTCCGACAACTGGTAGATCCAGTCTTCACAACGCAACCGGAGATATGCGCTGCTGGCCGAGATCATCTGCCAGACCGGCACCTGCTCCAGCGCTTCACCCTTGATGTAGTGCCGCAGTGTCTCGGCGATCCCGGCCAGGGCAGTCTTGTCGGCTCTCATCGCCCGTGCCAGCGGATGAGCGCTGATTCGTTCAATGAGATCCTTCCGACCGGAAATGATCCCGGCCTGTGGCCCGCCGAGGAGTTTGTCACCGGAGAAACAGACGACATCGACCCCGTCACGGATGCTCTCGGTCACCGTCGGCTCGTGGGGCAGGCCATACGGCGCGGTATCCAGAAGTGATCCTGAACCAAGGTCTTCAATCAACGGGATATGATGTCGATCGGCCAGTGCTGCCAGCTCAGCCTGAGTCGGCTGGGCCGTGAATCCAATGATCCGGAAGTTGCTCCAGTGAACGGTCAGCAGCGCCCCGGTTGAGTCGGATATCTCATGCTCATAATCCCGGACATAAGTCTTGTTGGTTGTGCCGACTTCGATCAGCGTAGCCCCACTCTGGGCAAGCACATCAGGAATGCGGAACCCACCGCCGATCTCCACCGCCTGACTTCTGGAGAGAATGACCTCTTTGCCGGCGCAAAGTTCACTGAGGGCAAGCATCACCGCTGCAGCATTGTTGTTGACCACCAGGCTGGCATCGGCACCAGTCAACAGCCGGAGCATCTCGCTGATCTCGGACATACGCCCACCTCGCTTGCCGGACTCGATCTGCAGTTCGAGCGGGGTATATCGACTGGCGGCCAGCGACATCGCCTCGGCGGCCGTTCTGCTCACCGGGGCACGACCGAGATTGGTATGAACGATTACCCCGGTGCCATTGATGACTTCGTGAAGACGCTGCGAAACAACCCGTTTGGCGAGCATCTGGAGGTGTTCGCGAACCACACTCAACGGGTCTTCGGGAAGGTGGTCGCCGAGAATTCGGGATCGAACGTGATCCACAGATTCCCGGGCGAGCTGAGTGGTGATCGCCCGGTCGAGCTGAATCGTCACATCCCGGACGGCCGGATCACTGAGAACGGTATCTACTGATGGCAATCGACGGAGGGCACTGGCCTGCGACTCGGAGATCACGGGACACTCTTTCGTTGCGGGGAAACGCCAATCGAAGCTCGAGTGGATTCATCCCCGATTGGGAAAACTCAACGCAAAAGGCACAGTCGAAAGACTGTGCCTGGCTGGTCGGGGAGAGAGGATTCGAACCTCCGACCTCCGCGTCCCGAACGCGGCGCGCTGCCGGGCTGCGCCACTCCCCGTATTCGACTCCGCAGAGTATACCAGCGGATCCCAGAGGTGCCAACGCAAACTGGCCATACCATCGGCACGGTACCAGTTCTGCGAAGATACTCCCGATGGTAAAATCCTGGGGAACAATGGGTGAACAGGATCGTTCCTCATTGCCCGCGTAGCTCAGGGGATAGAGCCGGGGCGTCCTAAGCCCTGTGGTCGGGGGTTCGAGTCCCTCCGCGGGCGCCGATATCCAGTGATGCCCGTCATCACTGGATTCTCCTCACACCTTTCGGAAGGGAGTCCACATGGACGTTCAGATCAAAACTCGCGATCTGAAAATGACTGACGGACTGCAAGCGTACATCGATAATCGCGTCGAACGACTGGGCCGTGTTCAGGAACCGGTAATCGACGCTGTTCTTGAACTTCGTGGTGAAAAGAGGCGAACCGGCGGGGAGCTTACCGTCGCGCAATTCACCATTCGTACCCGCAGTACCATCCTTCGAACCGAGGAGAGAGACCACGATCCACACGTCGCCATCGACCGATCTGTCGATCGTATGGAACGGCAGATCCGGCGATATCGCGATAAGAAGATCTTCGTACCCCGTCGACGTCGACGAGCACAGGCCAACGAGGCGATGGAAGTCGACACGCCTCCAACCGACGAGGTGTTCGACATACTCGAAGAAGAAGAAACCCAGGAGCAAGACTGGCAGCCACAGTCACCGGTCCGTCACAAGCGCTTCACGGTGCTGCCGATGGATGAGGCCGAAGCGATCGAGCAGATGGAACTGCTCGGCCATGACTTCTTCGTCTTCTTCAATCCGGAAGATGGACAGATCAACGTTATGTATCGCCGGCACGACGGCGAGTACGGCGTGATTCAGCCGGAAGTCAAGTAACACAATTGCTCTCGATGCGTCATCGCACGTCACCAGCCCCCGGGTCATCCAACCCTGGTATATGTGGCGTGCGATTTGCGTTGTGCCACTTCGAATGGAATAGAAATGACCGCTGATGCGTGTTAAAGTATCGGATGGCACAGTCACGAGCAGATCAGCATCCGAGCACGACAGCCATCACCGGAAGATCCGCATCGAGAAAGGCAACGTTACTGCGTGCAGGGTCAATTGGAAAGCATGAGTGAGCCGTCAGCTGAACAGCCGCTGATTGAGCGCGTAGCGATGCTCAGCGTGCATACCTCCCCGGTTGCCGCACTTGGCGGGCCCGACAGCGGCGGAATGAACGTTTATGTCAATGAGCTAAGCCGCTGGCTGGCCCGGACTGGAATCAATGTCGACGTGTTTACACGTCGGTTAGATCAGACTACCCCGCGAATTCTCGAGCTCGAAGAAGGGCTTCGCCTGATTCAGGTGGAAGCCGGTCCTCCGCACCCAGTTCACAAAGATGAGCTCTTCTGCCACATTCCGGATTTTGCCAGCGATATGGCGTTTTTCGCTCTCCAGCAGGGTGTTCGCTACGATATTGTTCATGGGCACTACTGGCTTTCAGGGTGGGCAGCTCAGCTCCTGAAGGAGCACTGGCACGCTCCAACCGTGCAGATGTATCACACCATGGCCCACCTGAAGAACGCCGTCGCCACCGATGCCCATCGCGAAACGATTCTGCGCCTTCAGATCGAGCGTCGACTCGTCGAGATCTCTGACGGTCTCATAGCCGCGAATCCAGACGAGCGCCAGGAGATGATCCACAAGCTCGGTGCGCCGTCTGACCAGATCCATCTGGTCCCGCCGGGAGTCGACCTCGAGCTATTCCAGCCACATGATCCAGAACAGGCCCGCACAGAACTCGACCTTCCCGACGGGCCGATCGTGCTCTTTGTCGGGCGCATCGATCCGGTCAAGGGAATCGACACGCTGTTCGCCGGCTTCAAACGGTTGCTGGACCAGCGCGACTGGGCCGGTGCCGAACCGACGCTCGTCTTCGTGGGTGGCGAGCTCGATGATTCAGGGGAGAGCCCGATCTTTGGCGATGCACTCCAGAAACTTCAGCAAGAAACCCGCGAACTCGGCATCGAGTCGCAGGTGCTCTTCCGGGGCTCACAAACTCGTGAACGCCTTCCACTGTATTACAGCGCAGCGGATGTCTGTACCGTGCCGTCGCGCTATGAGTCGTTCGGGCTGGTCGCAGTCGAGGCGATGGCCTGTGGAACGCCGATCGTCGCCTCTCGCGTCGGTGGTCTGCAATTTACCGTGCGCGATGAGCAGTCAGGACTTCTGGTTCCGCACTCCGATCCTGTGGCACTTGCGGCCGGACTGGAGCGCGTGCTGACCGATGAACGCCTCTCCCGGACGCTCTGTGCTGGAGCCCGACGAGCAGCCATCCGATACTCATGGCAGATGGTCAGTACTTCGATGGTCGAGGTCTATCAGCAGCTAGCGAATATCGAAGCTACAGCCCCGATCAAGGTCGCTCGTTAACCGTTCTGGCGATTGACGTCCCAGCATAGCTATACTCAGGGTGTTCAACCGGGCACTCAATCGGCAAGCAGTACACTCCAGCCTGGCCCGCAACGTTGACGAAACCGACGGCAGTTGCGCACAGAAAGGATCTGCACGCCGATGCCAGCAATCATTGATTCGAATGTCTGCGACAAGAACTGGGCAGCCTGTTTCCCGGCCCGTATGTGTCCGGAAAGCGCCTTTTCCTACGATCCCGACGCCAACCTGGTTAACATCGATTTTTCACTGTGCGGCGACTGTCCCGGACCATGTGTGAACTTCTGCGACCAGTACGCGATCCGCTACACACCGGATCACAACGAGTTCGACGTCCTCAAGAAGCTGACACTGGGTGAGATCACCGAGGAAGAAGCGATCGAGGAGCGTGAGCAACTCAAGGAGACGGCGGAGGCCGAACAGGAAGCCGAAGATATCCAGGTCGATTCGACGATCAACGCCACGGCCGAGACGTTCAATGATGTCGTGTTGAAGTCAGACATCCCGGTCATCGTCGATTTCTGGGCTCCGTGGTGCGGTCCGTGCCAGCAGATGGGCCCGATCTTCGAAAAACTGGCCGAGCAGTATCAAGGCAGCATCAAGTTCGTGAAGGTCAATACCGACGAGGAACAGCAACTGGCAGCCCAGTATCAGATCACCTCACTACCCACCACCGCGCTGTTCTGGCAGGGTCAGGCGCTGGACACCTTCGCCGGTGCGCTGTCTGAACAACAGCTCCAGTCACTCGCCTATCAGTTCCTTGCGGCAGTGCAGTCGCATCAGGGCGCGGCCCCGCCACCTCAGGGCAACCCGGACGACATTATCCGGTAGCGATCCAACGCTCGGACAATTCATGCACCAGATTCGCCAGTTGGCCGACCATTCCGGGTCGGCCACTATTCGTTCTCTCCCCGTGAACCTGCCTGCGTCAGTGCGCATGGCACCATGATTGCACCCGTTTGTTCCAACATCGCACCCGCCCGATAGCCTCCATGGAGGAAACTGATGATTTCTGTGCAGCGAATCCTTAATCCGAAAGCCGCAATCACGGTCGGAGCAGCAGTCGCTGCCGGGCTGGTAGGCAAGCGGGTTCTACAGCGAGAACCCGGGGCCGATCTCTCCGGCGAAGTCGCCGTGGTCACCGGGGCGTCCAGTGGACTCGGCTACCTGATCGCACGGGAGTTCGGTCGCGAGGGCTGCAAGCTTGTCATCTGCGCCCGTGATTCGGATGCGCTGGAGTCCGCCCGGACACAGCTCCTCGATGATGGCGTCGAGGTCCTGGCGGTGAAGTGCGACGTCAGCGATCAGGAGCAGGTGGATCAACTGATCACACAGGCAACGGAACGCTTCGGGAAAATCGACATTCTGGTGAACAACGCCGGGGTCATTCAGTTCGGCCCGATGCAATCGACAACGCGCGAAAACTTCGAAAACGCAATGGACACAATGTTCTGGGGAACGGTTCAACCGACGCTCGCCGTGCTACCGCAAATGACCGAGCGTGGGCACGGGCGGATCGTCAACATTACCTCGATCGGCGGAAAGGTCTCCGTTCCGCATCTGTTGCCCTACAACTCGGCGAAGTTCGCTGCACTCGGGTTTTCCGAAGGGTTGCACGCAGAAGTCGGCAAAGATGGCATCGCTGTGACTACCATCGTACCCGGGCTCATGCGCACCGGCTCGTTCGTCAATGCGCAGTTCGTCGGCGACGTGGAGAAGGAATACACGTGGTTCAGTCTGGGCTCGTCGCTGCCGCTGATCACGATCGATGCGGAGAGCGCGGCCCGGCAGATCGTTGAAGCAACCAGGCGCGGAGAATCCGAGCGAATCATCTCGTTGCCGGCCAAGATACTGGCTCGCATTCACGGCGTGGCTCCAGCGACCACTGCCAGGATTCTCAGCGCAGTCGATAAATGGATCCTGCCTGATCCGCCTGACGATCCAGAGCACAACGTTCCCGGGAAGGATCTTCAGGAACGAATTGATTCAAATGCTCAGGAAGCCGCAACAACGCTCGGGCGAGAAGCAGCACAGCAGTATCAACCAGCCGATAACCTTCCCCCGGGTCTCCGATCCGATTATCGCGACTGACACCAACACAGGCCTCACTGATTGCGTCGGAGCTTGCCTGTATGGTCAGTAAAGCACAGTAGTGATCATCACGATTGTCGAGGTCTGTGGGCTGGAGTAGTTCA
>REEK01000089.1 GCA_007695115.1 Sphaerobacteraceae bacterium
GCGTCGTCTTGCCGTGGTCGACGTGACCGATCGTCCCGATGTTTACGTGCGGCTTGTTCCGCTCAAATGTCTTCTTTGCCACGTACTTCTTCCTCCATTACGCTTCGAATCGAGATCCGAATGAACCGATATCCGAACTAACCCTTTTCGGCTTTCTCGCGCAGCTCTGCTGCCAGGCTATCCGGCAGCGGATCATAGTGCGAGAACTCCATCGTATAGCTCGCTCGACCCTGCGTTGAGGATCGAAGATCCGTCGCATAGCCGAACATATTCGCCAGTGGGACGAATGCCTTCACCACCTGGGCACCAGCGCGATTCTCCATGCCCTCGATGCGACCGCGACGGGAGCTCAGATCGCCCATGACGTCGCCCATGAAATCTTCAGGGGTGACGACTTCGACTTTCATCACCGGTTCCAGCACGATCGCCTTACCGACGCGCAGTCCTTCTCGAACCGCCATCGAGCCAGCAACCTTGAAGGCCATCTCGTTGGAGTCGACATCATGGAAGGAGCCGTCAACGAGCGACACCTTGATATCCACCACCGGGTGACCCGTCATGCCGCCGGTTTCCAGCGTCTCGCGAACACCCTGCTGAACCGCCGGGATGTACTCGCGCGGAATCGTACCGCCGACGATCTTGTCCTCGAAGACGAAACCGCCGCCACGATCGAGCGGTTCGACTTCGAGCCAGACGTGACCGTACTGACCACGACCACCCGACTGTCGGACGAAACGGCCTTCGACACGCGCGTCTCGCGTAATCGTTTCTTTAAAGGCCACCTGCGGCTGACCGATGTTTGCGCCGACTTTGAACTCACGGAGCATACGGTCGACAATCACGTCCAGGTGAAGCTCACCCATACCGCGAATAATCGTCTGTCCGCTGTCCTCATCGGTGTGAACCTGGAACGTCGGGTCCTCTTCAGCCAGACGGCCGAGAGCAACACCCATCTTGTCCATGTCCTGGCGGGTCTTCGGCTCAACAGCCACCGAGATTACCGGCTCAGGGAACGTAATGTTCTCCAGCATGATCGGGTGGGCCTGTTCACAAAGCGTGTCACCCGTGAAGGTGTTCTTCAGGCCGATGACGGCACAGATATCGCCAGCGAGCACTTCGTCCACCTCTTCACGGTGGTTGGAGTGCATACGCAGCAATCGGCCGATTCGCTCCCGATCACCCTTTGACGAGTTGTACGTGTACGTTCCGGAATTGAGCTTGCCGGAATAGACACGGACGTAGGCCAGACGACCGACGTGCGGATCGGATACGATCTTGAACGCCAGCGCTGAGAACGGCTGGCCCTCTTCCACGGTCCGCTCTTCTGGCTCTTCCGTCTTCGGGTTGATACCAGTAACCGGCGGCACGTCGAACGGAGACGGCAGGAAATCGATAACGGCGTCGAGCATTCGCTGGACACCCTTGTTCTTCAGTGCCGTACCGCAGAGGATCGGCACCAGATCGCCAGCAATCGTAGCTGAGCGCAGCGCAGCCTTGAGCTCTTCCTCGCTGATCTCATCATCTTCGAGATAGCGCATCATCAGCTCTTCGTCGGTCTCGGCGATCTTTTCGATGAGCACCGCGCGATGGCGAAGCGCTTCTTCACGCAGATCGTCGGGGACATCGATGACTTCGATATCCTGCCCGAGATCATCGTTATAGAAGTACGCGGTCATCGAAAGCAGGTCAACAAGCCCCTTGAAGTGCTCTTCCTCGCCAATTGGCATGTGGATCACCGCTGGCTTGGCCTTCAGGCGATCAACGATCATCTCGACCGTTCGCCAGAAGTTGGCACCAGTACGATCCATCTTGTTGACGAAGCAGATGCGCGGCACGCTGTATTTGTCAGCCTGGCGCCACACTGTTTCGGACTGCGGCTCAACACCGGCAACGGCATCGAAGACAACGACACCGCCGTCGAGCACACGCAGGGAACGCTCCACCTCAACGGTGAAGTCCACGTGACCCGGAGTGTCAATGATGTTGATCCGGTAGTCGCCCCAGAAACAGGTGGTAGCAGCGGAGGTAATCGTAATACCCCGCTCGCGCTCCTGTGCCATCCAGTCCATCACGGCAGTACCATCGTGGGTCTCACCGAGTTTGTGAAGGCGTCCGGTATAGAACAGAATGCGCTCCGTGGTCGTGGTCTTACCGGCATCGATATGCGCGATAATCCCGATGTTTCTCGTCATCTGGAGCTTGACATTCTGTTCGCGTGTTCGTTCTGTCACCGTACTACTCATGACTGTTGCAGATTCCCATTCCGCCGCTCAGCGGCAATGTGTGTATGAATGCTCCTACCACCGGTAATGAGCAAAGGCGCGGTTGGCCTCAGCCATTCGATGGGTATCCTCACGTCGTTTGATCGTGACTCCGGTATTGTTGGCCGCATCCAGAAGCTCGCCGGCCAGCCTTTCGGCCATCGTGTGACCTGAACGCGAGCGTGCAGACTGGAGAAGCCAGCGCACGGCCAGAGACTGACGTCGCTGCGGCTCGATCTGGACCGGAACCTGGTAGGTGGCGCCACCAACACGGCGTGGCTTGACCTCCAGCAGTGGCGTCGCATTCTGAATAGCCAGCTGGAAAACCTCCAGCGGCTCCCGGCCACTTCGTTCCTGAATCAGATCCAGCGCATCATAGACGATACGCTCAGCAAGGCCCTTCTTACCCCGGGTCATCACCTTATTGATGAATCGGGCCAGAAGTTCGCTTCCATAGCGCGCATCTGGCTGGACTGGTCGACGCTCAATCTTAGACCGTCTCGGCATGTCTCTCCGCTACCTTTCCCGCAGACCGCGCCGTAGTCATCTCCATGAAATCTGGCGGTCTCTGACACCACTTCAACCCGAATGTCACGTCGTAATCTTCAAAATCGCATTTCACAGCAAAAAGCGGTCACAACGA
The DNA here is from genome assembly GCA_007695115.1 of Sphaerobacteraceae bacterium. Classification (GTDB taxonomy): domain Bacteria; phylum Chloroflexota; class Chloroflexia; order Thermomicrobiales; family Thermomicrobiaceae; genus SLMJ01. The sequence goes on from REEK01000089.1 coordinate 2,905, forward strand.
CTTTCGTCTCGTGAGCCCGCTTCCCGTACCTTGCGATCGCTATCAGGCGTCAAACAGCCGTGAGCACGGCGTTTCCGGAATAGTATCCGGATTTTGCCGTGCTCTAGCTCGCCTTTTTGGTTCCGTACTTGGACCGTCCCTGCTTGCGGTTTTCAACACCGCGAGCGTCGAGCGCTCCACGAATGATGTGATACCTGACGCCAGGCAAGTCCTTGACTCGTCCACCGCGGATCAGCACCACCGAGTGCTCTTGCAGGTTATGTCCCTCACCTGGAATGTAAGCAGTAACTTCCATACCGTTAGTGAGCCGCACACGCGCAATTTTACGCAGTGCAGAGTTGGGCTTCTTCGGGGTCATCGTGCGTACCTGAGTACAGACGCCACGCTTCTGCGGGGAGCCTTTACCACGTCGAAGTCGACCAGCATAGCGACCCAGAGCGTTGTTGGTAAACCTCAACGCTGGTGCTTTGGTCTTCTTCGTGACCTTCTTGCGCCCTTTACGGACCAATTGATTGATCGTCGGCACGATCGAAACTCCTTCGTAGATACCCGGCTGTAACCGTGCTCTGCGTTTATTCGACGCAGCTGCGGCGCCGTCTATCTAGTGAGGAAGTCGGTTCCTCGCGCATACAGCCGTCAGAAAACGGCCACAAGGAGGTAGTGTATCAATAGTAATGGGTGATGTCAACGAACAACGCCTCTGGAGAGGCCTGAGCTGGCGGCCGATCGACACCCTCGCGGCACGATCCCCACACACGATAACTCGTCTCAGAAGACCCTGTTACTACCCAGACTTGCACAGGTGCGACAGAACGACCCCCTGACATCGCTGGACGGGTTCGGCCACCGAAAACGAGCGGCTCGTTGGCCTTCACCGGCCCGGGAATCAGACAGACAACCCGGCAAGGGCAACGCCCACTCCAATGAGAGTGGGCGTTGCGACGTTCGTTACGGTGCTGAGGGTCAGAGACGACTACTTGTCGTTGTCGTCGGTCTCCGGAGTGTTACCTTCTTCGGCGGGAACACCCTCTTCATCACCGGATGGGAGCCCGATGGCATTGCTCCCAGGAGCCAGTGGGTCCACTGAATCCCTGGTGAGCTTGCCTTCGGACACGAGATCTTCAACATCTTCGATCGATCGCGGCTCAACCTCCGGCTCAGCCGTGGCCGCAGGTGCGGAGGCAGTCTCCTTCATTGCCGCAAGATTCCGCTCATCACGCTGGTTCAGCGTAGAGACGGCCTTGCGATCCTGTGCCTGCCACCCGGAACCAGCCGGGATGAGCTTGCCGATGATGACGTTCTCCTTGAGGCCGCGCAGGTGATCGACTTTGCCCTGGATCGCGGCTTCGGTAAGCACTCGCGTCGTCTCCTGGAAGGAGGCCGCCGAGAGGAAGCTGTCCGTAGCCAGCGAAGCCTTGGTGATACCGAGCAGCACCTGCTGTGCCGTTGCTGGCTCACCACCCTGAGCAATCAGCTCTTCGTTGATCTGGTTCAACTGGAACCGGTCGATCATCTCGCCGAACATCAGATCAGAGTCGCCAGGTTGCTCGATGGCCACCTTGCGAAGCATCTGTCGAACGATGACTTCGATGTGCTTGTCGTTGGTGACAACACCCTGCGACCGGTACACCTTCTGGACCTCGTCCACGATGTACTTCTGGACTGCCGAGGCACCCATCGTCTGCAGCACGGCCTGCGGATCCAGGTTACCGTCTGTCAACTGGGTTCCAGCTGCCACGTAGTCGCCATCGTCGATACGGATGTTCGCCGCCATCGCCACTGGATACTCGACGCGCTGCTCACCTTCGTGCCGGACTACGATCTGTCCGTCATCAACGTGGGCCACGCCGTCCAGCGTCGAAACCACTGGCTCGGCATCGCTGTCGTCAGCCGGGGCCGCAATCACCTGTCCAACCGCGACATTGTCGCCGTCAGCGATGGTGGGATCATAGTTATCCGGAACGGTGAACTGCTCGGTCACCAGTTCCTGCTCGGCGATGACGACCTTTCGGCCACCTTCGTCTTCCACGATATTGGCTTCACCGGATCGTTCGGCGATAACAGCCTTACCCTTGGGCTCACGTGCCTCGAAGAGCTCTTCCACACGTGGCAGACCTGTGGTGATGTCTTCACCAGCAACACCACCAGTATGGAAGGTACGCATCGTCAGCTGGGTACCGGGCTCACCGATCGACTGTGCCGCGATGATACCGACCGATTCGCCCATACCAACGACCGCACCACTGGCGAGGTTTCGCCCGTAGCACTTGCGGCAGACTCCGAATTCAGCTTCGCAACTCATCGCCGAACGGATCATGATTCGATCGACATTCCGATCGATGATCTGCTCAACCACGTCTTCGAGAAGCTGCTGGTTGCGCTCAGCAATTACCTCACCGGTTTCCGGATCGAGGATCGGCAAGGCAGCACTTCGGCCGGTGACACGACCCCGGAATGCATCAACGTCCGGCAACTCTGCCCGGCTGGTCCACATTCCTTCGATCGTGCCGCAGTCTTCTTCAGTAATGATCGCGTCCTGCGCAACGTCCACCAGACGGCGAGTCAGGTACCCGGAGTCAGCGGTACGCAATGCCGTGTCGGCCAGACCCTTACGGGCACCGTGAGTGGAGATGAAGTACTCCAGCACGGAGAGGCCTTCACGGAAGTTCGATTTAATGGGCAACTCGTGAATGTTACCGCCCGGATCGAGCATAAGGCCTCGCATACCGGCCATCTGCGTGATCTGGGTCATGTTACCCTTCGCGCCCGAGTTACTCATCATGAAGAGCGAGTTGTCAGCCCCGAGGCCCTTCTCGACGGCGGCGGCCAGCCGATCACGCGCGTCGTTCCAGATCGAGATCGCCTCGCGATGTCGCTCTGGCGCGGTAATCAGACCACGGCGATACTGTCGCTCGATTTCGAGGACCTGCTTCTCGGCAGCATCGATGATGCCCGCCTTCTCTTCAGGAATATGAACGTCGGAGAGGCCCATCGTCAGACCACCGATGGTGGAGAAGTGGAAGCCTACGTCCTTCATATTGTCGGCCATCTCGGCAGTCTTCTCAGAGCCAAGATCTCGATAGCAGGCGGCCACCAGCTGTCCAAGGGTCTTGCGATCCATGGTGGTGTTCCAGTAGCCGAGCTCTTCCGGAATGACCCGGTTGAAGAGAACTCGACCGACCGTGGTCTCAAACATCTTCGGCCCGGACCCGTTTTCCGTCATCTGCACGGTGATGGGCGCATGCAGGTCGATCAGGCCGCTTTCGTAGGCCAGCACGACTTCGCTCACGCCACTGAAGACCTTGCCAGCGCCTCGCTGTCCGCCGGTCTCGATCGTCATGTAGTAGCAGCCCAGAACGATGTCCTGGGTTGGGGTAATGACCGGGTCACCGTCAGACGGATCAAGCAGGTTCTTCGTGGAGAGCATACGCTCACGTGCTTCACGCTGGGCTTCAGCCGACAGCGGCACGTGAACAGCCATCTGGTCACCATCGAAGTCGGCATTGTAGGCCGCACAAACGAGTGGATGCAGCTGAATAGCCGACCCCTCGATCAACTTGACCTCGAACGCCTGAATACCCAACCGGTGAAGGGTTGGAGCGCGGTTGAGCAGCACCAGGTAGTCCTTGATAACGTCTTCAAGCACTTCCCAGACGTTCGGATCAACACGCTCAACCAGTCGCTTGGCAGCCTTGATGTTGTGAGCATGGCCATGAACGACGAGCTTCTGCATCACGAATGGCTTGAACAGCTCCAGCGCCATTCGCTTCGGCAGTCCACACTGGTGCAGTCGAAGATCCGGACCGACCACGATAACTGATCGACCCGAATAGTCGACACGCTTGCCGAGCAGGTTCTGGCGGAACCGCCCCTGCTTTCCTTTAAGCATGTCGGAGAGGCTCTTCAGCTTGTGCTTGCCACTGCCGGAGACAACCCGACCACGTCGACCGTTGTCGATCAGCGCGTCAACCGCCTCCTGAAGCATTCGTTTTTCATTACGAACGATGATCTCCGGTGCGCCGAGCTCGAGCAGTCGCTTGAGTCGGTTGTTCCGGTTGATCACACGCCGATACAGATCGTTCAAGTCGGACGTGGCAAACCGGCCACCATCCAGCTGAACCATCGGGCGCAGGTCCGGCGGAATTACTGGCAGCGCCGTGAAGATCATCCACTCCGGGCGATTGCCGCTCTTGCGGAGTGCTTCGACCACGCGAAGTCGCTTGGTCGCCTTCTTTCGGCGTTGCCCAACGAGCGAGTGAATCTCGGTTCGAAGGCCAATTGCCAGCTCGTCGAGATCGACCTTGGAGACCACCTCGTAGACCGAGTCCGCACCCATGCCAGCCTGGAACGCGCCCGGAGCAAGCTCCTGCAGTTCCCGGTACTGATTCTCAGTCAGGATCTGGAGCGGCTTGAGATCGCTGATCTGGCGAATCATGTCATCCGCCTCGGAACGGAGCTCTTTCTTCTGCTGCTCCAGTTCATCCTTGATCTTGCGAATGCGCTCATCAGCCTGCTGCTGAATCTGATCCTGCTCGGCTTCAGCCAGTGCCTTGCCGCTGCTGGAATCGTGCTCTGCCTGGCCGGAAAGCTCGTCCCGTACTTCCTGGAGAGCCTCGGTCAGCGCCGACAGGCGGTCCTCGTTGATCGCTTCGCCTTCTTTGACGATGGTTCGTTCGCGGAACGCGATCGTCTCGGTGGCGGATTCATTCATGCCGGCTTCGAGCTTGCTGCGAACTTCGGCAGCTTCAGCTTCCAGCGTCTTGATCTGGTCACTGAGCCAGTCGTCAACCGTGTTGCCCAGGCTCTCGGCGCCCTGCTTCAGGCTGTCGAGTTCGGTCTGGCTCTCGGAGCTGATTTCTGAGGTACGCTGTTCCTGCTCCTGATCGAGCTCCTCGATCTCTGCCTCGAGCTCAGCCTGGATAGTTCGGATCAGCTCGTCACGTACTTCTTCGTCCACCGTTGTAATAAGGTAGGACGCGAAGTACAGCACGCGCTCGAGGTTCCGTGGGGAAATGTCGAGCAAGAGGCCCAATCGGCTCGGTGTGCCTTTGACATACCAGATGTGCGCCACCGGGGCGGCGAGCTCGATATGCCCCATCCGCTCACGACGCACCTTCGAGCGGGTCACTTCAACACCACACTTGTCGCAGATGGTGCCGGCGTGTCGAACTCGCTTGTACTTGCCGCAGTAGCACTCCCAGTCCTTTGTTGGACCGAAAATGCGCTCGCAGAAGAGTCCACCGTGCTCAGGCTTGAGCGTCCGGTAGTTAATCGTCTCCGGCTTGGTTACTTCTCCGTAGGACCAGCTCCGGATCGCTTCCGGAGATGCCAGGCTAATCCTGATCGCGTCAAAGTTATTGACATCCAGCGCGTTCCGCTGGGAGTCCCTGTCGCGACCCGTTGCGTTCATAGTTTGCATAGTTGTCACTCACTCCTGAGGCTGTCGATCGAACGCCAACTACTCTTCTGTCCGCTCGAACCCACTAAGGTTGATACGGTCAAGATTCGTCAGCAGATCACGCGACGTGTCCTCTGTGAAGTCCACGGTCTGCTCATCTTCGTTGATAACCTCGATCGACAGACCGAGACTTCGAAGCTCCTTGACCAGAACCTTGAACGATTCCGGCACTCCGGCCTCGACAATCGGTTCACCCTTGACGATCGCCTCGTACGTCTTGACCCGGCCGACTACGTCGTCAGACTTGACCGTGAGCATTTCCTGAAGCGTGTGCGCTGCACCGTACGCTTCGAGCGCCCAGACCTCCATCTCACCGAATCGCTGACCACCGAACTGCGCCTTACCACCCAGCGGTTGCTGCGTGACCAGAGAGTACGGGCCAGTCGAACGTGCGTGAATCTTGTCTTCAACCAGGTGAGCGAGTTTCAGGATATACATGATCCCGACTGTCACTGGTCGATCGAACTTCTCGCCGGTACGTCCGTCATACAGATCGACCTTGCCGTCAATCGGCAATCCGGCCTGCTCCAGCAACTCCTGAATTTCATCCTCAGAAGCGCCATCGAACACAGGGGTCGCAATACGGATTCCCATACGATCGGCTGCCCAGCCAAGGTGTGTCTCCAGCACCTGGCCGATGTTCATACGAGACGGCACACCAATCGGGTTGAGCATGATGTCAACCGGCGTACCATCCGGCAGGTATGGCATGTCTTCCTCCGCGAGAATGCGGGAAATCACACCCTTGTTGCCGTGACGGCCTGCCATCTTGTCGCCCTCGGAGATCTTCCGCTTCTGAGCAATGCTCACTCGGACGAGTTCATTGACGCCGGCCGGCAGTTCGTGTTCGATGCCATCGTCCCGTCGGAACTGCTTGACATCGATCACCTTGCCGTGGACACCGTGCGGCACTCGAAGGCTGGTGTCCTTCACTTCGCGAGCCTTCTCACCAAAGATCGCCCGGAGCAGGCGTTCCTCAGCTGAGAGCTCAGTTTCACCACGCGGGGTCACCTTACCGACGAGAATGTCGTTCGGACGAACCTCAGCGCCGATGCGGACGATGCCGTCTTCGTCGAGATTAGAAAGGCTGTCCTCGCCCACGTTCGGGATGTCTCGCGTAATCTCTTCCGGCCCAAGCTTGGTATCCCGGGCTTCGGTTTCATACTTTTCAATGTGGATCGACGTGAACACATCATCCTTGACCAGGCGCTCACTGATGAGGATGGCGTCTTCGAAGTTACCACCTTCCCAGGACATGAACGCCACGAGGATGTTCTGCCCCAGCGCCAGTTCACCGTTTTCGGTGCTGGAGCTGTCAGCGATCACGTCTCCGGTGCTGACCTCTTGACCAACCCGGATGGCCGGTCGCTGGTTGATGCAGGTGTCCTGGTTCGAGCGGATGAACTTGGCAAGGTTGTAAACGTCTTCCTCACCGTTGGTCGAACGCTCGATCACGATACGCTGCGATGTGACCGACTTCACCGTACCCGGTGCTCGTGCCACAAGTACCTGACCGGAATCACGAGCAGTCTGGAATTCGACACCGGTACCGACAACCGGAGCCTGCGGGCGAACCAACGGCACCGCCTGGCGCTGCATGTTGGCACCCATCAATGCCCGGTTGGCGTCGTCGTGCTCCAGGAACGGAATCAACGACGCGGCGACCGAAACGACCTGCTTCGGCGAAACGTCCATGTAGTCGATTCGCTCGGCCGGCTCAATCGAGAAGTGGCTTCCCTGGCGAGACGACACGCGATCATGGACGAAGCCCATGTCATCGGTAAGTTTGGTGTTGGCCTGTGCGACGATGAAATCATCCTCACGGTCAGCCGACAGATATTCGATCTCGTCCGTCACGAACGGCACGATGCGAACGATCGACGCCCCAGCTTCGACAAGCTGGTTCTTCAGCGCCTCGTCGACCACTGTTCCCTTTTCCGTCAGCACTTCGCCAGACTTTGGATGCTTGACATCGTGGAGAATAGTGCGGCCGACCAGCCGGTCGGCGTCCGACTTCATATCGATCGTGTTCAGCACTCGCCGGTACGGAGTTTCGATGAATCCGTACTGGTTGATACGTCCGTAGCTGGCCAACGAACCGATCAGGCCGATGTTCGGACCTTCCGGCGTCTCGATCGGACAGATACGTCCATAGTGAGAGTAGTGAACGTCACGAACATCGAAACCGGCGCGATCACGACTCAGACCACCGGGGCCCAGAGCCGACAGACGTCGCTTGTGCGTCAGTTCCGCCAGCGGGTTCGTCTGATCCATGAACTGTGACAACTGACTGCCACCGAAGAACTCACGCACCGAGGCCATCACTGGCCGGGTGGTGCTGATCAGTCCATTTGGCGTCACCGTGTCGATATCCTGAATCGTCATGCGCTCACGAATACCGCGTTCCAGACGCTGTAGTCCGGTACGGACGTTCATCTGAATCAATTCACCAACGGCGCGGATGCGGCGATTGCCGAGGTGATCGATGTCGTCCGGCGTGTCCTTGCCGAGGTTGATCATGACCATCCGTCGGATGATCTCGATCAGGTCCTCATTGGTCAGGACGCGTGTATCCAGTCCGATATCGAGTTCGAGTCGCTTGTTGAGTCGATAACGACCAACCTTGGCGAGATCGTAGCGTCGACGATCGAAGAACAGGTTGTGCAGAAGTGAGGACGCGTTCTCCTTGGTCGGCGGATCTCCAGGTCGAAGACGGCGATACAGTTCGATCTGCGCCTCTTCGGGTGTTTCCGTCGTATCGCGCTCCAGCGTGTTCTCGATGAATTTCATGTCCTCATCGGAGATGTCATCAAACAGCGCCCGGATGTCATCGTTGTCCCCGAGATTGAGCGCGCGCAGAAGAACGGTAGCTGGAAGTTTGCGCTTGCGATCAACCTTGACGGACAGGACGTTCCGATTGGACGTCTCGAACTCCAGCCAGGCTCCACGGCTCGGGATCAGCTTAGCCCCGCACAGTCGGCGCCCGGTTGTGTTGTCCTCGCTCAAATCGAAGTAAGCACCTGGTGAACGAACCAGCTGCGAAACCACCACACGCTCGGCACCGTTGATAAGGAAGGTGCCTTTTGGTGTCATGATCGGGAAATCACCAAGGAAAACATCGCTTTCCTTGATCTCACCGGTCTCTCGAACCGTCAGACGTACCTTGATCCTCAGCGGAGCGGCGTAGGTCATGTCTCGTTCGCGGCACAGATCCTCGGAGATGCGTGGTTCGTCGAACCAGTGCTCGAGAAACTCGAGCTGCATCTTGTTGTTATAGTCTTCAATCGGAGAGATCTCCTGCAGGAGTTCTCGCAGGCCATCCGACTTGAACCAGTCAAACGAGTCGGTCTGAAGCTGAACCAGGTTCGGCATTTCCAGAACGGTCGGAATGCTGGCGTAGGATCGGCGGCCTATCCCCAGATTGGAGAGGACCTGGTCCTGACTGGCTCCGGCGACTCCCTGGTCACGGACAGTTATGGCCATTCACTGCTCCTCAATATGTGTGGACCGGCAGGACAACAAATCGAAATACGTCAACCCCGGGCAGGCGAATTCTTCGCTTGCGGGTTGACGTGCGCGTATGAACCTCAAATGTCGACGGTAATCGCAGAGGACACGAAAACGCCGGTGGGCAAAACATACCCCTCCCGACGCATGGGACCGAATCGATTTTCCAATGTGATCCTAAGATAGTTCCGCATCCCCGCGCGACCACCAATCAGCAAACATGAAGTATAGGTGGCGAGGCAGCGTATGTCAACGTACACAGTGAGATGCGTACAACGGGAGGGTTCCCGTTGCGGTTGCTAACGGCGGGCAGTCTACCACTAACTTCCGGTTGATGCGAACCCGTGCTGAAATCGAGGTCCGTTCGGTATAGTTGGGCTGTTCAGCGTTTCCGACGACTTCAGGTAGTCAGGTGGCAACTCAGTGGCCGAATCAGCAGCCGGAAACCATGTAAAACATGAACCGTTGATCCTCCGCATCGATCGCAAGATCTACACGTTCGCCCGTCACTGGCTACTGGTCTTCAACGTAACCGCGTTCTTCTTCGCCACCATGCCGATCATCATCCCACTTCTCGCATCTCAGGGATACACATCGCTAGCGAGCTGGCTGCACATGTCCTTCGGATTGATGTGTCATCAGATGCCAGAGCGCAGCTTCACCCTCTTCGGCGAACAGATGGCGCTTTGTCATCGCATGAGCGCGATCTACGGAGCAACCTTCATCGCTGGAATCGGCTACGCCATCGTTCGGGACCGATTGCCACCCCTCAGCTTCCGCGGAATGCTCTTCATGGCTGCACCCATGGCAATCGACGGCTTTACGCAACTCTTCGGACTCCGGGAAAGTGTCTGGGAACTCCGGCTGCTGACCGGATCGCTCTTCGCCCTCGGCGTGATGTGGTTTGCGCTTCCGAGGCTCGACGATGGGTTCCGGGAGATCCGAACCGTTGTCGAAACCCGATTCAAGCGACTGGTGCGAGAAGGGCGCGGCAATCCGCTCTGACACCGGAAGCGAATTGCATTCGGCGATGACACCGACATGAGTAAAGGGCAATGCAGGTGATTCCATCCATTCTCGAAAACTCGCGAGTTCTGCTCGGAGTATCTGGCGGAATCGCCGCCTACAAGACGATCGAACTGGTTCGGCTTCTCCGGAAAGCAGGAAGTCGGGTCGATGTGGTGATGACTCGAGCGGCCGAGGCGTTCGTCACACCCCTCACCTTCGAGACGCTGACCCGTCAACCAGTTCGCACCGATGTCATCGAGCAATGGACCGACACGGAATCCGGGCATGTGACACTCGCTGAACAGGCGGACATCATGGTGGTGGCTCCCGCCACAGCCAATACGATCGCCAAGCTCGCACACGGACTATCCGACGATATGCTCAGCGTGAGCGCGCTCGCCTGCCCTGCCCCGCTTCTGGTGGCGCCGGCGATGGACCATCACATGTTCCTGCACCCGGCTACCCAGGCCAACCTTGCGACACTGCGCGATCGCGGAGCGCACATCATCGGTCCAGACGATGGGGAATTGGCCTCAGGAATTATCGGGCATGGTCGTCTGGTGCCACCAGAGGCCATTTTCGGCGCCATTCGCCAGATCCTCGGGCAGCACAAAGGTCGACTGATTGGCAAACATGTCGTCATCTCGGCCGGCGCAACGAGGGAGCCGCTCGACCCGATCAGGTTTATCTCCAATCGCTCGAGCGGGCTGATGGGCTACGCGATCGCCCAGGCGCTCGTGGATGCGGGTGCTGACACAACGCTGGTGACATCTGCTCAGCATCTGGACCCGCCGGTGGGCGCCAATGTTATCGATGTGGTTTCCGCTGCCGACATGTATTCGGCGGTCTCCGACGTCACGCCTGCCGCGGATGCACTGATCATGGCGGCTGCAGTCGGCGATTACGCCGCAAAAGACGTCGGGGTTGAAAAGATGAAGAAGTCCGATGACGATCTGACCATCGAACTGGCCCGAACCGTCGATATCCTGGCGACCATCGATCGCCCCGGATTAATCAAGGTCGGTTTTGCTGCTGAAACGACCAATCTGGTCGAGTACGCGAGCAAAAAGCTCGTCAGCAAGGGCGCCAGTCTGCTGGTCGCCAATGACGCACGGCAGGCGATGGGCTCGAACGAGAACCAGGCGATCTTTTTCAAACCCGATGTCGAACCGGAGCATCTGCCAATGATGACCAAGCACGAGCTGGCTCGTCGGATCGTCGATGAACTGGCCAACCTGATCGATCGACAGCCATCATGATGCGTCCACCAAGAACTCGAACGCCACGGATCGATCTGAGCAACATCGACGTGTTGAGAGCGTTGATCCTCAACACAACCGCACTCCTGATCACCCTGATGATTGCGCGCCTCCCAGCGTTGATGGTCCCGGGCTCCGATTCCGGAACCGTTCCCAGGCTGATCAAGACGATCTCGACACCGTTCGTCTGGCCGTTCAGCTTCATTCCACCCTTCAACATTGAAATCTTCGCCGGAATCACGCTGATCGACGTCCTGATTGTTCCGGTGATCGCCTTCTCAGGACTCCTGATCGCCGGCATTGTGACCGGCTGGCGTGACTCCACCGCCGACCGGCGTCGGCATCCAGCTTTCGAGGAGTAAACAGCGGATTCAATGGACCGTGCTACACTGAGTCACGGCAGGATTCATGCGCTCCAGCATCCAGTGACGAATTCGACCTGCACGGCGATTCCGCGCAATGCGAGAGACGTAGTCGACCGGATGGTCGACGCAGGCTGGGAGGGAAGAAGACTAATGGCCCGTAACGTAGTACGAGCGATTCTGAATATCGTGCTGGCAGCCGCAGCCGCCTGGCTGGCAAATTTCATTGTCGAGAAGATGTTTGGCCCAGAGGAGCTAGAAGCCTAGCTACGCTCGCCGCACACATTTCGCACGACAGAATCAGTTCTGATCAAGATGACAGAAGTAGGAGGCCGGGCGTGATCAAGCGTTCAGACCTGCAAAAAATCAGCAAACTCGACAGCCCGAAGGGACAGCTAGTCAGTCTGTACCTTCCGCTGTTTCAGGACTCCAACGACACGGACTACAACATCAAATTGAAGAATTTGCTCCGTTCCGCCGATCAGCGGTACAAGCACGAAGCAGGCAAAGAGTTGCCGGATGAATTCGATGATTTGTTCGAAGATATCCGGGTCTACATTCGAGACAACTCGACAAAGTACGGTCGAGGTATTGCCCTGTTCGCCACACCAGGCAAGGGGATTCTGGCCTCATACTCGATGCCAGACACGATTGAATCTTCGGCGATCGTCGATGAACGCGCCAACATTGCGCCGCTCATTCGGCTGATTGAGGACTATGCGCCCTATTGCACCTGCATTATCTCCCGGGATCACGCACGGATGCTCATCGGGAAGCTCGACGAAATCGAAGAGCATTCCCAACTCGAAGATGACGAAGTTCCCGGGCAGCATGATCAGGGTGGCTGGTCGCAGTCCCGCTACGAGCGACACATTGAGGATCATGTACATCGGCACTTCAAGCGAGTCGCACAGCAACTGTTCGACATGCTCGAGAACAACGAGTATCACCACCTGATCCTTGGTGGTCCAGAAGAAGTCGTCTCGGGTTTCGAAGAGACACTCCATCAGTACGTGACGGATCGAGTGATCGGCCACGTCCGGATACTCAAGGAAGCGAACATCAACGACGTCCGGCAGAACTCGATGGACGTGCTGGAGCAGCACATCACGGACCGGAAGCAGCGTCTCATCGACGCGGTGGAGTCCGAATCCGCAGCCGGAGATCTGGGAGTCAAGGGGCTCGCTGCTACGATGGAAGCCCTCCAGCGCGGACAGGTGATGAATCTGATCGTGGATCATGAGATCCGTTCGAGCGGAGTCGTCTGCCAGTCTTGCGGAGCGATGAGCGTAACCCCCGGCGAGGGCAACACCTGCTCCTACTGCCAGGCAAGCGATATCCGCGACATGGACAACGTTATCCCTGCATTGATCACATCTGCATTCGAGCAGGGAGCGAGTATCGCGGTGATCGACCAGGATGATCAGCAGGAACAGATTGGGAAGCTTGGTGGCATCGGTGCAACACTGCGATTCCGAGTCGAGGAATAACTCGATACATGTCTGAGCGCACGCGGGCCATCGCCATCATGAACCCCAACACAGGTCGCCTGCCGAGCGACAAAGTGGCCTGGTTCCTTGGAAAAATGCTCGAGCAGACCTATGACGTTGAGTTTCGCTTCAGCACGTTTGCAGGTGAAGAGCGAGACCTTGCCGAAATCGCCGCCGATGAAGCCGATCTGGTGATAGCCGTCGGCGGCGACGGTACCGTTGCCCATGTCGCCGCAGGCATCATGGGCAAGAACGTTGACATGGCGATCTTGCCAAATGGATCGACCAACGTCGTGGCTCGCGGCCTTGGCATTCCCGGTGATCCGTTCCGGGCAGCCCGCGCGCTCCAGCGCGAAATGGAGCCGAGGTGGATTGACGTCGGTGTTTCAGGCGATCGCATCATCCTTCACATGGCCGGGTCGGGACTTGACTCTCTGATGTTTCGGGACACCAGACCCGAACTCAAGAGATTCTTCGCCTGGCTCGCCTATGTGCCTCCCGCGCTGAAACATCTCAGAACTCGTCCATGGAAGTTCAAGCTGACGATCGATGGGGAAACGCTGGAAACCGAAGCACGCATGGTCCTGGTGGCAAATGGATCGTTCGTGGTGAATCCGCGGTTCAAGGTCGGCAAAGACATCAAGATCGACGACGGCTATCTGGATCTCCTGGTGTTTCGCCCGCCGAATATTGCCGCTTCATTGAGCCTGGCAGGTTGGATAGCACTCGGGCGACCTCACCGATCACGCCACGTTTACCAGACCAAAGCGAAATCATTCAGTGTCGATAGCAATCCGCCCGCACCAGTCGAGTTCGACGGTGACTACGTGGGCGTGACTCCGTTCGAAGTAACTGTTTCTCCGCGCGCGCTCCACATTATGACTCCAGTGGACCGACCCGGAACCCGCAAATGGAATGGCCCGACCTACTCCGATATGGGTAGCCTCTCCAACACGCAAAGAGGGCACTACTAGGCCCTTTTCAAACGCTGCTAATCCAATTGCAGAATGAGTTGATGTTTCGAACGTCACCAGGTCGATGGGCTATGGGTAGCTTCCGACAGCATCCCACGCATCGCCCAGCGTCCCCCGAAATTCGCCGTTGACCGATACCTGCACGTAGGGTGCGTTTCCGGATCGCAGCGAGAGGGTCTCACCCTGAAGTGATTCCGTGCGTCCCGGAGGCACGACATCGTCGAGCACAATCTGCCCATCGACGGTCGCCTGGACCCACACAGCCTCAGTGGTGGAAATCGTGAACACATTGCCGGACGGCGCTGCATCAGGTTGGTCCGGCGGCTGTTCCTGACTTGCTTCCGCGTCTGCCGGCGACTCACCAGCCCCGTCAGCGGGTGCGTCATCAGACTGTTCGGGCTCTTCTGAATCGGGTTGATCGCCTGAACCCCGATTGATACGTTGAAGTGGCAATAAGGTTTCACCCCCGCCTTCAGCGAGCTCGAGTTCATCGCTGTCATCATCCTCGAGCACGGCAACTTCCTGGTCCTGCTCCGGAGTCTGCGCAGCTTGTTCTGTCTGGTCTCCGTTGGGATCCGGTGGGGCGAAGTATGCACTATACATCCAGGCGAAGATCACCGCAGACATAATGACCATAAACGCGATGATTGCGAAGTTGGGGGCCCAGTGCGAGGGTACTTCAGTCGTCTTGACTGCCGGTACGACCTGGAATCCACCGCTTCGCTGACCGTGGCTCTGTTCGAACCTTGCCAGCGCGTCCATCGGATCGACACCCAGAAACTGGGCGTAGTTCCGGACAATGCCGCGCGCATAGATCAGCGGCGGTAGCTGATCGAATTGCTCGGTTTCCAGCGCATGAAGATGACGGCGCGGGATACGCGTCTTTTTCTCGACGTCACGTAGACTGACGCCCTTGTATTCTCGCGCTTGCCGCAGGAACAGGCCGAACCCCGTTAGATGGTAATCATTCCATCCTGATCGCTCGCCCGTATTCCCTTTCCCCCGAAAAGGCACGGTTCGCAGCCCCCCTTATTTGCTGAACGCCCACCCGTACTGGACTATCTTACGACCTTTCCTGTCCTTCCGTCGACCCTTCGATCCCGAAGTATCGAGTTCGGAGCTGTCGGATCAGGTTGTCGAACAACGGTGTTGGGGCTGAATGATGGGCAATATCGGCTCGTTCCATCCACCAATCATCTGACGGAGACCACCAGCTCCCGAACGAGCTTTGACACGCAACCTCATCGCCACTCACCTTCTTGCGTTGCTCGAAGGCGAACGGATTGTCGCACCATCCGAAGCCGTCTTTCGCTGGCAAGAAATCTCGACAGTTACGACAGCTAGCTTTCTCGTTCTTCAACATCGGAAGGTTGATCACCTGGCGGTCATCCAGATCTTCCATTTCAACCGCTGAAGACTCTTCGGCGGCGACAGATGCCGGCTGCTGCTCGATATTGTGCTGCGATGGTTCCGGTTGATGCACTGGTGCAGCGTCGAACTGCTCGGTCGCTCCGCTCCGGAAAGCTGGCTGTCGTTCCTCGTGCGGTGCAACAGATCGAACTGAATCAGATGACTGCGCGCGTTCTTCCTGCTGGTGGGACACGGCCCCAAAAGAAGGCTCCGGAGCCTGATGTCCATTCAGGTGGGTCTCTTCCGGCGAACGCGAACGGGAATCCGCACCTTCTTTCGGCCTGACGTCAACATCGATCGGGATCGGGAACACTGACGGTTTGGCTGGAGGCGCTGGTGGCGCTGCCGGCTCATCCCACTCTTCACGGCGAGTGCCGAATCGACGGCTGATCGTCTCCTCCTGGAGCTGATCTTCACCCTGATTGCTTGTTGTCGGGCGAGATGACCACAATGATCGATAGTCAGTCTCAGTTCCGGTGGTCGGTGACTCAGTCTGGCGCACCGGCACTGGTGAATCAGAATAGTGCCGTTGAGTAGCAGACACGTCTCGTTCCGGCTGATCAGCGCCGATCCCCATATCGACAACCCGGTCAGCTTCCAGCTCGTGGTCAGGCTCGGTTGCGGCCCCAATTCCTGCCATCGCATTTCGTGACGGCGGACGCTGGCGCTTGCTTCCGTCACCCTGCTTTGCCCCTGCCCTGGCGCCCGATCTTTCCCGCGGCTCCCAGAGATCGTTGTCCCACCCCTGTCGGCAGGCGAGCTCGGTCTTCCGGACCAGAACCATATGTTCGAGTTCCTGTCGATCCGGGTGGCGACACCAACCCGACGAGGCAATCCCGCCCTCTTCGAAGTACCTGCACGTCCCACACTTTCGCTGCATGAAGCTCTTCCCCCCGGACCTCGCGGCCACCAGAGCAATACGTAGTTGACCCATGAATGAGCCCTGTCAGTTATGACAAATTGTCAAACCCCCGAGACTGACAGTCGACTGCTCTGCCCTGAATTTGTACTGGCAAGTGTAGCACCGGAATTTCCGGTTCGTAAGATGTACGTATACGGTAAATCCCAATCGAATTTAGTCGAAACGGCAGTTAACACCCGTCCGTACACCTCATATTCTGCGTTCGTTCGCAGCCCCAAATCTGCCAGTGAGGCACAGATTTTGTTGCGTTCCCGCCATTCGCGATTCTACGTTATAATTTTCGGTCGACAGTTGCACCAGCCTGACGACACCATCGCGGAGGACACTCGTGATTCCACTTTCACCAGAGCGCAAACCAGCACTCGTTCCCGAACCGGATATTGGCGCCAAACGCTATTTTCTCTGGACAATCGGGTGCCAGATGAACGAGGCGGAATCTGCGAAAGCTGGCGCTATGCTCCGGCAAGCTGGCTATCAGCCAGCCCATCGAGAAGATGAAGCCGACATCATCATCGTTAACTCCTGTGTTGTCCGTCAGCAGGCTGAGGACAAGGTTGCCGGCAAAGTTGGATCACTGGCACGGCTGAAGCGCGCCAACCCTGACATCAAGATCGCCCTCACCGGCTGCATGGTTACCAAACAGGAAGAAGCGCTTCAGAAGCGGTTTCCACACGTAGATCTGTTCTACGGTCCATCGGAGTTCGAAAAGCTGACCCAGCTGACCCCTGAGTTGGGGGAAATCGATGTCGACCTCGCGGAACTGCCGCACTATTACGAGGATACCGAGAACGAAACAGGTATCTCCGCCTTTGTGCCGATCATTTACGGTTGCAATTTCGTCTGTTCATACTGCATTGTTCCCTATCGCCGTGGCCGGGAGATTAGTCGCCCATTCAACGAGATCGTCAATGAGGTGACGGAGATGGCGAGTCGGGGCGTGAAGGAAGTCACCCTTCTCGGGCAGACCGTCAACGCCTACGGCCATGACTTGCCAGGCGATGTGGAGCTCTCCGACCTGCTCCTGGCCGTCAACGACATCGATGGGATCGAACGCATTCGATTCCTGACCTCGCATCCGAAGTACTTCACCGATCGACTGATCGACACCATGGCCGCATGCGACAAGGTCTGCGAACACGTCAACCTTCCAGTACAGGCCGGTGACAACGATGTATTGCGACGGATGCGTCGGACCTACACTGTCGAGCACTACCGGGACCGGATTCAGCGCATCCGGGATACAATTCCCGGGGTAACGCTCTCTACTGACATTATTGTCGGATTTCCCGGCGAAACTGCCGAGCAATTCGAGGGCACCATGGAGCTGCTCCGAGACATTCGCTTCGAGAAGGTGCATCAGGCAATGTATTCGCCCCGCCCCGGCACGCTTTCCGCAAGGTGGGAAGATGAAGTACCGGCCGACGAGAAGAAACGGCGGCACCAGGAGATCGAGAAGTTGCAGACCGAAGTTAGCGCGGAATTGAATCAGCGCCACGACGGTGAGGTTCTCGAGGTACTGGTTGATGGCAAACAGCGCGGGCGATGGCGTGGCCGGTCCCGCGGCAACACACTGGTATTCTTTGATGCGCCCGGTGACTGGCTGGGCCAGACCGTAAACGTCCGGGTCACGGAACCGATGACCTGGTACCTGCTGGGCGAAATTCACGAACCAGCCCGTATCTGAGACGTTCGACTCCTGAATTGATTACAGACCGACCGCAAACCGAGAGGACGGAACAACGGTGGCAGACATCAACACGATCACACAGAGCAGGACGCTCAAACACCTCGCTGAGCAGGCTCGCCAGCGGGCAGTTGTCGGAGCCTGGGACGACGCGATTGCGATCAACCAGGAGATCCTGAAGCACGCCCCGCAGGACTCCGGCGCGGCAAACCGACTGGGCAAAGCGCTTGACCAGCTCGGCCGGATCGAAGAAGCGATCGAAGCCTATCGGGCCGCCGCTGAGATGGACCCGGGCAACATCATTGCTCAGCGAAACGTTGAACGTCTCGAACAACTGGGTGATCGCGAGCCGAAGCCGGTTCCGACTCCGGATGGCTCCAAGGCAATTCGAGCCGCCGTATTTATCGAGGAGACCGGAAAGACCTACGTCACCGAGCTGGTCCGCCCGGCAACGGGAGACATACTGGCCCGACTTTCTCCGGCGAGCCAGGTCGAGCTCCGTGATGAGAGCAACGGGTTTGCGGTTTACGATCAGTTCGACAACCGGATCGGCATGCTGGAGCCACTGGTGTCACGTAAACTCCACGAGCTGGTCCAGGCTGGCAACGCCTACGAGGCCTTCGTGGTAGCGCTCAGTGGCCGAACGGTTCGGGTCATCATCCGTGAGATCTATCGGGACCCCAATGTGGCTGCACACCTGGCCCTCCCGGCGCAGGCCAAGCTGCCAGCACCCCGGCCATATGTCCGAGATCAGCAGACGCCGGACGATCTGCCGGCCGCCTTGTTCTATGATGACGACGAAGTAGACGACGATGACGACGAGAACGAGGACGCGATCGATCCGGACAGCAACGACGACAGTCAGGACGAAGATCTCGAGGCAGAAGAGGTCGTCGGAGAGTCGACCGATGAAGATGAGGACGACACACCGATCGTGCGTTCCTGATCACGCTCCGTTCGAATCAGGCAAGAAGAAACCGCCCGGAGCAATGCTCCGGGCGGTTTCGCGCGTTCACGTTCAAACTATTAGCTCACCGGCGGACTAGTTCATCGCCACAGCAATCGCGATCAGGAGCAATACCGTAATCCCTCCCCAGATTGCGATGCGGTAGAGCTCGCCATGCACTGCCTGATAGTCTGCAGCGATCTGCTCTGGTGAGAGCTTGGGCACCTCTTCTTCTTCCTCGCGGGTGATGCCCAGAACATCAGCGTACTGGTGCTCGTAGTCTGACGCCATCTCTTCTTCGCGACGGAGCTGTCGACGCTGCTCTTCTTCACGTCTTCGCTCGACCTCTTCACGAGAAAGCACAGCTTCCTGGCGGGCGCGGTACGCCTGCAATTGAGACTGGGAAATCTTTTCCTTACCAGGTCGCTTCTTTTCCTTGCGTGCCATATCAATTCCTGCCCGATCAGCAAATGCGCGGTTTCGGCTCGGATCCAACTCAATGTTAGCTGAATTGCACGGTGACTTCTGCACCCGTCTGTAAATCATATCGCGTCGCAGCGGCCCCGTCTCGAACCGCCAGCTCCAGCGTATCCATACTGGATATCAATGCCAGCGCCTCATCGGACTCCGCCGCCGCATATGACGCTGCAAGCCCCGAGCACCTGAACTCGCCGCACTGTACCTCGATGCCCCTCGCCACAGCACCCTCCAGCAGATGCGCCGCGATATTCGTGATGCCGTTGCCGTAGTGATCGATGATGAGAATCGTTCCGTGTACGGTGTCGCCATCCCGAAACGCCCGGGGGACATCCACTCGCACGAGCGAACGTGGATCGACGACTGAACCAAGGTCGGAGAGTGATCGCCCACCGGCGAGTTCGGCAGCGGCTGGAGCGAAGAGATCACGGCCATGAAACGTACGGGAGATTCGCTCCGCATGGAGTTGTCGGGGATCGATCTCGATGACGTCGTCAGGTTCTGCGCCGTCGAGCGCTCCATCGAGAACGCCGTTATCCGGTCCAACAAAATAGTGACCCTGCCAGGACAGAGCAATCGCGCGACGATCTGAGCCAACTCCGGGATCCACAACGACCAGGTGAACAGTGCCAGGTGGGAACGCGGACCAGGCTGCCCGCAGGTGCAGCGCTCCGATGAGGATCGATTGAGGCGGCACCTGGTGCGTGAGATCGACCAGAGTAAGGCCGGGCGTCCGGGAGAGCATCTCACCTTTCATCTGCCCGACGAAGGTGTCACTGAGCCCGAAATCCGTCAGCAATGTCACAACGGACCCTGCCACATCGTCCACGCTTTCCCGAGTGACCAATGCCCATCGTACTAACGGGCCGAACCACTGGCCAACTGTTGTTTCGCCCACTCGAACTCTTCTGGCGTATTGGTGTTGAAGAAGGAGAGCAGCTGGCTGTCGATCTCCGCTACTTCTTCTTGCGGAACCTTCTGCACGTTGACTTCAGTGAAGAAGCCAACCACTTTGTACACGCCAGCATCGAGTTGACGCTGGATTGCGGGCAAGCACGATTTCGAATAGATCGCATGAAGCGTCTCTAGCGTCTCGGCTACACCCTGATCGCTACGTTCTGCGTCAAGTGAAGGAATCAAGACGTCGTAGTCGCTCGATCGATCGATCATATGCTGAAGCAGCTTGACGTTGACAAACGGCATATCGCACGCCAGAACCAGACAACGATCGTGTTTGACCTCCGAGAGTGCGGTATAGATGCCTCCCAATGAGCCGGATTTCGGCAGGCGGTCCGGCACTACGCGGCACTCGAACTGCTCGTACTCCGGACGATCCGTCGCCACGATAATCGTTTCATCGGCAACCGATTTCGCCGCGTTGATCACATATTCGATCATTGGACGACCATCGACCTCGAGGAGCGCTTTGTCCTCGCCCATCCGTCGACTCTGACCACCTGCGAGAATTGCTGCTGAAAGTCCACTAGACCTGCTCATGTTCTCTCCTCGCCGTGTCTCGTCTCCTGCACCTGGTTTGTTAGCCCATAATTGTACTAGAGCAGCTCCGGACCACTTGACGCACGGACGCTGGCTATTCATAATCAGTTAACGACCTGAGTTTTTAACCAGAGGAGGGCTGCGGTGAAAATACCGTTGGCAAACATCATTCGAAATCGGATGACCTGAAGCACCTGTCGCTATGCGCGGGTGCTTTTTTGTTTGCCAGAAGGCCAGAGGTTTCCACGGATGAGGCTCGAAATCTCCTGATGCGGATCCCGCTTCAGGTCGCAGGAACGGAGAGGTCAGATGAACTCATCGCTCATCGGCAAGATCCAGAAGGCTCGTCGGTACGCTCAGGAACCGGAACGCGCTCAGTTCCAGTCCCTCCACGTCCAGTTCCAGGGTGGACACGATGTCTACGATGTCCGCCTCGACGACCGGGAATGGTCCTGCAACTGCCACACCTATGAATCACTCGGAACCTGCAGTCACATCATGACGATGGAACGACTGCTGGCTGCGATGATTCCCGCAGACGTAGAAGCCAGCGACAGGATCCCCGTCGCCGGTTAGCTGAAACAACGACGTTCCAGCCACGAAAAAGTCCCCGGTTGCAAAGAGCAATCGGGGACCTGATACCTGTTCTGAATGTGAGTCTGCTAGTTTGCGGACATCGCAGGATGGTAATCCCGCCCGCTCGTCAGGCTGTGAGACCAGACGAGGACGAATGCGTCTCCGTTGTCTCGTCTGATTAACTCGTCGGGGTGCCAATCCGCTGATTCATCACCGGATGGCTGAACGCGAACCAGTGGGTTCGGATTCTCCACCACTGTCGATTTCGGCGCAGCATCCAGTTGTTCGAGGATGATCGCAATCGCTGCCCCGTAACACGCAATCTGGTTTCGGAACCAGTTTCCCACGAAAATTACTCACTCTGCTCGTCGCTCAGATGCGTTCGAATCGGTCCACATTCAACACGAATACGTTCGCGCCACCAACGGTAACTTCAACCAGATCAGAGGGATACCATTCGTGAATGTCGCCGATAATTTCCGGCTGGATGGTCTCGGAGCGTTCACGACAGTTCCGGTCGATAATTCGGAGAACATCCGGAACCTCAGCGTCTTCAACACCCATCATCAGCGTCGTGTTACCCACGCGCAAGAATCCACCAGTACTACTGATCCGCGTAGAACGATACCCGGCTGCAGTAATTGCCCTCAGCAACTGGTTCGCGTCATAATCCTGAACGATCGCAAACACGAGTTTCATGCGCTTGCTCCTCTGGCCATAGTCAGGACAACCCCTCGTCGGCTTTACCCAGCTACTGATTTGCCAGACTATAGCACAGAAATGCGCCGGAATTCCCGTCCAGTTTTCGCACACGGCCTTCAGATCAGCCGATTGACACAACACTCGGATCCATGGGACAAACAGTTTGTGAACCATGTCTGAATACAGAACGATGAGGCCTTGATGTCGCTCCCGAAAATCCCTACGCTGTCAGCACTCACCTGGGTCGAGACGAGGGACATCCTGCAACTGCGGCCGGTCGGCCTGTTGCCGATCGGTGCGATCGAGGCTCACGGCCCGCATTTGCCGCTGGACACTGATGTGATTATCGCTCGAGCCATGGCAGCGGCAGGCGGATCGGCCATTCGGCAAAGCGGTATTCCGGCACTCATCCTGCCCGCGGTTCAGTACTCAGTGAGCTTCGCGGGTGCCTGCTTCCCTGGCACCATGCCAGTGAGTTCGGCCGCGCTCGGTGCCTATCTCGATGATATCCTGCGGTTTCATGCGTCCCAGGGGTACCGGGCGATCTGTATCTGCAACGCCCATCTCGAACCCGCCCACGTTGACGTCGTGTCCAGGGTAGCAACGACAGCAACGACGCACGCCGGAATCCCGGTGATCTTTCCTGACCAGCGGCAGGAGCCGTGGGCGTCGCGTCTGGGCGATGAATTTGCGGCGGGTTCTCGACACGCGGGCAAATACGAAACTTCGATCGTACTCGCCGCCAGTCCGGATTCAGTCCGGCACACGGAGATGGAAGAACTCCAGCCGGTCTGGATCGATTTACCAGAGGCACTGAAAGCCGGGGCTCGCGATTTTGCAGAAGCTGGAGCCGATCAGGGATACTTCGGCGACCCGGCAGCAGCGAGTGAAGATCACGGCCTGGCGCTTCTCGAGATCCTCGGTGAAATGATCCGGGAACGAACCATGCAAGCTCTCGTATCATCTGGCAAATAGGGAAAGGAAACACGATGGATCCGAAAATCACCTGGTTCGCTCAATCTGCGTTTATGGTCGAACATGGAGGAATGCGGATTTACATCGACCCCTTCCAGATTCCGGACGGCGTCGAGCCTGCCGATGTCCTGCTTCTGACGCACGAGCATCGGGACCATCTGTCAGCCGATGACATCGCAAAAGTTCGTAACGACAACACCACCGTTATCGTGGGACCCAATGTCGAAGGAAAGATCGATAATCCATCGAAGGTGCTCGAGATCGAAGAATCGACCTCGGTTGGAAACCTCTCGGTCAAGGCTGTCGCTGCGTATACCATCACCAAATTGCGCGACACCGGGGAGCCAACGCATCCGAAAGAGCACAAGCACGTCGGCTACGTCTTCGAGATCGATGGCCTGAGCTTCTACTTCGTCGGCGATAGCGATGTCATCCCGGAGATGAGCGGGATTGGCCCGGTGGATTACGCATTCGTGCCCGTCAGCGGCAAGTTCGTTATGACGGCCGAAGAAGCGGCAGACGCGGTTGCAGTATTTCAGCCGAGCGTTGCAATCCCCTGCCACTACGGATCCGTAGTTGGCTCAATCGACGATGCTCGCAAGTTCGCCGATCTCGTTCCCGATCAGGTTCGAGTCTGGATTATGGAACCCGTTAGTTCATGACACCGATGATTCGATGCTATTTCGATAAGGACTGACCGTAAAATGGACCGGTTGCTACTCTCTGTTCTCACTCGACGATCTCTACTCAAGAGCGGCGCCGTGGCGCCGGTTCTCTTCCTGGCCGGATGTTCCTATCTCATCGAGGAGGAGACGGAAGCGGAGCCTTCGCCCACCTCTGAACCCGAGATAGAGATCGAGGCAACCCCTACGCCAGAGGAAGAGCCGACCGCAACTCCGGCTCCTGATCCCAGTCCTACCCCGGAACCAACACCCGAACCGACCGAGGTGCCAGAAGAGGAACTCGAGACGGTCAGCCTGTATATTGACAGCACGCTCGATGTCGCCGGACAAACGCTGGTACGGGAGTCAGTCGATCGACTTGAGTCGCTGGGGAGTGAACTGGGGATCGAGATTGAACTCACCAGCGACGGGCCGTCCGCCAACGTTGCCCTGTTCCCCAGAAACATGGGTCCGACCGGCCGAACGCCATTGATCGGTGAACCACTGATTGCAGTTGTTCGTCCTGATCATCTGGTCGACCGCGTCTGGCAGGAGCAGATGACCAATCTGTTCAACGGCACCATCTCCAACTGGAGCGACCTCGGAGGACAGGACCGGGACGTCCATCCGGTTCTCAGTCAATCACTGGCAATGCCGTTTACCGATACAGATGCGGTCCGCCATCCACACGACGATCTGGTGGCATTCGCCGCAGACAATCCGGGGATGATTGCGCTGATTCCTCGCTCAGCGGCAAGTATTCATGTCCAGTCACTGATTGTGGACGAAATCGATCCGATCCGAGACGAACTCGACACGGACAACTGGCCCTTGTGGGATTCGATCGAAGTTCTGGTCGATCACCCTGACGAAGAGATCCATGACCAGTTGCTCGACATTCTGATGGACGGTAGAGAAGCACGAGCTCACGAATCACGCTCCATGATAAGCGTGACTGGCGACGTCATGCTCGGCAGAACTCCGCACCGGATCATGGTGGAACAAAACGACTGGACCGCCCCGTTTCCGCTCGTGGCAGACGAGCTGCAGAAGGGCGATCTAACCATCGGGAACCTCGAGTGCGCGATTACTGATTCCTTCGAACCGCCAGCCGATCCGACTACCTTCTCATTCATGACATTCACCCAGGCAGTCGAAGGATTGGAGCTCGCCGGTTTTCACGCCCTGTCCGGCGCCAACAACCATGCGCTCGATTTCGGCGTCGTCGGTATGCGCGACACCACCGAAGCACTGGAAGCCGCCGGCATTCAGCATTTCGGCACCGGAGACAATCTGGAGCAGGCTCGACAGCCATGCCTGCTGGAACACAATGGCGTGACGTTCGGGTTTCTGGGCTACGACGCGATCTCCATGCAGTACGCGGGCGCAACCGAGGAATCAGGCGGAGTAGCTCCGCTGGTGCGCGAATACGTGATGGAAGACATCGAGCGCACTCGGGAAGTTGCCGACGTGGTCATCCCCTATTTCCATTGGGGCATCGAATACACACTGACACCGACAGAGTTCGATCGACGCACTGCCCACATGGCCGTCGAAGCGGGTGCCGACCTTGTACTAGGCGGACATCCGCACTGGGTCCAGGGAATGGAGATCTACCAGAATCGCGCGATCTTCTACTCGACATCCAACTTCGTATTCGATCAGGAGTGGTCGTTCGAGACCAAGCAGGGCTTCGTACTTCATCTGATATTCGACGGCACGACGCTGATCGGATACCGCGTTGTTCCGGTGCTGATCGAGGACTTTCATCGACCTCGCATCGTCGAAGATGATGTAAGAGACACGATTCTCGGTCGCTTCTGGGAATCGAGTCAGATCATCGCCAATACGCCGTATCCCCAGTAGCCTGAACTGCTCCATTCAGACCTTCGTCCCTGAGGACAAACGGGTATAATCCGCCGGGCATCGGAGACTGGTGCCCGGCAAAATAGCGAATTTGGCAAACAGACCTGATCGGAGCATCCATCGTGACAGAACGAATGCGTGGCGGAGTAGCCGCGGTAAAAACGCTCGAAGCGCTCGGCGTCGACACCGTGTTCGGAATTCCGGGAGTGCATACCCTCGAGATCTATGACGCGCTCGTCGACTCGAAGATCAATCACATCCTGGCGCGTCACGAGCAGGGTGCCGGCTTCATGGCTGATGGCTACGCCCGTGCCTCCGGCAAACCGGGTGTTGCGGTGATCATCACCGGACCGGGCATTACGAATGTCGCGACACCGATCGGGGAGGCGTACACCGATTCCGTGCCGGTCTTTGTTCTCTCGTCCAACGTCGAGCGCAACTGGGCCGACCGAATGCTCGGCCACCTGCACGACCTCTCCGACCAGGTCGGCGTGATGGCCGCGGTAACCAAATGGAACGATCGAGTCCTCGACGTCGCAGCAATCCCCGAGTCGATCGCGACCGCGTTCCAGAACATGACCTTCGGACGGCCACGTCCGACTCACGTGGAGATACCGATCGATGTGCTCGCCGAGTTCGGCGACGTCTCTGTTGCTCCGGCCCCGCGCCTCAACTCGACAGCACCCGACCGGCTGTCTGTCGAAGCTGCTCTGGATCTGATCGAGCGTTCAAGCAAGATCGTCATCTACTGTGGTGGTGGCGCGATCCACAACGGCGCCGGCGCATCGATTCAGGCTCTCACCGAGCAACTTGGTTCACCGGTGGTTACCTCCGCAATGGGGAAAGGCGCCGTCTCCGATCGCCATCCCTACGCGCTGGGTAACAACTGGGAGCGTGGCAACGCTGTCGATGACATGCTGAAGCAGGCCGACCTCGCTATCGTCTTCGGCAGCAAACTCGGAGCCCAGGAGACCGACTACCAGCGGATGCCGATGCCGGAGCGAATCATCAGAGTGGAAGTAGATCCCAACGAAGTTCTCCGCAACTACAAGCCAACGGTCCCCGTTGTCGCCGATAGTTCGGAAACCGCCAGCGCATTGCTCTCCGGGCTCAAGGAGCGCGGGATCAGCAAGCAATGCTGGCAAACGGGTGACGTTCAGGAGATCCGACAGCGTGCGCTGGAAACGTGCTGGGGAAGCAATCAGCAGCCGTATGTGGACGCGCTGCGAAACGCGATTCCAGACGACGGCATTCTGGTCAATGACATGACCATGATGTCGTATGTCAACAACCGTCGCTACCCCGTCTATGAACCGCGAACCTATTTCTTCCCGTCCGGCTATGGAACGCTCGGATACGCGCTTCCGGCCGCAATCGGGGCCAAAGTTGCCTGCCCGGACAAGACGGTGGTGGCAATCATGGGAGATGGCGGCTTCCAGTACACGATGCAGGAACTGGCGACCGTCGCCCAGTTCAACATCAATCTGCCGATCGTGATCTTCAACGACTCAACCTACACCGCGGTCAAAGAGGAGCAGGCGGCAGAGCATGACCGCCGCTTCATTGCCGTTGATCTGAAGAACCCCGATTTTGTGGCACTGGCGAAATCGTATGGCATCGAGGCCGTTCGTGCGGAGTCGCCGGAAGCGCTGGGTGAAGCCCTCGAAGCCGCGAAACAGCGGAGCGGGCCAACGTTGATCGATACACCGATCGACGTCCACTTCAATTAGCAACCTCACGACCCGAGCCAGTGCCCGGGCGAGTATTCGACTCGCCCCGGCACTGGCTCAGGCATCGAGCGCCTGCCGAACCACCTTCTCGGCCGCATTTCCCCCGCTGATAACCACCCCGATCGGACCAGTTCCTGGCATCTCGATACCGTCCAGAATCGCCGCAATGGTCACCGATCCAGCGCCTTCCAGAATCATCCGTTCCGTGGTAATCCCAAATTTCATGGCACGGAGAATCGATGCCTCATCCACCAGGTCAATTCGTTCGACATGTTGCTGGATGATCTCGAACGGTAGTCCGGAACGGGTCGCATTGCCCTCCAGTCCATCAGCAACCGTGCTTCCGCCGGAAACGCTGGTGATCTGGCCAGCTTCCAGCGAAACCTTCATCGCCGGCCATTCACTCGTCTGCACACCGATGACCGCCGCATCTGGGCTTACCGCATTCATGACAATCGCACAGCCGCTTATGAGCCCTCCGGAAGCGACCGGAGCCACCAGAACCTCCAGATCCGGAACATGCTTCAAAGCGTTGAGTGCACAGGTTCCGTGACCGGCAATGACATCCCGGTCGAATGCGTTGACGATCATCAGGCCATGTTCCTCAGCGTACTGGTACATCCGGTCTTCGGCGTCGTCGAACCCTGAGCCCAGACGTAGACAAGTCGCCCCGAGATCTTCGAGAACACCGAGCTTCGCGCTGGAAACGCTCTCCGGAACAACGACCACCATCTCGATGCCAGTAAGTCCCGCGGCGACGGTCATGCCGATTGCATGATTCCCGGACGACGCGGTAACGACGGGAGAGCCATCGACCTGCGCGTGTAGCAGCATCCGATTCAACGCTCCGCGAAATTTGAACGATCCGGTTCGCTGGAGATTTTCCGGTATCAGCCAGACATCGCGACCGGCGATCCGACTGAGCGCCGCACTCATTCTGGGAACCACCGGCCACAGCTCGTTTCGTATTCGCAAGTTTGCTTCGAGAACATCCTGAATCGTTGGCTCACTCAGATCATTGACGGTCAAAAATTCCCCTTTTCGGCTGTCGGCTTGACGTTTCCTGACGCGAGACTCTACACTGTTCTAACGGAATTGTTGTCTGGAGCGATAATGAGTCTAGGTTTCCACGCAGATTACACGATGATCGCCGGTCCCGACCGGCGCAACTGCTCCATTTTCATTATCGAGATTACTGAGCCCCGCGTGACGGGGCAATTCGCGTTCGGGAGGCTCTAGTACGACGGATTGAAAACCGGAATTTGACGAGTGATCAGTTGCCTCCCTCGGGAGGTTTTTTGTTTTCCAGAGAGGGATCTCAGGATGTCACAACGGCAAGTCGCAATCTACGATACAACGCTCCGGGACGGAAGTCAGGGCCACGGGTTGTCCCTCACATCGCAGGACAAGCTCAAGATCGCCCGATCACTGGACAAACTCGGCGTCGCCTATATCGAAGGCGGATGGCCGGGATCTAATCCGAAGGATATCGAGTTTTTCGAGGTTGCGGCGAAGGAAGAGTGGACCAATGCACGTATCGCCGCCTTCGGGAGCACGCGTCGGGCCGGCGCTGTTGTCGAAGACGACGACAACGTCCGGTTGCTGATCGAAGCCAACACCCCTACCGTTACGATCGTTGGCAAGGCATCCCGCTTCCAGGTAGATCGCGTGCTCGGCACCACCGCTGAAGAGAACGTCAGGATGGTTGCCGACACCGTCGAGTTCCTCAAGCGGCACGATCGCGAGGTCTTCTTCGACGCGGAGCACTTCTTCGACGGCTGGGATGACGATCGCGACTACACACTGGCCGTTTGTCAGGCAGCTGCAGAAGCCGGGGCCGACGCGATCATCCTCTGCGACACCAACGGGGGAGCGATGCCCGCTCATGTGGCTGACGTTGTCCGGGAGATCAACGATCTCCTGCCGTGCCCAGTCGGTATTCACACGCACGACGACTGCGATCTGGCCCTGGCAAACGCGATCGCAGCGGTAGAGGCCGGTGCAATTCAGGTACAGGGCACGATCAACGGCTACGGTGAACGCGTCGGCAATGCCAACCTCTGCTCGGTGATCCCGGTCATCGAACACAAGATGGGATACGACTGCCTCCCTCCCGGCAACCTGCAGAACCTGACCGACACGTCCCGGTATATCGCAGAAGTCGCCAATGTGGCACACGATACTCGCCTGCCGTTCGTCGGCATTCACGCCTTCACTCACAAAGCAGGATTGCACGTCAACGCGGTGGCCAAAGATCCGGTGGCCTACGAGCACATGGATCCGGAGATCGTCGGAAACCATCGCAACATCCTCGTCTCCGAGCTGAGCGGCCGCAGTAACATCGTCATGAAGGCGGAAACATTCGGCATCGACCTTCGTGAGCAACCCCAGGTTGTCTCCCGGCTGGTCAAGAAGATCAAAGAGCTGGAGCACCAGGGCTACTGGTTCGAAGACGCCGACGGCTCGCTGGAACTGCTGATTCGGCGCGAGATGGAAGGGTATGTTGCCCCGTTCGAAGCGGTGGACTACACCGTGCTGGCGGAGTATCGCGGCAATCGCGGCATGCTGGCCGAGGCAATGGTGAAACTCGACATTCACGGCACCAAGTACCACACAGCCGCCGATGGCAATGGCCCAGTCAATGCCCTCGATACTGCTACCCGAAAGGCTTTGCTGGAGTTCTACCCTCAGATCGCGAATGTCGAGCTCGAAGACTACAAAGTTCGCGTGCTCGACGATCACCACGGCACCGGTGCGGTGGTCCGGGTCTGGATCCGTTCCGGGGATGGAAACCGCTCATGGCAGACCGTCGGATCGTCGCCGAACGTGATCGCGGCGTCGTGGATGGCACTGGCCGACAGCCTGACCTACTCGCTGGTTGTCCCGGCCCGGGAGTCGGCACCCACCTCGGTGGTTGCTGACTAGGAGGTATCGGAAAGACCCCGAATAGGGTATAATTATGTCATGCAGAAGTTCTCGTGCCGGACATCTTCAGCCGCGTGTCCGGCGCTCATCCGAGGGAGGAACGCCATGCATGCTGATCGACTTCAGGTTCTGGTCTGGTTCCTGATGCCCCTCATCGCCTTCGCTCTGCTCGTAACCGTCATTTCTGCCCGCACAGGCACCCTGTTCATTCCGGTGATCGTGGCGCTGGTGCTCATGCTCCTTACCGTTGCCGGACTTCTTCGGCACGGGATGACCTCGACGCACTGAGCGATCAGTTCGAATTCTGGCGTACCCGGAGACCGCGCAGCCGATTGATAGCGGCACCGATCTCGAATCGACGAGGCCGGGCAAAATCTCCGGGATGGCCAGCAAATGGCGACACGATGTCGATCGGATCGCGGTCGAGCAACACATCGATCTCATCCAGGATCTCCCGCATCGTTCTCTGACCATCAATGATCTTTCTGGCCCGAGCATGAACCAGGATCTCGGCAATACCCCGGGTCTGACTTGAATCGACGATCTGCTCCACCTGTCGCAGATCGATCAAATCTTCCCCGAATCCAATCTCCTCAGTACCTCGCGCCCGTGTCCGCGTCCGATTGCGACGCGTCGGGTCGATCGATCCCGGATCGGGGATCCGCTCGACGGCGTCCGGAAACGCGTCTGCTGCGCTCTCTCGAACAGGCACCAGCGACCGTGCGCGGTCGGTCACATCCTGCGGAAGGTACTCGTTCATCCAGATCACGGTGTCGGCAACGCCAAAGTAGTCGCCAGACCCACCCATCACCAGGACGGTGGAGATCCCGTGGACGTCGTACAGTTCACGAACCCTGTCGATGAACGGTGTAATCGGTTCCGAGGAATCAGGCACCAGACTCCGCATCACGTCATCGCGAATCATGAAGTTTGTAGCGCAAGTGTCCTCATCCATAAGAAGCAAATTGCTGCCCATCTCCATCGCTTCCAGAATGTTTGCAGCTTGCGAGGTCGACCCGGATGCGTTCTCGGTTGAAAAATCCTCCGTGGAACGTCGCAGCGGGAGGTGATTGATGAACCCGCTCAGGTCATTGCCGGTTACCTGGCGTCCGTCCTCGGCCCGTATCTTGACCGCATCTGAACTGGTGACTACCCGTTCGCGTCCATCACCGGGGACGTGGTTGTAGACACCGTGGGAGATCGCTTCGAGTAGCGTGGACTTGCCATGAAACCCACCACCTACGATCACCGTGACCCCGCGAGGAATACCCATACCGCGAACGATCGATCCATCGGCCAGTTCCAGATCGAGCGCCAGTGAATCAGGGGCCTCGAAGGGAACCACCTCACCCGTCAACGGCCGATCACTCACCCCGCTCGACCTCGGCAGGATCGCCCCATTAGCCACGAACCCAACCAGGCCTCGATGGTCCAGCTGGCGACGAAGCTTCTGGGCGTCACGTGCTGTCTGAATAAACTCCTCAGCCGCTGACCATGCCCTGGTGTCAAGAGTCACGGCGGCTCGCGAGAGGTTCGGCAACTCCTCAGTCAGCAGCGTATCGGCCTGTTTCCCGAGAATCGAGCGTCCCTGTGCCGGTAGCCCTACCGAGATCCGCAACTCGACGGAGCTCTCCGTGATGCGACAAGCAGTGCGCTCGATGACCTTCTGTCCGCCGCTATCTATCGTGATTGCCCCGGCCTTCCCACTCCCGCCGCCTCGCTTCCGAGAACGAAGTCCCTGGCTCATTCGCCTCGCCAGAACGTCCTCAAGCGATATCCGGTCGATACTGGATTCGATCTCCGGTAACTTCAGACTATCGCGCTGAAAAATGACCCGTACCCGGGACGGAGAGGCGAACGGATCGGCCTGCACATGATCGATCGCCAGCTCCATGTCACCCAGATCGAACGAGCCAGATATGTCCCGATAGGCCTTGAATCCGCGCTTGTCGATTCGATGTAGTGTTTGCCGCAGTTGGTCAACAGATTTCATCTCGCTCCACCAGACTGACTCTTACAGAACCGGTTTCATTTTCGCTGTTGGTAGCTGGGCAGCTCCGTCTGCCCCGGATCCCCCGAAGCGTTCGCCGGGTATGCGGTTGCCGTTCAGGGCCACACGGAGGTGGCCGACTACCGGTCATCAACTTCAATTGGAACCGCTCCAACGGCTGTGTCCGTAGCAAGTTGCGCAGCGAGCTACGCTCCCTGGCGGGTGCGCGCATGTGTCACGCCATCACACCGGTGCTATGCTCTGCGGGTTGATTAGGCTCGAGTTGGTGGGAGTAACAGTGCCGGTTCTGGAACGTGACGATGCGCGCATCTATTATCGAGACTCGAAGAAGGGCAGCCCGCTGGTCCTCCTCCACGAGTACTTTGGCACGGGCGAGAGCTGGAATGGACAGCGGCATGTTCTGGCTCGGGGATATCGCGTCATCATTCCGGATCTACGGGGTCACGGACGATCAGTGGCCGACCGGAACGACCGACTCACCGTCAGCACGCTTGCCGATGACACGCTGGCACTGCTGGATAAGCTGGAGATCAGGTCGGCACACTTCGCCGGATGCAGCCTCGGAGCAATAGTCGCGCTCCGTATTGCTCAAACTGCTCGGTCGAGAATCGACTCGCTGATGCTCAGCGGTGTACCAGACATCACCGAGTCAGGCCCACAGGCTTACGGAGCAGATTACGCGAAGCAGGTGTTTCCAAAGATCGAGGAGACGCTCAGTCAGCGCCATGGTTCCGGAGATCGGGCATACGTCCGGGACATGCTGTTACGGAATTTCGAGATGGATCTGGAAGAAAAACCCGCAGACCATTTCGGGGCGTTCCAGCAAGCTGGGTCGGTCGATGCGCCAACGCTGTTGATCAGTGGTCAACACGACCCGGTGTTCTCGCCTCAGGCTGCCGTGAACGTGTCTGCCCGGATGAGGCACAGTTCACTGGCTGTGCTGCCAGACACCGGGCACCTCGTACACCTCGAGATGCCTGGATTAGTCACTGAGCTGATGCTCGATCATCTGGCACGTTCCGCTCGATAACGGGAGCCTGACCTAAATTTCCTTATTTAGCGTTTGCAGGAACTCGTCATTCGTTCCGGTCTTGGACAGTCGGCCCAGAACCAGCTCGGTACCCTCGGTACCGCCGAGCATGGAGACCATTCGTCGCATCGTCCAGACCTGGCGAAGCGTGCTCTCGTCGAGCAGGAGTTCTTCGCGTCGGGTACCTGAGCGCTGAACGTCGATCGCCGGGTAAATGCGGCGCTCGGCCAGCTTCCGGTCCAGATGGAGCTCCATGTTACCGGTGCCTTTGAACTCCTCGTAAATGACGTCGTCCATACGGGAACCCGTATCGACCAGACAAGTCGAGATGATCGTCAGGCTGCCGCCACCTTCGATGTTACGCGCTGCACCGAAAAATCGCTTCGGCGGGTAGAGTGCAACCGGATCGATACCACCAGAGAGCGTTCGGCCACTCGGCGGGACGGCCAGGTTGTAGGCGCGGGCCAGGCGGGTGATGGAATCGAGCAGAATCACGACATCGCGACCGGACTCGACCATACGCTTGGCACGTTCCAGCGCCATCTCGGCGACCTTTGTGTGGTCCTCAACCGGCTCATCGAACGTGGAGCTGATTACTTCTCCATCCACAGACCGTCGCATGTCGGTGACCTCTTCAGGTCGCTCGCCGATCAGACAGACCATCAGATGGACGTCGTCGCAATTCGAAGTAACCCCATTGGCAATGGCTTTGAGCAAAAGTGTCTTACCCGCTTTAGGTGGCGACACCAGCAGACCACGCTGACCACGACCAACCGGAGCCACCAGATCGACGATCCGGGTGGCGAGAATGTTCGGGGCCGTCTCCAGTTTGATCTGTTCCAGCGGGAAAATCGGGGTCATGTGGTCGAAGTTCGGTCGTCGTCGGGCAGATTCCGGGTCCATCCCGTTGACCGCTTCGACACGCAGAAGGCTGTAATACTTCTCATTGTCCTTCGGCGGCCGAACATGGCCAGAAATCCAGTCGCCGGTTCGCAGCCCGAAGCGACGAATCTGTGACTGTGACACGTAGATATCATTCGGGCCAGGCAGATACCGCTCGCCACGAAGGAACCCGAAACCGTCCTCGATGATGTCGAGCACGCCTTCGCCGTAGACATTCCCCTGCTGTTCGGTCTGTTTCTGCAGAACGCGGCTGATGAGGTCTCGCTTTTTGAGTCGTGAATAGCCGGTGACCTCGAGGTCCCTGGCCATTTCCTGCAACTCATCGATGTTCTTGGATTCAAGCTCGGAAATCGTAACGATCATCTTCTTCCTCTTCCCGCGAGCAGACAGACGCAGAAGAACTGCGCACTGGTACCCCGCGAACAGATACTCGGGTGAGCGTCCATACGTTGGGAGACCCAAGAGGATCCCCGGAATTCGGATAGCGGCGGATAGGTCTGGATTTGCATAAATCTTGCTCGATTGGTCGAACCATTCGTTCGAGACATGCTCGGAGAGCACTTGGAGATGTAGTTTCTGGTCAATGTACCTTCGAAATCCATTACCAGGATTACAGGTGGGCGGCCAGACTGCGTGCAGGGAAGCACGACCACTGACTTGGCCTACGAAGCCGATTGACTGCACATTGCGTTGTCATGCTGCAATATCCGATGATGTCCGTTGAATCACTCGGACCATTCCTGGTAGTTGGAGATTCGTGCAGGAAACAGAGGGGACTACGCCGATCCCCAGGCGCTGACCGAGTATAGCACCCCTCATGTTCGCTAGTCAAATGGTACGGCCGCGTACTGTGCAAGCTTCTTGAGCTCGTGGATCGACTCGATCCAGCGAACCGTTCCGGACCGGGATCGCATTACCAGTGACTGCGTTGTGGCGCCCGCCGCCGTATAGCGAACACCGTTCAGGAACTCACCATCCGTTATGCCCGTCGCGGAAAAGAAGATGTTGTCCGAATTTACGAGGTCATCAGCGGTCAGAACTTTGTCGATCTCGAACCCAGCCTCTTCAGCAGTCCGGCGCTCATTATCGTCCCTCGGCCAGAGTTTGCACTGGATCGTTCCACCGATGCACTTCAGCGCGGCTGCGGTGATCACGGCTTCCGGTGCACCACCAACGCCCATCAGAACGTCAGCGCCTCCACCCGGCGTGCAGGTCATCAGACCACCGGCAACATCGCCATCGGCAATCAGCTTGATCCGGGCTCCAGTAGCTCGGATATCAGCGATCAGCTTCTCATGCCGTGGGCGCTGGAGGACAACCACGGTCAACTGGTGAATCGGCATCCGTTTCGCGTCAGCCACTCGATTGAGATTCTCGGCAACCGACTCGTTGAGGTCGATAACGTGAGCAGCTTCCGGGCCAACCGCGATCTTGTCCATGTACACGATACCCGGTGCGAAGAACATCGACCCTCGGTCGGACATCGCCACGACGGCGATCGAGTTCGGCATTCCGTTAGCCAGCAATGTCGTGCCTTCGACCGGATCGACGGCGATATCGACCTTCGGCTCGTCACCGGTTCCGACTTCCTCGCCGATATACAGCATCGGGGCTTCGTCCTTGTCCCCTTCGCCGATAACGATCACACCGTCCATCTGCACCGAAGCGAGCATCGTGCGCATTCCATCGACTGCGGCCTGATCAGCGGCAATCTTGTCTCCACGACCCATCCATCGCGCCGCAGACAGCGCGGCTGCTTCCGTGGTTCGAGCCAACTCCATAGCGAGGTTACGATCGATAGAACCAGACACAGTTCTCCCTCTCGAATTTACGTTTGTCGATACTCTGTCACTACGATGTCGCAAGTTTCGTGCGCTGCTGTCGTTCTTCGAGCCAACTGGCCGCGCGGACTGGCAGATCGGCTGCTGAGCCACGTTCCACAGTGCATTCGGGCAACGAGTCCACAAACAGCGACCCGTATCCCCGGCCAACGACTCGGCGATCGAAAATCGCACAGACGCCGCTATCGGTGGAACTGCGAATCAGTCGGCCGAATCCCTGTTTGAACCGCAGCACCGACTGAGGCACGGCATAGGACATGAACGCATCATCGAACATTTCGCTCCGCGCGGCAAATACCGGGTCACTGGGGACCGAGAACGGGAGTTTTGTGATCACCAGCAGGCTCAGGGAATCGCCGACGATATCGACGCCTTCCCAGAAACTGTTGGTTCCCAGAAGAACGGTCGACTCGTGATTCCGCAGTCGGTCTACCAGCTGTCGAGGGTTTCCATCAATTCGCTGCCCCAGGACCAGAATCCCTGCATTTTCCAGGGGGCGTTTGATCGCCCGGTACGCGTTCTGAAGCGCGTTATGCGAGGTGAACAGCACCATCGCCCGACCACGCGTCGCCTGGCAGAGCTCCTGAATGGCGCGGTGCATCTCTTTCTGATGCCCTTGCTGGCCCGGTTCCGGCAGATCCTCGGCCAGATAGATCAGGGTCGACGCCGGATAATCGAACGGGGAATCAACCCGAAGCTCCTGTGCCCGATCAGCACCAAGCCTCGCCCGCATATAGTCGAACGAGCCGTCGATCGTCATCGTGGCTGACGTAAGCACTACGGTCTCACACGGATCGAACAACTGCTCACGCAGCGTTGGGCCCACATGCAGAGGCGCCGCCTGAATCGAGATATCACCCGAAGACACGTGCTGTGAGAGCCAGTAGATCGTGTTGTTATCCGGTTCGGAGACCGCCAGCACCATCCGCTGCATCATCTCCTGACCGGTTCTGACGATCAGATCGAGCTCGGTGACCAGATCATCCTGCTCGGGCAGTTCTTCCTTGAGACTGTCAAGCTCCCCGACCGTCCGGGCAACGGCATTCATCAGATCGACGAGGACACGCGACAGTTCTTCCCAGCGCAGCTCGATCTCGGACCATCCTGGATCGTGCCGTACCGCGCGAGTCATACGCAGGCGACGATCGTACCCGCTGCGATCAGCTTCCTGATAGTCATCGACGAACTCACCCAGTCGCTCGAAGAAACTCTCGATCTGACCACGAGCACTATCGGCTTTAGATGTGCATTCGTCAAGCGTTCGATGAACGGTCCGGGCAACGTCGCGAACTTCATCCGATGCGATATCCGATAGCGCACT
>REEK01000112.1 GCA_007695115.1 Sphaerobacteraceae bacterium
CGCGCGCTAATCGGTTCTCACTATTCCGGAGTTGAATCAGGCAGATTCCTGATAGTTCCGGGGCAGTTCTTCGTCATTGGCCGAAACCAGCAACGGTTGGCGACGGCGATTGATCACGTCCGCATCGATGATGCACTTCTGGACACCTTCGAGTGAAGGAATCTCGTACATCACGTCGAGCAATGCGTCCTCAATCGCGGTGCGAAGTCCACGCGCGCCAGTCTTCCACTTCTCAGCCTGGCTCGCGGTCGCTTCCAGCGCATCATCGGTGAAGACCAGTTCGACATCGTCGAGTTGCAGGATCTTCTTGTACTGCCGGACAACTGCGTTGCGCGGCTCGACAAGAATGCGCATCAGATCGTCGTGAGTCAGATGATCCAGTGAAACCACCGCAGGCAACCGACCGACGAATTCAGGAATCAGCCCATACTCCAGCAAGTCATCATGATTGACGTGCTTCAGCACCCGGCCATCATCCTCACCGTCTTCATCGCCGGTGTCGAAGTGTGCGTTGAACCCGAAGGTGTTGGTCTTGCCCACACGCTTGCGGACAACTTCCTCGAGCCCTTCGAACGCACCACCGCAGATGAAAAGGATGTTGCTGGTGTCGATCTGAATGTACTCCTGATGCGGATGCTTTCGACCGCTCTGAGGCGGCACGTTGGCCACAGTACCTTCGATGATCTTCAGCAACGCCTGCTGGACACCCTCGCCCGAGACATCACGGGTGATCGACGGGTTATCGCTCTTTCGGGCGATTTTGTCGATCTCGTCGATGTAGATGATCCCGTGCTGGGCTCGCTGCACGTCCCCGGCCGACTGGATCAGGCGGAGCAGGATGTTCTCGACATCCTCCCCGACGTAACCAGCCTCGGTCAACGCCGTTGCATCAGCAATCGAGAAGGGCACATCGAGCAGTTTCGCCATCGTCTGCGCGAGCAGCGTCTTACCGCTACCGGTTGGTCCCACCAGAAGAATATTTGTCTTCTGGAGTTCGACGTCGTCGTCATCGAGGCTGGCCGTCACTCGCTTGTAGTGATTGTAGACAGCCACCGAGAGGATCTTCTTGGCGCGATCCTGACCGATGACGTACTGGCTGAGCTGCTCATAGAGATTCTTGGGTGTCGGAACACTCGTCAACGTTGGAGGTGGAGCAGAATCGGGGACCTCTTCTTCGTCGATGATTTCACGGCAAAGCTGAACACACTCATCGCAGATATAGACAGCGCCAGGGCCAGCGATCAATCGCCGGACTTCGTCCTGCCCCTTGCCGCAGAATGAACAACGATACTGTCCCCGTCCGCCACGAGCGTTGGCCATACCTGGGTTCCCCCGTATCCTCTTCTAGATTGCCGGCGCCTGATGCGGAGCAAGAACCTGGTCAACCAGGCCATAATCCCGCGCTTCTTCGGCCGACATGAAGTAGTCGCGTTCCGTATCCTGCTTGATGCGCTCGAATGTCTGCCCGGTATGATACGCCATGATCTCAGTCATCTTCGTGGTGAGACTGATCGTCTCACGAGCCTGGATCTCGATATCCGGCACCGATCCACGGAATCCGGAGCTTCCCTGATGAATCAGGATCCGGGAATGCGGCAGAGCAAAGCGCTTGCCTTTGGTGCCTGCGGCCAGCAATACAGCTCCCATGCTGGCACTGAGGCCGATGCAGTAGGTCTGCACATCGCAGCGAATCATCTGCATCGTGTCGTAGATCGCCAGTCCAGCATAAACGAGGCCACCCGGGCTGTTGATATACAGCTTGATGTCCTGCTCCGGGCTCTCATAATCCAGGAAGATCATCTGCGCGATGATCGCGTTGGCTACCTGATCATCCACCCCGGTC
Organism: Sphaerobacteraceae bacterium; assembly: GCA_007695115.1. GTDB lineage: Bacteria > Chloroflexota > Chloroflexia > Thermomicrobiales > Thermomicrobiaceae > SLMJ01. The sequence goes on from REEK01000112.1 coordinate 1,844, forward strand.
CCGAGGAAGATAATCCGGTCACGAAGCAGTCGAGAGTAAATGTCATAGGCGCGCTCACCGCGGTTTGTCGTCTCGACAACATACGGAACAATCGCCTGCGGATGCATGTGATCATCCATCTTGAGTGGTCATCCTTCCCCGCGGTTCACAGTTGCCTGACTATTCGCCAGGCTTCTGTTCAGCCTCATCGTCACCGTCTCCGGCAGATTCGGCTTCCGCGGCTTGTTCTTCGTCGCTGTCAGCGTCTGCGTTCTCGGATGAATCGTCATCAGACGATCCCTCGACTTCGGTCGACTCGGCGATCGCGCTCGACGACTGCTCATCCAGCAGGGCCTTGCCCTCACCGGTGATCGCGCCAACGCCACCACTGACGTGTTCAATCAGGTGTTCCGTAATCTTACGATTCTCAAGCTGGCTGCGAAGCATATTCTTGAAGTAATCGCTCTGGTAGAGCTCCTTCATCTGCTCGGCCTGCTCGTTGTCACCGACCATCGTCTCGATCTCAGCGTTGATGTCTTCGTCGGTAACTTCGACACCTTCTGCTTCACCGAACGCTTCCAGCACCAGCGAGTTCCGGACCCGGTTGGCAACATCAGGCCGCATCTCGGACTGGATGTCACTCTCGGTCTTCTGGGTCATGCGCAGGTACTCGTCCATGCTCATACCCTGCTGACCGAGACGTTCGCCGAGCTGCTGGTACTCACGTTCGAGCTCACGGTCGACCAGACCATCCGGAACCTCGAGGCTTGCCAGTTCAGCAAACTTCTCGAAGGCTTCGTCCAGGAATTCATCCCGGGACTGCTGAACTTTGTTCTGCAACAGATCCTTCCGAATGGCCTCCCGGAGATCCTCGATGGTCGAATATTCCTCGTTGATCGACTTCAGGAACTCTTCGTCGACCTCGGGAAGTTCCCGGGATTTGACTTCCTGCAGTTTGACTTTGTAGTGCAGGGTCTTGCCGCGGATCTGCTCCGGGACTTCTTCATCGTCTTCGTCGAAGTTGATATCGAATTCGGCGTCGGCACCGGGCTGCAGGAACTTGACAGCTTCTTCGATCTGCTTGAACAGCGGACCTTCGCCCAGCACGAAATCCGCACCGACAACCGGCTCGTGGAACTCTTCGTCACCCTCATAGACTTCGAAGTCCAGGATGACCTGATCTCCTTCGACCGGTGCCCGCGGTTCGTCTGGCTCAACCCAGGTGCTCTGCTGTTTGCGAAGATTCTGGATGACGTCTTCGACCTCTTCTTCGGTCGCATTGACTTCGCGCGGCTCGACAGAGATTGTCGAGTAGTCTCCGAGATCGACCTTCGGATAAACCTGAATGGTCACCTTGAAGCCGACCGGCTCGTCCTGATAGACGTCGACTTCCGGATCGGAAACCGGAACGATGTCTTCCTGTTCAAGCGCACGTCGATAGAGGTCATCCATGACCTCACGGTGGGCTTCCTGAACAATCAAGTCACGGCCGACTCGCTGTTCCACGAGTTGCCGTGGTGCCTTACCAGGGCGGAACCCCGGAACGTTCACCAGTTCGTTCACGCGGCGAAACGCGCGATTCACCGCCTGTTTGAACTCGTCATCATCAGCGACGATGTCGAGGATAACCGAACTCTTCGGCTGTTGTTCAACCGTGACTTTCACGCACTCCACCTTCTCGTCAACCAGATTCAACGAACGCGATTATAGCAAAGCGTTCATCTATCAACCTAACGGCCATACTCTTTCTGACACACGATCACCGGCAGCCGTCTGACTGCCGGTGATCCAATTCGCACTTATCGTGATCGCTGGCCGCGCTTAGCTCTCTTCTGCGACCGGCTCGCCATCCTGGCGATCGAGCGTGAATCCCTGGTGCTCTTCATTCTCAACGTAGTCGAGCGTAATCCCCGCCAGCGGGTCCATCAGCGGCTGCGGCACAATAATGACCGGCTCACCGTTGCGCTCGATTACGTGATCTTCTTCCTGCGGGTGCGCCAGGGCCAGGCCCAGCTCGCCATCTTCCTGAACGATCAGGGTAACACCCTGGCCGTCCTGCGGGCCGGATTCCTGCTTCAGAGTCTCCAGCTTATCGAGTGCCCGCTCAGTAACATCAAACATGTTTACAAGTCTCCTTCAAGATCAATCGTCAGACGGAAGCAAGACGCATTTAGCTCCCTGAACAAAGAAGTGAGCCGGACAAACGCCCGGCTCACTGGCGTCAAGTCTATCGTGTCTGCACTCTATGTGCCACCGAGCACGTGTTGTGCTGCGCGAAATGGTGGGAAAGCAGTGCAGAGCAACCTGCACATGCCGGCAGGTTTTGGCTACACTACTCCCAAGACACAACCATCCCGCCGGGTTCATCTCTTCGTCTGACAAGGGCTTTCATCTTCATGAGCTACCATCTCGAAAATACGCCCGACGAGGCTGAATCGACCGTTGAACTTCCGCTCCATGCCCGCTTCCTTACCACGGGAGAATCGCGAGCAGTTGACGAGCGCCGTGTGATCAGGGCCCTGAAACAGGCCGATATCCGCGACACACAGCTGGTGCCGTGGGGATCGAACTACACCTTCGCGGTCGCACTGCAAACGGACGATGCCGAGGAGTTCATCGCGATCTACAAACCGGAAATGGGAGAAGCCCCGCTCTGGGATTTCCCGATCGGCACACTCTTCCAGCGCGAGTACGCTGCATATGTTCTGAGCCGATTTCTTGGCTGGCGTTTCATCCCACCCACGATCATCCGCGAGGGACCGCACGGAATCGGAACAGTTCAGCTCTATATCGAACCGGAGCAATCCTACGACCGGTTCAATGAAGAAGCTGAATACCGGGAACAGCTGCAGCAAATGGCTCTATTCGACCTGATCGCCAACAATGCAGACCGCAAGGCGAGCCATCTTTTCCTTGGTCGCTACCAGCGCCAGATCTGGGGTATCGATCACGGGCTGACCTTCAATGTCGATCACAAGCTACGCACCGTGCTCTGGGAGTTCGGCGGTGAACCGTTGCCCGAACGCCTGTGCCGGCGTCTGTCACGGATCGAGCGCCTTCAGGAGCAAGTATTCGACCTGCTGGATCCATACCTGGCATCGGACGAGATCCTGATGATGCTGGTCCGTGCCGAGCACTTGCTACGCAGTGGCACCATGCCAGTGCTCACCAGCCGACGGAACATTCCGTTCGGATGGTAGATCGGGCAGGTGCGCAATTCAGCCCGGCTGAAGCAGAACGATTGACTGAATCGCTATTGACCAGCATTTCAGCACTGGTTAGGATGACGGAGACGGATACGGCAGACAATCGGCGATCTGAGAGTGAGCAGACGCCATCTCGTGTTGCAGCCGGTCGGCACGTTGCCTCCATTATGAGGCATGGGGCTGTCGGGCGCGCCGGAAATCCGGTAGCGTTGCATTAACGATCGTGGCCGGAGACGTGCGATAATTCGACACGTCACTGTGATACGAACCAGGACAAGGGATTGCCGAAGGATCCGACAAAGATCACGTTTTGAGGCCGGCACTCAACCGGCAAACGGAATCAAGGGGGAAGGATGAAGATCTCCGGTAGCTATACGGTAAACGCCGACCGTCAGGCGGTCTGGAACCGATTGCTCGATCCAGATTCGCTGGCAAGCTGTCTGCCCGGCGTTGAAAAGCTGAACAAGACCGGCGAAAACGAATACGAAATGGCCATGACCGTCGGTGTCGGTATGATCAAGGGCACCTACGAAGGCAAAGTCCAGATTACGGACATCAACGAACCAACAGACTACTCCATGTACGTAGAAGGCAGTGGCCGCCCGGGATTCGTCAAAGGAACCGGGGCAATTAAACTGGCGGACAACGGCGGTAGCACCGAGATCACCTATGAAGGTGACGTCGAAGTCGGTGGACCAGTTGGATCCGTGGCCCAGCGTATGATGGGCAGCGTGTCCAAGCGGATCGTCGATCAGTTCTTCAGCTGTATTGAAGAACAGATCAAGAAAGGTTCTTAGGGAAGATGAGGTCGGTACATCGGGGTGCCGATTTCGGTGTCATGGTCAATCATGGCAAAACCACGAAGGGAGACGCGCCGTGAAGCACGAAATTACGGTAACGGTAAACGGAACCAAACACACTGCTGAAGTCGAATCGCGCGCACTGCTGGTGCACTTCATCCGTGACGTACTGAACCTCACCGGCACGCATATCGGCTGCGACACGAGCCAGTGTGGAGCCTGTACTCTGCTGCTCAACGGCCAGGCCGTAAAATCCTGCACGATTCTGGCTGCTCAGGTCGATGGCAAAGAAATCACCACCATCGAAGGCCTCGCCACCGATGGCAACCTGCATCCGGTCCAGGAAGGCTTCTGGCAGGAGCACGGACTGCAGTGCGGATTCTGCACCCCGGGAATGATCATGAGCTCGGTCGATCTGCTCGGCCGCATCCCCAACCCGGATGAGCAGCAGATTCGCCACAACCTCGAAGGCAATCTGTGCCGCTGCACGGGCTACCAGAACATCGTTAAGTCCGTCCAGTTCGCCTCCAAGAAGATGAGTGGCGCTGCCGGCGACGATTAGGCTCACTGGCGCAGGTGTCACGGGGACGAGTGCCTCGACACCAGCGGTAGTTAATGCGATTATCGATGCATTGAACCCTCTCGGCGTTGAACACATCGATATGCCGCTGACGTCTCAGCGGATCTGGCAGGTCATTGAGGAACGGAAAGGGAGACAAATATGTATCCAGCTGAATTTGATTATCATCGTCCAGGGAGTGTCGCTGACGCGATTAAACTGCTCCAGGACAACCCGGAAGCAAAACTGCTGGCAGGTGGGCATAGCCTTCTGCCGGTCATGAAACTTCGCCTGGCTCAGCCAACCGCGCTGATCGACATTTCCAGCCTTTCCGAACTCTCTGGCGTTTCGGAAGACGGTGACGCGCTTGTCATTGGGGCCAACACCACCTATCACGACCTGATGAACTCGAGCGTCATCAAGAACAAACTGCCAGTTCTGGCCGAGGCCTCCGACCTGGTCGGTGACGTACAGGTCCGGAACAAGGGCACGATTGGTGGCGCGGCGGCGCACGCCGATCCAGCCTCTGACCTGCCGGCTGTGCTGCTGGCCCTGAACGCTGAGTTCAAGACCGTCGGCCCTAGTGGCGAAAAGACCCACAAAGCGACCGATTTCTTTGTGGACATGTTCACCACGACGCTGGAGCCGGAAGAAGTACTCACCGAAATCCGGATTCCTGATGTCAGCAACGTTGCCGGCGCAACCTATCTGAAGTTCGCGCATCCGGCATCCGGCTACGCGATCGTCGGAATCGCTGCGGTGAAGACCGCAAGTGGCGAAGTTCGCGCCGCCGTAACTGGCTCCGTGCCGATCGCCGTTCGCCTGAGCGCGGTTGAATCAGAGATCAGTGGCAAGGATCTGTCAGACGACAACATCGCCGCGGCCGCCGAGAAGGCGACCGAAGGCATGGACTTCGTCGGCGATATCCACGCATCAGATGAGTATCGCGCACACCTGACGAAGGTTTACACCAAGCGCGCACTGAAGAAGATCGCCGGCTAAGTTTCGCTGGTCGACGTTCCAACGATACGCACTACCGGGCGGCACCCAGTGTGTCGCCCGGTTTCATGTCTGGCAGATTCGGCGGCGATCTTCCCGCCGAGTGACCAATCGCGGAATGCGAGCGGACGTTTACGGGTTATTTGCTATGATTGGCGAGTGTGCCTGAACACAACGAAACCGCGTAAGAATCGCAGAACCCGGATTTAACGATGAGAGGTGGACCGGTTGGATCTCAATACAGTCGAGAGCGTGCAGGACGCATTGCAGTCCGAGCGGTATGTCAGTGAACGCAGCCTGGCAACCGCAATTTACCTGTCGCTCAAGCTCCCGAAGCCGCTTCTGCTCGAAGGTGAAGCCGGCGTCGGCAAGACCGAAGTCGCCAAGACACTGGCAACGATCATGGATACCGATCTGATCCGACTCCAGTGCTACGAGGGTCTCGATGTTAGCCATGCCGTCTATGAGTGGAACTATCCTCGCCAGATGCTGGCAATCCGCGTTATGGAGGATCGCGACCTGAGCGATCGCCAGGCGATGGAGCAGATTTTCAGTTCTGACTACCTTATCGAGCGACCACTGCTCCAGGCGGTTCGTGCCAAGGGCAAACCACCAGTACTCCTGATCGACGAGATCGACCGGGCGGACGAGGAGTTCGAAGCGTTCCTGCTGGAGCTGCTCTCCGATTTCCAGGTCACTATTCCGGAACTCGGCACCATCAAGGCAGAGTATCCACCGATCGTCATCATCACCTCGAACCGGACCCGTGAGCTGCATGACGCGCTGAAGCGCCGTTGTCTCTATCACTGGATCGACTATCCAGACGTCCAGAAAGAGCTGGATATCATCACCCAGAAGATCGAGGGCATCTCCGAGCGTCTGGCCCTTCAGGTCGCGACGTTCATTCACGAGTTGCGCCGTGAAGATCTCTACAAGCTCCCGGGTGTCGCCGAGACACTCGACTGGGCAAGCGCTCTGCTGGCGCTGAACACCACGGAGCTCAACGAAGAGATGGCCGAAGCGACACTCGGGGCTATTCTCAAGCACCAGGAAGATGTGCATGAGGTTCGCACCAAGAAACTCGGCGAACTGGTCAGTACCGCGTCGGCGAGCAGCCCGGGCACGTCGGACAACTAGCGAGGGAGCGAATGGCCAGAACCGAGCAATTCGTCAATCGCGCCGTCCGATTCGGTCGCAGACTTCGTCGGGCCGGCGTCAACGTCACCTCTGGACAGGTCATGGACTTCGTCCAGTCGGTCGAGCACATCGATATCGGCAATCGCGATATCTTCCGCGAAGCCGGCCGGGCGTGCTTTGTGACCACAAAAGAGGAAGTACCGGTCTTCGATCGAGTCTTCGAATCATTCTGGCGCGGCAAAGCCGAGTACGCCGATGATCCGATGGCCGATCCCGGCGACGACACTCAGCCCGGAATGGACGGTGATTCAGAACTCGATGCCGATGGTGGCGAAGAGGGTGACGAGTCGTCCGATGAGTCCGGCACGCAGAAGACCAAATCCCGAACCGAGATGATCGAATCTCAGGAAGTCGATGGAGACGGCGAAGAAGAGGAAGGCGATGCAGACGACGTCCTCAGCTTCAGCTCATCCGAGGTCCTGCGTGAGAAAGACTTCGCCGATCTGACCGACTCCGAGATGGAGCAGACCCGGCGATTCATGGAGCAGCTCGAATGGAGCATCGGCAAACGACGTTCTCGCCGGAAGGTTTCAGCGCGAAAAGGTCGATTCTGGGATGCCCGTAAGACCATGCGAAAGAGCCTGCAGACCGGTGGCGTACCGATTAATATTTCCCGCCGGAAACTCAAGGACAAGCCACGCCAGCTCGTGGTGATCTGCGATGTCTCTGGTTCGATGGACCGGTACTCGCGGATCCTGCTTCAGTTCGTCTACGCCATCGAAAAAGGCATGGCGAACGTCGAGTCGTTCGTGTTCGGCACCCGGCTGACGCGAATCACCCGGTTGTTGCGGAACCGCTCGATCGATAGCGCCATGGAGCGCGTCGCTGAGCAGGTCCACGACTGGTCCGGTGGGACCCGGATCGGGCAGTCACTGCAGGTCTTCAACACAAACTGGGCCCGCCGCGTGTTGCGCAACGGCGCCGTCGTCCTGGTGATCAGTGATGGCTGGGACCGCGGGGATCCAGATCTGCTGGGTCAGGAGATGGCCCGGTTGCAACGCAGCAGCTATCGAATGATCTGGCTGAACCCACTACTGGGATCGCCGAGATATGAACCGTTGACCCGGGGAATGCAGGCGGCCATACCGTTCATCGACGACTTCATGCCGGTACACAACCTGGCGAGTCTCGAAGCGCTAGCCGAGCATCTGGGCAATATCGACGAATACCGGCCGGTTCGACGACAGAATCCACTGGACCTGTCCCCACCGAAGCCGCGCGTCGCCTGATACCGATCCGAACGAAGCACAAGGGAGCGCGAACATGCGAGACATATTGCAGGACATACGTGAATGGCAATCCGCAGGTGAAGAGATCGCCCTCGCAACCGTCGTGAAAGCGTCGGGTTCGGCTCCCCGTCAGGCCGGAGCCAAGCTGGCCGTCACCCGCTCCGGCAAGATGGTGGGCTCGGTCAGCGGTGGCTGTGTCGAGGGCGCTGTCTTCGAAAAGGCGATGAGCGTGCTCGACTCCGGAAGCCCAGAGGTCGTGCACTACGGCATCAGTGATGAACTCGCCTGGGATGTCGGCTTGAGCTGTGGCGGCCAGATCGACGTCTTTGTCGAACCATTCGAGGATCGGTAATGTCCGGGATCCACGATCAGCTACTCGCCGCAATCGAACAGGAACAGGGTGCGCTGCTGGCGACTCAGATGTCTGGCGACAAGCCGGGAGCGAAACTGCTGCTCCTCGATGACGGGACATCTCAAGGGAAGCTCGCTCCGGCAGCGCTCGATCAGCAGGTCCGGGCTGATGGTCAGTCGATGTTGAACTCCGGTGAGGCAACCAGCCGGAGCTACGAGGTCGATGGCGCGACGGTCGATGTCTATCTCGAGAGCCATCTTCCCCCGCGCAGAATGGTGATCGTCGGCGCAGTCCACACGGCGATTCACCTGGTGGCATTCGCCAGGGAGTTCGGCTGCCACACCACGGTCGTCGACGCCCGGGAGATGTTCGCCACTCGAGAGCGGTTCCCGCACGCCGATGAATTGCTCATTGGCTGGCCGGACGAGATCATGCCGGATCTCAACCTTGGACCGCAGACGGACATCGTCATGCTGGCGCATGATCCGAAATTCGAGGATCCAGCAATGGAAGTTGCCCTGAAAAGCCGGGCAGGCTACATCGGAGCCATGGGCAGCAAGAACACCAGCGCTGCCCGCGATGAGCGTCTGAAAGCTCGCGGATTCACCGACGAACAGATTTCCCGGATTCACGGGCCAGTCGGCCTCAACCTCGGCGGCAAAACACCACCAGAGATCGCGATCAGCATCATGGCGGAGATTGTAGCCGTGCGACGAGGTAAAGACCCACGCGCGTCTTCCTCACCGCTGCAGCCGGCGAAGTCGGATCAGTAACCGGCATATGTCGAATGAATGCCGGATCGCTGCGGTCGTCCTTGCCGCCGGTGGATCGACCCGTCTGGGACATCCAAAACAACTGCTGCAACTCGGGGAGCGTGTACTTATCGATCACACGCTGAGTGCCGTGCGTCGGGCCGGGCACATCGACGACTACTTCATCATCCTCGGCCATGCAGAAGATGACATTCGTGCGCAATCTGATCTCACAGGCTTTACACAGATCAGCAATTCCACCTACAGTGAAGGCCAGAGCACCAGCGTGCGAATCGCGATCGAGCAGATTCCTGAGGCGATCGACGCGGCTGTTTTTGTGCTAGCCGATCAACCGCTCCAGGTACCGGACGTTATCGAGCGGCTCGCCGCCAGCTATCGGGAGAATCCGGCGCCGATCATTCAGCCGGTTTACGCCGACGGACCGGGCAACCCGGTGCTCATCTCCCGGGATGTCTTCCCGGATCTCGCGCATCTGACCGGCGATACCGGCGCCAGGCCAGTGCTGAAGCGTCGGAAAGCAGAAATCAGAAAGATTGACTGCTCCGAGTGGAGCCGCCCGCTGGACGTCGATACAGTCGAGGACTACGAACGTATCAAGCAACAGTACGAACTGGGAGAACTGGACCAGTCATGAGCTATAACTTCGGCCAGCCGATTGTCTATTGCCCCCACTGTGCCACCACGGTCGATTTCCGGGAGATCGCCGGTCGACAGCGGCCGTTCTGTGCGGCATGTGAGACCGCCTTCTTCGAAGATCCCAAGCTCGCCGTGGCTGTCGTCATCGAACAGGATGGCAAAGTCGCGTTGCAACGGAGAACCATCGACCCCGGCAAAGGCCTCTGGACATTTCCCTCCGGGTTCGTCGATCGTGGCGAGCCAATCGAAGAGGCAGCCGTTCGCGAAGCCTGGGAAGAGGTTGGGTTGACTGTGCAGCTTGATCGCTTGCTCGGGGTATATTCCAGCCCGGGGGAGACGGTAGTTCTGTCCGTGTTCGTGGCCACTCCGCAGGCGGGTCGGCTGCAATCGCTCGATGAAAATGACGCGGTTGGCTTCTTCGCCCCGAACGAACTGCCAGACCTCGCCTTCCCCAATGATCAGGCGATCATCGAGACCTGGCGCTCCGGGACAGTTCGACCAATCGAGACGCCGCATCTCGATTTCTCCTGAACACCGCCACTACCGCGAGATTCGCGGTAAGGTAGCGGAATGATCCAGTTTTCATTCGTCTGACTCATTAGCCAGGACACCCATCTCAGGCGACACCATCATGAGAGGAGCGCACCATGAGCGCGATTCCCGGACTTTCAGGCCGTTACACCGGCAAATCAGTTCGCCGGGTCGATGATCGACGGCTGGTCACCGGAGCCGGGCAGTTCGTCGACGATGTCCACATCCACGGCACGCTCCACGCTGCGTTCGTCCGCAGTCCATACGCACATGCACATATTCGAGACATCGACGCCAGTGCCGCTCTGGACATGGATGGCGTGGTGACGGTGATCACCGGACGGGATCTGCCCGCGTTGATGCCGCCGATCATCAGTCGCCCGGATTTGCCACCGGATCGAACGCTGGAACGCTATCCCATCACCCCGGACAAGGCACGCTTTGCTGGAGATGCCGTTGCCGTGGTCATCGCCGAGCGCGAGGACCTGGCGCGTGATGCCGCAACGATGGTGAAGGTCGAATACGAGCAGATCGAAGCAGTTACCGATCCCCGCAAAGCGCTGGAAGATAGCGCTCCCCGGCTCTATGAGCACTGGGATAGCAATCTCGCGTTTCTCTGGGAAGTCGAACATGGAGATCTGGCCGGCGCGTTCGAGTCCGCTGAGCACGAAGTGTCGATCGAGCTCTACAACCAGCGCGTCCATGTCACGTTCATCGAACCGCGCTGCGTGCTGGCGAACTGGGTACCTGACACTGAGGAGATGACCGTCTGGGCTTCGACCCAGGTCCCCCACACCGTTCGCGGGGGCATTGCAGCCTCGCTCGACCTGGCCGAGTATCAGGTACGTGTTATCGCGCCGGACGTTGGTGGAGCCTTCGGGGCGAAGGGCGGGATCTATCCGGAGTACCTGCTCTTCCCGGCCATCGCCAAACATCTTGGCAAACCCGTTCACTGGGCCGAGACGCGCACCGAGTGCTTCCAGGCAACCAATCACGGTCGAGATCAGACGCAGCTTCTCCGGGCAGCCGTGGACAACGACGGCAAGGTACAGGGGCTGGAAGTCAACATCTACGGCAACGTCGGCGCCTACAATGCGGCGCCAGTGCCGACCCGAAGTGGCGTTATGTCCACCGGTCCGTACCACATCAGGAATTTGCACACGCGCGTCTACGGTGTCATGACCAACACCACCCAGATCGGGGCTTACCGGGGTGCCGGCCGTCCAGAGGCCGCCTATATGCTGGAGCGGTTGATGAACGCGATCGCCGATCAGCTCGATCTCGATCCGGTCGATGTGCGCCGTCGCAACTTCATTCCACCGGAAGCCTTCCCATACATGGGCGCCACCGGTGCCGAGTACGATAGTGGCGACTACGCGAACACGCTCGATGAGGCATTGAAGATCGTCGACTACCCGACATTCCGGGCTGAACAACAGGCCGCCCGGGCTGAAGGTCGATACCTCGGGATCGGATTCGGCGTCTACTGTGAGTTCGCCGGACCGGGCTGGGACAGCGCCTCGGTACGGGTACATCCGTCCGGAGCCGTATCGGCAACCACCGGAACCTCACCCCACGGGCAGGGGCAGGAAACGAGCCTGGCGCAGATCGTTGCCGACGTGCTGGGGGTTGACATCGAAGCGGTACGAGTTCGTGCCAGCGACACGTCGATCACTCCACAGGGAGTTGGCACCTTCGGAAGCCGTGGAACATCGATCGGCGGGTCGGCAATGTTCGCCGCATCCCAGAAGGTTCTGGAGAAGGCGAAGAAGATCGCCGCTGGTCAACTCGAAGCGGCTGTGGAAGACATCGAGCAAGCAGATGACGTGTTCTCGGTGCGCGGTGCGCCCGATCGGAAAATCACGTTCAAGGAAATTGCCAGGGCTGCCTATACCCCGGGTCTCCCGGACGGCCTGGAGCTTGGCCTCGACGAGACCGGGTTCTTCACGCCAAAGGGACGGACCTTCCCGTTCGGTGTCCACGTTGCAATCGTGGAGATTGATAAGGAGAGTGGCGAGCTGGAGGTCAAGCGGTACGTCGCAGTTGACGATTGCGGGCCGATGATCAACCCCAAACTTGTCGAAGACCAGGTTGTTGGCGGTCTGGCTCAGGGATTTGGACAGGCTCTGCAGGAGCAGATTGTCTATGACGAGGGTGGCCAGCTTCTCACGGCCACGCTGATGGACTACGCTCCACCGCGAGCCCACCAGTTGCCGAACTTCGAGACCGCTCACACCGTCACCCCGAGCCCGTTCAATCCGCTCGGTGTCAAAGGCGTTGGCGAGGCCGGAACAACAGGTGCACCACCAGCACTGGTGAATGCGGCGCTCGATGCGCTGAAGCCGTTCGGCGTGACGCATCTGGATATGCCACTCACCCCGGAGCGACTCTGGCGAGCGATCAACGATTAACAGAGGCTCAGGACAAGTCCCAGACTCACGTTGAACGAAAAACGGGAGGGCGCAGGGCCCTCCCGTTCCTCATCCGTTGTGCGAATCGAGGCTAGCGGTCCTCGGGGTGCTCTTCCACCTTGATTGCTTTCACCTCTTCGGTCAGGCTCTGCGCCTGGCTATTGATCGACCAGAGGTAGACCGCAAACACTAGCCAGCTGATACCGAATGCCAGGAAGAGATAGGTTTCGTTATCCATTACGCGGTAACTCCCTTCGTCGACTTCTCGTCGGCGTGTTGTTGGATCGCTTGATTCGTTCTGGCGTCGGCCTCGGCATCAGCCATCGCCAGACTGTAGTCGGCCAGCTCGTCCTTCGCCTGCTCGATGAGCATTTTCTGATAAACCAGATAGAAGAAGAACAGCGTGAAGGCGAGCATCGACACGCTCAGCGTGTAGATCATCGAATCCGGCATCGCCGGGCCACCACTCTGCGTGACGATCGGTTCTGGGTGAAGCGTCCGCCACCAGCGGACCGACATGTGAATGATCGGAACATCGATAAAGCCGATGATACCGACAACCGCGGCGTACCGCATTGCGCGTTCCTGGTCAGAGATATAGGCCCGGATCATGAAATAGCCGAGATAGATGAACCAGAGAATGAGCGTTGTGGTCAGGCGAGCATCCCACTCCCAGAACGTTCCCCAGATCGGTCGACCCCAGAGTGATCCGGTGATGATCACCAGCGTGGTGAACACCAGACCGACTTCCGCCGACGAACGGGCGATCTGATCCCATCTTCGATTCCGCTTCACCAGATAGGCAATGCTGGCAACGAATACGATGAAGAATGCGAGATAGGCGATCCACGCCATTGGGAGATGCAGGTAAAAGACACGCTGAACGGGTCCCTGCATCGAGTCCTGAGGCGCATACAGGAACATCATGTACAGGGCAACAATCATCGTTACACCTGTGCCGATCGCCAGCCCGATCCCTGTCAGGCTTCCCCCAAATCGTCCACCTGGTGACATAGCTAGTCCTCCACAACCCGGTCGAACACCAGAAACGCGATTGTTAAAAATATTGCGTCAAACGCAGCCAGCAGATTCACCCACTGCATCAACGACTCGGTTCGATCAGTCAGCACCAGCGTCGTTGCGCGAACCGTGCTGATCACCACCGGCAATGCGACGGGAAACAGCAGAACCGGCAGCATCACCTCTCGAGCGCGTGTGCTCGCCGCCATTATCGAGAACAGTGTACCCAGCCCGGCAATTCCCAGTGTTCCCAGAAACAGCACCACGAACAGCATCGGCTGGTACACCGGCAAATCGAAGAGTGCGCCAAACACCGGAATCGTTACCAGTTGCACCGCAGTAATGAAGATGACGTTCCCCAGCAGCTTGCCGAGATAGATCATCCCCCGGTCCACCGGCACCAGCAGCAGGCCATCGAACGACCCTTTGTCGCGCTCCAGCGCGACTGCTCTGCCAAGCCCCAGCAAGCTGGCGAATATGAATGCCACCCATAGCGCCCCGGCACCACTCGGCGCCCGCTCGACGCCTGTCAGATCGAACGCGAAATTAAACGTCACGATCGTCAGCATAGAAAAGACGAGCATACCGATGACAAGCTCGCGCGATCGAACCTCTGTCAGCAAGTCCTTCCAGACGATCGCCAGAATCTTGTCGACATTACGCACCTGGCGCCCCCATATGGGCTTCGACTTCGTTCGCCGTGATGTCAGCTGACGGGCGATCAACACTGATCTGCCCATTGACCATTACCAGCACCCGATCAGCCACCCGGATACCGAAAGCCAGGTCGTGCGTCGTCATCAACAGTGCCCCACCGGCCTGGCAATGCTCCGCAAGTATCCGCTCCAGCACCCGGACACTCGCCGGATCGAGCCCTGTATCCGGCTCATCGAACAGCAGGATCGCCGGCTTGTGCAGGATGGCCCGGGCCAGGGCGATTCGCTGGAGCATTCCGCGTGAGAACGTCCCCACCTGATCGTCCGCCCGCTCGAACAGCTCGACCTGCTGCAGAACTGCGTCGATACGCTGTTCTGCGTCTTCGACCTCGAACATTCGGGCGAAGAATTGCAGGTTTTCCCGCGCAGTCAGCGAATCATAGACATACGGCTGATGCGCCAGCACACCAATCTGACCCCGCACGATGATCGCATCGGCTTCGGAGTCACGTCCGTTGATCATCAGAGAGCCACGCTGAGGCCGGGAGAGCGTTGAGAGCACGCGGAGCAGTGTCGTCTTGCCTGCACCGTTCGGGCCGAACAGAACGACCGCTTCGCCAGCCGGAATGTCGAGGCTCAAATCCCGGAGAACCGTGCGGCGCTCGTAGCGCTTGGTCAGCTTCCGTGCCTGAATCCGGAGCGCGGGAACTTCTGCACCCTTGTCCGCATCCGGGTCATTCTTCGTTGCACTTACCGTCACGTTGCCTCAGACGGGCGTTCCTGCTCTGCGCTCTGGTGGCGAGCAGCTTCGCGAAGCTCGGCAATCTCTCGTTCGATATCGGTATCAATGCGGTCCTGCATCTGATCCAGCTGTCGCTGAACCTCTGCAGCCTCCCGTAGATACGATTTGCGGGTCTCCTCGTAGTGTTCCTGTTCCGCCTTGCCGGTCGCGTAGTCCAGCTCGACGTCCCGGAGCGCTTCGAGCAAATACGTTCGCCGAGCTCTCAGATCATTCAACGTGTTCTGCGGTGGCGGCGTATATCGACGTCGCGCTTCGAGAAGCGGCTGCAGCACCAGCGCGAAGATGATCAGTGAGATTCCGACCAGGAGGATATAGATCATCGATCGCTACGCTCATTCCGGTACGAGTCATTGTCATCGAGGTCCTGCAGGATCCGCGCCTCATACTCGGAGAGATCGTCACTCTGATCATCGTCTGGGGTGGAACTCTCGCTGCTCGCCTTCTGGCTCGTTGATGGCTTCTTGCGCTGCGTCAGGAAGGTACCCAGCACCAGCGCGCCAATGGCAATTCCGACGACCGGCGCCCACCACAACGTCAGGAAGAATCCCGATCGCGGTGGATTCCGGAGAATACCAACGCCATAGCGGTCGACGAAGTAATCGTAGACTTCGTCCTCAGTGTAGCCCTCATCGAGACGCTCCTGAACAATTCGCCGCATATCACGGGCGAGCTGCGCATTCGAGTCCCGGACGCTCTGGCCTTCGCAGACTGGACAGTTCAGGTTATTGGAGATCTCCAGGGCTTTCGGCGACATCTGCACGTCATCGGCGAGCGCCGACAGCGGAATCAGCGTCACGACCATTCCGAGCAGTATGCCCATGATCAGCTTACGCTTCACGAAGCACCGCCTCTCGTGCCGGGCCTCTGGCACGTGCACGACTTGGCTTCGGATCGGGCCAGAACAACGTCAGCATACCGACAACGAACACGCCTCCACCGATCCAGATCCAGCTAACCATCGGATTGATGAACACACGCAGACCCACTGTGCCGGAGTCCTCCCAGCGATCGAGTACAACGTAGACGTCATCGATGCCGATCGTCATCACACCCATCTCGGCCGTCGGCTGGTCCTCGAAGTTGCGATAGAAGAAGCGATACGCTTCCACCGTTCCCCGGTACTCCCCGTTACGGGCAACAGCGACCGGAGCGGCAATCACACTGGCATCTGCAGTCTCTCGGTTCTCGATGCCCTGGAACGTCACCTGGTAGTTGCCGATCTCGGCGGTATCACCCGGCTCCATGACGAACTGTCGCTCAGTCTGGAAGAAGTGCGATCCAATGACACCGAGCGCCATGATCGCCACCGAAAGATGCACGATATACCCACCATATCGGCGGGAGTTCTTGCGAACCAGCATCCCGAGCGCAACCGGGTACATCTCCCCGGTGCTGCGTCGTCGAGCCCGGACACCCCGGAAATACTCCAGGATGATCGTGCCTACGGCGAAGATCGTGGCCCCGATCGCAACAGAAGCGAGGATATGCTCGAGCATAATGATCGATGCCACGGTCGCCAGGACACCAGCTACACCGGGCCAGAGAAGGTTTCGATAGAGCAACGTTGGCGAAGACCGGCGCCAGGCCAGCAGCGGCCCGATACCCATCAGAATAATCAGTGCCAGCAGAATCGGACCATTAACCTGATCGTAGAACGGCGGGCCAACCATCAGTTTGGTATCGCGGAAGAGTTCGCTGACGATCGGGAACACGGTGCCCCAGAACGTTGCGAACGCCATCGCCGTGAAGAGCAGATTATTGAAGAGGAAGCCGCCCTCACGGGAGACGACCGACTCAAGCTGCCGTTCACTCTGCAGGCCGGGGAGTCGATAGATCAACAGGCCGACGGAGCCGACCATGAGAATGCTCAGGAAGCCCAGGAACCAGGGCCCGACCTCGGATGTCGCGAATGAGTGGACTGAAGACAGCAAGCCGCTACGCACCACAAAGGTCGCGAACACAGCCAGGAGGAACGACGCCACAATCAGCGACATGTTCCAGATTTTGAGCATGCCGCGGCGTTCCTGAACGATCACCGAATGGATGAAGGCTGTCGCCGTAAGCCACGGAAGCAGCGCCACGTTCTCAACCGGATCCCATCCCCAGTAACCGCCCCAGCCGAGCACATGGTATGCCCACCAGGCGCCGATCAGCAGACCCAGGCCAAGCACGCCCCAGGCGATCAACGCCCAGTGACGGATCGCGCGGATCCAGTCATCCCCCAGCCGGCCGGTAATCAACGCAGCAATGGCGAAAGAGAACGGAATAGCGAAGGCCGCAAACCCACCGAGCAACAACGGTGGATGGATCATCATCCCCGGATCACGCAGCAATGGGTTCAGCCCCATGCCCTCATCCGGAACATTGGCCCGGACGGTGAATGGACTGGTGACCATGGTGAGCATGACGAGGAAGAAGATGTTGATGGCAAACGATGTTGCCACCACATACGGGATCAGGCTGCGGTCCCGCTTCCGGTGCATCGTGATAGCGATAGCCGAAAGAACGGTAGATACCATCGCCCAGTAGAGCAGGCTACCTTCCTGGCCACCCCAGAACGCAGACAGCACGTAGCCCATCGGCATATCGGTGCTGGATCGGCCAGCAACGTAGTCCAGACTGAAATCATGGGTAATGAAGGCGTAGAGTAGTGCTCCGGATGCAATCACGACCAGCACAGCCACACCCCACGTGGCGCGGATCGAGCTGTCTACCAGTTCGGGAATGTTGCGACGAACGCCAATGAGTGCAACAGCGAACCCGTAGATTGAGAGCAGGAGCGCTACTATGAGGACGCCGGAACCAAGCTCCGCCACTCCGAAAGGCCTCTCTTAATTAGTCGTTCGAAGAAGTTTCGGACTCGTAATCTGAGTCATCGTGATGCTTGTCATAGTCGTAATCGTCGTATTCGCCGTCCTCATGTGCTTCCTCGAAGCGAGACGGGCACTTGGTCAGCACCGTGTCAGCCTGGAAAATCCCATCGGCATGGTAAGTGCCTTCGACAACAGCCTGAATGTGCTCGTCGAAGATGTCTGGAACCTGCCCATCATAGGCAACTGCGAGGGTCGACTCCCCATCGGAGATCTCGAAATAAACCGGGCCAGCGACACCGTCGAACTCGATTGAGTTCTGCACGACATCTCCACCAACACGCACCAGTTCACCATCAATGGAGTCAGAACGAGCCTCGAGCTCACTCACCGTATCGAAGAACGAAGCCGACGTGCTCTGTGCGCTGGTGAACATCAGGTACCCAACGGCCAGAACCAGAACTCCGGCGGCGATTGCAAATTTCGGATTGAACCAGGCTCGCTGTGCAGTCACCCTTACTCCTCCAGTCCTCGGCAGTTCCCAACTGCCCTCACCGAATCTCGGCCAATGGTATCAGCCAAGGCCAATTCCGGCTGTAGTGGTTTTCCTGTCTACCCAAGGTCAGCCGGGTAGATTGTCGTCAGTAGTGCGCCGATCAGAAATGCGGCCGCGCTAAGCCCCAGAATCATCCAGGCGGTATCGAACGTTCCCGAGCGAACTCGAGCCTTTCGTGCGCCACGGCTCGGTGGTCTGAGTACCCCTGCCATCCAGAACGCGGCTACTGCGGCGACGATCTTGATCACCAGCAACGCCACGTAGACGGTCGTTCCCTGGCCTCCGGATAGCCGTTCGAACATCAGGATCACGCCGGACGCGATCATGACGATGGTGGCGACAGACGCCCATTCACCAAACTCACGCTGTATCGATGCTCCGAACTCCTTCGATCGCTCATCGCCGTCTGATCGGACCTTCGGCCGAACCGCCAGAACGTAGTACGCGCCTCCCCCTACCCAGACTGCCGCGGCGAGGCCGTGCGCCAATCGCAGAATCACCTGTCCTGCCTCGGCAATGTCCAAGCGTCCTCCGTTTTATCAACGTCATGTGAGCGTGGAGAATGCCTGCCCAGCGAGATGATCGCTCACATATCGACTGATCTATTGACTCGCTTGCCGATTCGCCTCGGCCGCGAACTCTTCCTTCAGTTCATGGATATGATCAGCCGACTCCAGTGGACCGCGGAACTTCCCATTCAGGGTTCCGTCCGGACCTATGAAATAGGTCTCTGGCACACCGTAGACGCCGTAGTCGATCAGCACGGACCCTCGTTGATCGGAGAGATTGGTGAAGCTGAGGTTGTACTGTCGCATGAAATCAAGAGAATCTTCAGGTCGATCCCAGACCGCAACGCCAATCAGAATGACGTCATCCGAGTCCTGGGTTGCTTCATGGAACTGGTTGAGCATTGGAGCTTCGTCACGGCATGGTGGGCACCAGGACGACCAGAAGTTAATGACCACCGACTTTCCCTCGAGGTCCTCCAGCGATACAGTCTCGCCATCAAACGTTTCGAGTGTGAAATCCGGGGCCATACGGTCGCCGATGTAGACCTTGCTGCCCGTCGCGTTGACCCGACCGCCAGCCCCGAGGCTGGAGCTGGTTGGCGTGTAGAGGGTATACGCGAACACGCCGATCAGAATCACCACAACACCGAGTGCGCTGAAAGGAATGATCCGATCACGCAGCGAGACCTGTATATCAGGTGCGTCAGTCTCGTCATGCATGGGAACTGAATCTTCATCATTGTCCGGGCTCGGAGGCGTGTTCTGATGCTGATCAGACGACATTGCAGCTCCTTTGGGACGCAGCATCACGTAGCTTGCACAATTATGAACCAAGCGCCCACTTCACTGCCACTATCAGCTACGCCCGGCTCGTCGGGAAATCTCCGACTCCGGGCGTGCGAAATCAGGATTCGGCCGGGAGATAGTCGATTTGCGCCCCGATCGATGCCAGCTTGCCGACAATATCCTCATGGCCGCGCCGGAGATGCTGAATCTCTCGAACCCGGGTCTCACCCTCGGCAACGAGACCGGCCAGCACCAGGCAGGCGCCACTCCGGATGTCCAGTGCTCGTACATCGGCACCAACTAGCTTGCTCGGTCCATAAATGACCGCCTGCTGCTTGTCGATCAGTTCTATATTGGCACCCATCGTCTGAAGTTCAGCAACATAGCGCAGTCGATCATTGAAGACGCGCTCATAGATCCGGCTCTGGCCGTGCGCCTGCGTCATCAGAACGGCAAATGGCGCCTGAAGATCAGTCGGGAAACCCGGAAACGGAAGAGCCTGAATATCGGTCGGCTTCAACGGGCCGTTTCCGCGGACCATCATCTCGTGCTCACTCCACCAGACTTCACCGCCCGCTTCACGAATCTTGTGGGTCAGCGGCAGCATATCTGGTTCCGACACGCGCTCCAGCACCACTTCACCACCGGTGATCACTGCGGCGATCGCGAAGGCGCCAGCTTCCAGTCGGTCAGGAAGAATCGCCGCACGGTATCCCCGGAGCCGATCGACTCCCTGAACGGAGATGTGTGGCGTTCCGACGCCGGAGATCCTGGCACCCATGTCCATCAGGATCGAACCCAGTGACACGATCTCCGGCTCTGATGCGGCATTGATGATCCGGGTGTTTCCCCGGGCCAGCGTGGCCGCCATCAGGAGGTTCTCGGTGCCGGTGTGGCTCGGATAGTCCATATAGATGTCGTTACCGTAGAGTCTGGACGCGCTCAGATGGTATCCATTCTCGCCCTGTTCAACCTTCGCCCCCATCCGGTGCAGGCCCCGAACATCGACATCGACCGGTCGGCTGCCGAGTTTGCATCCACCGGGAGTTGTCGAGTGAACATCACCGAATCGGGCCAGCAGGGGACCGGTAACAAGGAAGGATGCACGCATTCGCTCCACAAGCTCCTGTGGGGCCTCTCGCCGATGAATGTTCGCGGCACAGATGCGCACTCGCCCGTTCTCCTGATCGAACTCGACATCGGCGCCGAGCCAGCGAAGGAGATCAGCCATCACGAAGATGTCTTCGAGTGCCGGTACATTCTCCAGCAAGCACTCTTCGTCGGTCAGCAATGCAGCCGCCATAACTGGCAGCGCGGCGTTCTTGGCTCCGGAGACGGAAACGCGTCCGGCGAGCCGCTGCCCACCCTGGATCCGGATTGTTGCGGTGTCGACACTCGTCTGCATGTTCGCTCCCTTGGCGGAGATTCTGGACTGGTGGCATTTGCCATCTCGGTCAGGCTTGATTGTGTCTCTTAGTCTAGACGATTCATCAACGAAATGCTGTTCTCACAAGAGAGCACCGGCCAGAACAGTGTTCCAGCCGGTGCTTCAGGGTGCGCAAATACGGCGATCGGTCGCCTAGTTTGGACTCTGTGCGGACGATCCGCCCCCGCCCTGACGGCCTTGCCGACGGCGAGAAATCTTGAGTCGGACCATCGAGCGTCGCATCGCGAGCTCGGCTCGCATCATGTCCTCGGTTGCGCTGGTTCCCTCAGACTTGCGGGATACCGCACGCTCGCGGGCAACCTCGGCACGATCCACATCGATCTCTTCGGCGCGTTCTGCCGCGTCCGCAAGAATCCGGATGTGATCGTCTGCAATCTCCAGAAATCCTCCGAAGACCGCCAGCGATTGTTCTTCACCGCTCTTGATCACGCGCATCTCGCCAAGCGAGAGGAGCGTGAACAATGGCGCGTGACTCGGAAGCAGACCGAGCGCGCCATCGGCGCCCGGAGCAACGACCATGTCGACGTCTGACTCTTCGTAGACGACACGCTCTCCGGTAATGATTTCGACACTGAGCTTTGCCATTCAGTTCTCCATCTTCCGGAAGGCTAGCTACCTGCCGGACTAGGACCAGGATGCGATGTCGCGTTATTCCTGCTCTGCCATCTTCTCGCCGCGCTCAACAGCCTCTTCGATCGTACCGACCATGTAGAACGCCTGCTCCGGCAGGTTGTCGTGCTTGCCGGACAGAATCTCCTGGAAGCCGCGAACGGTCTCTGCGCGTTCCACGTAACGGCCCGGCGTACCGGTGAACTGCTCAGCCACGAACATCGGCTGGGTCAGGAACCGCTGGATCTTCCGGGCGCGAGACACGGTCTGCTTGTCATCTTCGCTCAACTCTTCGATACCGAGAATCGCGATAATGTCCTGCAGGTCACGGTAGCGCTGGAGCACTCGCTGAACCTCACGGGCCGTGTTGTAGTGATCATCACCCACAATGAGCGGGTCAAGAATACGTGAGGTCGAGCCGAGCGGATCCACCGCCGGGAACAGTGCCTGCTCCGCGAGTGAACGCTCCAGCGAAATCGTTGCGTCAAGGTGAGCAAACGTGGTTGCCGGAGCCGGGTCAGTGTAGTCATCAGCGGGAACGTAGACCGCCTGCACCGAGGTAATCGAACCACGGTTGGTGGAGGTAATGCGCTCCTGCAGCTGCCCCATCTCGGTACCCAGCGTTGGCTGGTAACCCACCGCACTCGGCATACGACCGAGAAGTGCGGACACTTCCATACCGGCCTGCACGAAGCGGAAGATGTTATCAATGAAGAGGAGGACGTCTCGACCCTCATCGCGGAAGTACTCGGCCATGGTCAGACCAGTCAGACCAACCCGGAGACGGGCTCCTGGCGGCTCGTTCATCTGCCCGAACACCAGCACCGTCTTGTCCACAACGCCAGAGTCGTTCATCTCACCCCAGAGCGCCGTACCTTCACGGGTACGCTCGCCCACACCGGTGAACACGGAATACCCACCGTGCTCAGCAGCGATGTTCCGGATGAGCTCCTGAATAATAACGGTCTTGCCGACACCGGCACCACCGAACACACCGGTCTTACCACCCTGGGTAAACGGTGCAACCAGGTCAATAACCTTGACGCCGGTCTCGAACACCTCGACCGCAGTGGTCTGCTCATCGAAACCCGGGGCCTCACGGTGAATCTGGTAGAAGATGTCGTTGCCGATCTCCCCAGCCTCATCGATTGGGTCGCCGGTGACGTTCATAATGCGGCCGAGCGTCTTCGGCCCAACCGGCACCTGAATTGCCTGGCCGGTGTCCTTCACCTCGGAGCCACGACGAAGGCCCTCGGTACCGGACATCGCAACGGCGCGAACCCAGTCGTTCCCGAGATGCTGCTGCACCTCGAGTGTCAATGGGCCTTCTTCTTCACGCTCGACGACCAGCGCGTTGTAGATCTTCGGGAGTTGATCCGGTGGAAACTCCACGTCGATAACAACACCCTGAATCTGAACGATCTTTCCGGTACTCCCGGCAGTTACTGTTGTAGACATCGTCTCCGCACCCCTCGGCTAATCGATCGCGGGAACTCGTACAGAGCCCCCATGCCTGTCGCTACCGCTGCTGGGCAACGGCTCCCGCGGCGATCTCAGACACCTCGGCGGTGATCTGCGCCTGCCGCGCTTTGTTGTAAGTCATCGTCAGTTCGTCTTGAATTTCTTTTGCGTTATCCGTGGCGTTCCGCATAGCTACCATTCGAGCGCTGTGCTCGGAGGCGACTGATTCCAGCAGTGTCTGGTAGATCTGCACCTCGATATAGCGTGGCAGCAGTGCGTTCAACACAGTCGTCGGATCTGGCTCGAAAATGTAGTCGCGTGCTTCGCCAGTGTCTTCCGGTGGTTCGATCGGAAGAATCTGAAGTACACGTGGTTCCTGACGGAGTGTGTTGATGAACTGCGTATAGACCGCGTAGACCGCATCCACCTTGCCGGCGATGAAGTCTTCTGACGCGATCTGGATCATCGGCCGAACATCGTCGATGGACAGCCGATCGGGCATGTTGGTGAAGTCTGCGACCAGAGGCTGTCCGAACCGCGTCATGAAGTCCCGGCCCTTGCGGCCGATGGCAACCATGTCGATGTTCTCGAAACCCTCTTCGCGCTCTCGCATGAACTGCAAGCCGTGTCGAATCACGTTCGAGTTGAACGCACCGGCCAGACCACGATCAGCGGTGATGAGCATGACCTGAGACCGCTTGATCTCGCGACGTTCGAGGAGCGGAAACTCAGCTTGCTCCTCGGCACCGGCGGCCATTGCCGCGAGGTCACCAATCATCAGACGCAGCCGCTCAGAGTACGGTCGAGACGCCGTCACTGCCTGCTGCGCACGCCGCATCTTCGATGCGGCGACCATCTCCATCGCGCGCGTGATCTGGGAGGTATTTTTGATACTCGAAATCCTGCGTCGGATCTCACGTGGTGTAGGCAATGGTCTCGACCTCCCTGAATCTGAACCTGCTCACGTTCGTTCGCACCGACTCTTACGACCAGACGTTCTTCTTGAAGTCATCGGCCGCACTCTTGATCGATTCCATCATGTCATCTTCCAGGCGGCCCTGATCAACAATCGCCTTCAGCAGATCAGCGTGCGATGTTCGCATGTGCTCCAGGAACGCTGCTTCACATTCGCCGACTCGTTCCACCGGAACATCATCCATGAATCCGTTGGTAATGAAGAAGATCGAAACAACCTGTTCCTCAACCGGCATCGGCTGATACTGTGGCTGCTTGAGAATCTCCGTCAAACGGGAACCACGGTCGATCTGCCGGCGAGTTGCCGGGTCGAGGTCAGACGCAAACTGAGCAAACGCTGCCAGCTCACGGAACTGAGCCAGTTCCAGCTTCATCTTGCCGGCCACCTGGCGCATAGCGCGAATCTGGGCGTCACCACCCACACGCGAAACCGACAGACCTGCGTTCACCGCTGGTCGAACACCAGCGTAGAAGAGGTCGGTTTCCAGGAAGATCTGGCCATCAGTAATCGAAATAACATTGGTCGGAATGTACGCCGAAACGTCGTTACCCTGCGTCTCAATAATCGGAAGGGCCGTCAGGCTGCCGCCGCCGAGATCGTCACGCAGACGGGCTGCGCGCTCGAGCAGACGGGAGTGCAGGTAGAAGACGTCGCCAGGATAGGCTTCACGTCCTGGTGGGCGGCGCATGAGCAGTGAGACCTGACGATAGGCCCAGGCGTGCTTGGAGAGGTCGTCATAGATCACCAGCGCGTGTCCGCCGTTCTCCATGAATTCCTCGCCCATCGAACATCCGGCATACGGAGCGATGAACTGCATGGGTGCCGGGTCAGCTGCGGAAGCGACAACGACAATGGTGTTATCCATTGCGCCGTGGCGCTCAAGGATAGCCACCGTCTGTGCGACCTGTGCGCGCTTCTGGCCAATTGCTACGTAAATCGAGACGACATCAGTGCCCTTCTGATTGATAATCGTGTCAATCGCGATGGCACTCTTACCAGTCTGGCGGTCGCCAATGATCAGCTCACGCTGGCCCCGGCCGATCGGAATAATGGAGTCAATTGCCTTGACCCCGGTCTGCAGGGCGGTATCCACGTCCTGCCGGACGATAACGCCAGGTGCAATACGCTCAACCGGTCGGAACTTGTCCGATTCGATCGGGCCTTTGCCATCAAGCGGCTCACCGAGCGCGTTGACAACGCGGCCGACCAGCGCTTGTCCAACTGGCACCTGAATAATCCGGCCAGTTGCCTTGACTTCGTCGCCCTCTTCGATGTCGGTGTACTCACCCATGATGATCACACCAACGGAGTCCTCCTCGAGGTTGAACGCCATTCCCATGACGCCCGTGGAGAACTGAACTAGTTCGTTGGCCATGACATCCCGCAGTCCGTGGACCTGGGCAATACCGTCACCGACCTCCACGACATAGCCAACGTTCGTCACCGATAGCTCGGTGCCGAACGATTCAATCTGCTGCTTCAGAATGTCGCGTATCTCAGTCGATCGTGCGACCATGACTCCTCCAGAATCTCGAAATTGGCCACTCGCCCATCCGGGATCATGCGCCTGTCATTGCTACTGTGATCAATCAGGCAACGCTCGCCTGCGTCTAGTTGGCTAGACGCCGCTTCAGCGATGCCAGTTGGGAGCGGACACTTCCATCGAACAGATCATCACCGATCTGCGCAACAATTCCGCCAATAATCTCCGGGTTGACTTGCGGAACGATCTCGATCTGCTTGTTCAGGATCGTACTTAGCCGCCCCCGAACCATCTCGAGCTCTTCCTCTGTCAGTTCGACCGCAGTGGCCACGCGAGCCACGGCGATTCCGCGTTCTTCCAGCACCAGTGACTGGAAAACGGCGACAACGTCCTGAATCTGATGAAAACGTCGCCGTTCGAGCAAGAGGAGAAGAAGATTGCGCAACAGCACCTGGCTCTCGTCGGGAAGCATACTGGTCAGGGCTTCCACCTTGGCGCTGCGCCGAACCGCAGGACTCTGAAAGTAGTCCATTGTCCCGGGGTCACTGAGAACGTCAGAGATCATAAGGAAGTCTAGCTCCCACTGATCGACCAGACCGTGTTCTCTGGCAACGTCAAACGCAGCCTGTCCATAGCGCTTTGCGGCACCAGCGACTGCCATTTCGTGCTCCCCCTCTTGCTGCGCGTACCGTTAATCGTATCAAGTGTGCTACATCCGGAAGACGTAGCCGTGTTCTAGTCCTGCGGCTGCTGCGCCTCGGCCTCTGCCAGTGTTTCGCGAATCAGCTCAGCGTGCTTCTCGCGATCCAGCTCCTGCCGGACGATCTTGGTTGCCGCGGTGATCGCCAGGTCGGCGACCTCTCCGCGCAGCTCATCCCATGCCTGCTTGCGCTCGGCCGCGATAGTGGCCTGCGCCTTGTCGATCATCTGATCAGCCTGGGTCTGGGATTGCTCACGAGCGCGGGTAAGAATCTGCTCACTGTTCTCACGGGCGGTGGAGAGAATCTCCTGTGCTTCGCGCCGTGCTTCAGCGAGGACTTCTTCATTCTTAGCCTGCGTGGCGGCGAGCTCTTGCTCCATCCGCTCAGCGGCTTCCATGCTTTCGCGGATACGCTCCTGGCGTTGATCCAGCATATTCGTGATCGGTCCCAGTGCGAACTTCCAGAAGATCGCAATGAAGAACACGAACGAAAGGAGCTGGATGAGAAGCGTGGTTAAGTCTATACCGAGCGCGTCCATTGACACTTCCTCATCGTCAACCTCGGACCATCGCAAGCGGATCGAGCCTTGCCTGGCCTACTGCCAGACCGCTCAGTTCCCGCCTGCGGACCAACGAAAACGCGACGTTGCAGCGCCCGCAAGCAAAAACTACTCGCGGGCGCCCAATTCGTGCGAACGTCTACAGCGCGAAGGCAATGATAATCGCGACAACGAACGCGTAAATCGCGATAGCCTCAGCCAGCGCGGCACCGATGATCATCGTCAGTCGGATAGCACCCTCGGCTTCGGGGTTGCGTCCCAGAGCCTCCATGGCGGCCCGGACAGCCATACCAATACCGAGCGCCGGTCCGATCGACCCAATACCAATTGCGAGCGCCGCGGCCATCGGAATGACTACATTCGGATCACTTACTTCGTTGAACACTCTTGCTTCCTCCCTCCATCGGCGCACCCCAGGCGTGCCGATGAACCACTAACTAGGCGATCTTCGAACCCGACCCCCGGGCGATCGCTCACAACTACTACTAGTCCCCGCTAGCCGATGCAGGCGAGGTCGTTCCCTTTTGTGCCTCCGACTCTGAATCCCCGTGATGAGATTCCGCATCTCCGTGATCATCATCATGCGCCGCAGCCAGAACAATGTAGATCATTGTCAGAAGCGCAAACACGAGTGCCTGAATTGCACCGAAGAGAACTTCCACATAAATGAAGATGACCGGAATTACCAACCCGATAACGCTGATCTTGATGGCATTTGTGATGGTGTACATGACACCGAGAAGAACTTCACCCGCGAAGATGTTTCCGAAAAGACGGAAGGAGAGCGAAACAATGCGGGAGAGCTCACTGACAACTTCGATAAGGAAGAGCAACCAGGCCAGCCACCACGGGCCCGTGGCCATGTGCTTCAATCGGCCGCCAACGCCATGGCTGGATACACCAGCAACCTGGACCGCAAAGAACGTCACCAGCGCCATCGCCAGTGTCATGTTCAGATCGGCCGTCGGCGCCCGGAACAGCAACACACCTTCGCGGTCGCCGCTGAAACCTTCGAAGTAGACTGTCTTCATTCCTGGAAGAAGACCGGAATAGTTAGCAAAGAGGATAAAGAGGAACGCGCCGCCAATGAGGGGGAAGATCTTGCGTGCGTATGACTTCCCTGCCGCGCTCTCTACGATGTTCAGGAGGAACTCGACGATCACCTCGAAAC
This sequence comes from Sphaerobacteraceae bacterium, assembly GCA_007695115.1. Lineage (GTDB taxonomy): Bacteria > Chloroflexota > Chloroflexia > Thermomicrobiales > Thermomicrobiaceae > SLMJ01. Next base: position 30,062 of record REEK01000112.1, read on the forward strand.
AGGCCTGCAAGTGGTTTGGCACGAGTGTTGCTCTACGAACAATCATCACGCCGCCGATGAGCATTACGCCCATTACCAGAATCATGGTAAGGAAGGAGTTCGTGAATATAATCGCGAGGTCGGTACCCGGAATGGACACTCTGCCCAGTTCCCCGGGGGCGACGTAAACATTCAAGTCCATCGAAGCTCCTTGCCGTAAACCGTCGGCAGCCGACTGATTTCACCACGTTCTGCGCAAACCTGCAAGCGCAATTTTTCAACGTCCTGCGGTGGCCAGGCGATACAACTGGGCTCCTGCTGCCAGGATCCCCGCCAGCACGCCAGCCAGCGTAAAGATGGGGGTGGTGTCGAGCCATCGATCGAGAAGGATGCCCCCAAGGACACATATGATGAGACCGGCAACTACTGAGCAACCCAATCCCACTGCAAGGCCGGCGGCCCTGAGCTGCTGCCTGTCTCCGAGCGGGCTCTCATTCGGGTCCCGCAACGATTGCGAATCCTATCACAATGCCTCTACGCCCACAACGAATCAGGCACGCGTTGACTGCACCGCGAGTGCCTCGCCTAACGGCAGTGCCTGTTGATCACCTTCGTGCAGCACTTTCCGCGCAGCAGCGATGAAATGATCGAATAATGGATGTGGTCGCGTCGGTCTCGATTTGAACTCTGGATGGAACTGTACACCAACGAAGAACGGATGGTCACGCAGCTCCATAATCTCGGCCAGCCGGCCATCTGGGGACTGACCACTGACGATGAGCCCAGCCTTGGCCATCTGTTCCCGATAGGCGTTGCTTACCTCGAACCGATGCCGGTGCCGTTCGTCGACGGAACTGGTCCGGTAGGCGTTGGCGGCTTTCGTTCCTGGCACCAGTGAACAGGGATACAATCCGAGACGCATCGTCCCGCCCATGTCAACGTCGCGCTGATCCGGCATGATGTCGATCACCGGGTGCGATGTTTCCGGGTCGATCTCCGTGCTGTTGGCGCCGGTGAGCCCGAGGACACTGCGACAGAATTCGATCACGGCCATATGCAGGCCGTAGCACAGCCCCAGATAGGGGATCTTCCGGACTCGCGCGTACTGAGCAGCCACGACCTTTCCTTCGATGCCACGGGCACCGAAACCACCCGGCACCACAATTCCGGAGACATCGCTCAGTTCAGCAAGCATCTCCTCGAAATCATCCCGCTCAGAATTGACCCAGACGATCTCTGCACTCAGATCATGGGCCAGCGCGGCGTGTTCCAGTGATTCCATGACGCTCATGTAGGCGTCGTGGAGCTCGACATACTTGCCCACCAGCGCAATCCGCACTGGTTGACGTGGCTGACGAATCCTCGCCACAAGTGCCGACCAGTTCCGCAGGTCCGGCGCCATGTTCATCCAGCCGAAATGCTCGCTCAGGTAACGTCCAAGTCCGAGCTCCTCGAGAATCAGCGGAACTTCGTAGATCGAACTGGCCGTCGGCAGCGGAATCACCGCGTCCTCGTCAACGTCGCCAAACAGCGCGATCTTCGCCCGGACATCGTCCGGAACCGGCTGATCAGCGCGACAGACCAGCACATCGGGCTGGATACCGATCGCCCGCAGTTCCTTCACCGAGTGCTGCGTTGGCTTGGTCTTCATCTCTCCCGTGCTGGAGAGTTGCGGGAGCAATGTCACATGCAGGTAGAGGACGTTTCGCCGGCCCTCTTCCTTGCGCATCTGCCGGATCGCTTCCAGGAACGGCTGACTCTCGATATCTCCAACCGTTCCCCCGACTTCCACCACCACTACATCGGTCCGGTGCTGGTTTGCCACCATCCGGATACGATCCTTGATCTCATTGGTGATGTGCGGAATGACCTGCACCGTCCCGCCAAGGAAGTCTCCGCGTCGCTCTTTGGCGATCACTGAGGAATAGACCTGACCTGTCGTCACGTTGGACGCCCGGCTCAGGTTCTCCTCGGTAAATCGCTCGTAGTGGCCCAGGTCGAGGTCTGTCTCGGCACCATCGTCAGTCACGAATACTTCGCCGTGCTGATACGGAGACATCGTGCCCGGATCGACGTTGATGTACGGGTCGAGCTTCATGATCGAGACACTCAGCCCGCGGCTCTTGATCAGGCGACCGATGGACGCCGTGGTAATACCTTTCCCGACCGATGACGCCACGCCACCAGTCACAAAGATGAATTTCGGCATGTGCTCCCTGCCTTCGCCATGCCAGGACGGCACGAATCCGTCTCACCGCGCGAACGCGAATCTGGCCTGTCCAGTCTCATCCGATTGATCAATACAAAGTGAGAAGCCGGTTCAGGTTACCCCGCAACCGGCTCCAGCACCACGATTCGTACCGTTTCTCCGACGTCAGACTTCCGAACTCGCAATTTCGGAAGAACTTCGTGTTCCGACGACGCCAGCTCCTTGAGGAACCCGTCGACCGGCTCTCGCTCCAGATCTCCGAACTCGGTCCGATACTGCATCGGGATAACAATTCCAGGTTCGACCTGAGCAATGATCTCCGCCGCTTGCGCCGGAGAGATCGTCGGGCCTCCGCCAGCCGGAACAAGCAGGACATCCACCGAACTGATCATCTCAGCCTGCTGTTCGGTCAATACATGTCCGATATCGCCGAGATGGCAGATAACCAGATCCTCGACCTCGACCAGGTAGACGGTGTTCTTTCCGTACTGTTTGCCCCGCTCGCCATCGTGATAGGTCTGTATACCGTCGATCAGGACATCCTGAATTTCGTACTCGCCCGGGCCGTTTATAAGCCGGTAGCCTTCGCTGACCTGATCGAGCGCGGAGTGTCCCGAATGGTCATGGCTGACGGTCACGATATCTGGCGACGAATTCCCGATATTGAACCCCAGAGAACTCGGAACCGGGTCCATCAGTACCGTCACGTCCCGGCTTGTAATCGTAAAACAGGCATGACCGTGCCAGGTGATTTCTGCCATCCACGCCATCCAACACATATGATCCAGCGATTGTTCAAGTGGGCTCGAAAAAGGAAAGGAATTCCAGCGGCCTATGAGAGTATAGCAACCGTCAGGATGGACTCCAACATCGCAGCGTCCACCAGGCGATGGCGAACCTCAGCCATCATCGTCGTTCCGTTCCAGTTCATCAAGCACCTGCCGGACTACATTCCAACCGTATCCCCGGCGCTGCAAGAACCCGGCCATGCGTCGACGCCAGACGTCGGGCTCCAGTCCCCGGTACCGATCCATCTGCTTTATTGCCAGTTCCCGCGCTGCTCCGTACTCATCAATGTCCGCTTCATCGATAGCCTGATCGATCAGATCTGGCGAGACACCCCGTTGCCGGAGTTCGCTCTCGAGCATACGTCGCCCACGTGGTCGATGCTGTTGCCGGTTCTCGACCCAGAACCTGGCAAAGTCCTGATCGTCGACATAGCCGTACTCGACCATCCGCTCGATGGCCGACTGAATCGCTGGCTCCGAAAATCCGTTGCGGCGCAACCGCGATGAGATCTCGGAGCTGGATCGGGGTCGATAACCAAGCAGGCGCAGTGTCTGGTTTATGGCCCGACTGGCCTCGTCGACAGACTCGAGTTCGGCAAGGTCTTCTTCGGTCAGGATCTGGCCAATCCGGAGATTCCGCTCCGCTACCGCGATTCTGGGCAGGCCTATCCGGAACTCTCCATCAATGAACAGGCTGACCCGTTCAGGATCTCGCACCTGATCCCGTATCTCGGTTATCCTTCCAGGGTGGCTTGTTTCATCTTTCATGGAAGATGAGTATGCCAGTCCGCCGTCCCGAGGTCATTAGTCGAACAGGCCTGGAACAATTCCACCCCAGCACCGCCGTCAAAACCAGGACTACCCCCGTCGCTCTCTTGAGAGCGGGAATCGAAAACGAGCGGCCTCCTCCGGATTCGGCAGGGCGGTTCGCTGGTTCATCATACTCAGTGTTCTCTTCGTCTTCGGTGGTGTCATTTTTCTTGGAGTCATCGGCTTCGCGGTCGTCAATCAGGCCCGTCAGGATGAAGCCGCGCCGGCAGATGCCATTGTGGTGCTCGGCACAGCCCAGTGGGATGGACAGCCATCGACCACCTTCCGCGCCCGGCTCGATCATGCACATTCGCTCTATGAGCAGGGCTACGCTCAGTTCATTGTGCTTACCGGTGGCGTGGCGCCGGGGGATGTCTACTCCGAAGCCGACGTCGGACACTCCTACCTGCAGAATCGCGGAGTTCCGCCCGAGAATCTTCTCTCGGTGCCGATCGGCCTGAATTCCCGGGAGAGTCTGGAAGCGGCCGCAGAGCAACTTATCGCACGCGACCAGCGCTCCGTCATTCTGGTGAGCGACCCATTCCACATGTTCCGGGTCAAGCAGATTGCCGGCAATCTCGACCTCTCCGCAAAGGGTTCACCGACCACGACGAGCCCCATCAGGCCAGGAACTCCTGCGGAACAACACTACGTGATTCGTGAGGTTTTCGCCTACGTCAACTACCTGTTTTTCGATTCCTGACCCTCTCGATGCCCCACGATTGCCGATTCCGTCCTATAATCGACAAACGTGATCAAAAACCGTACTCAATGGAGAGGACTCAACGATGCGCGCCAATCATGCGAAACGCCGTCTTCAGGCCGGAGAACCATCAATTGGAACCTGGCTGTCGATTCCCAGTCCGGAATCCGCAGAATTCCTCGGACGATTGCCGTTCGACTGGCTCACCGTCGATGCCGAACACAACCCGGTCGACATCCGGACGCTTGCCCAGATGTTTGCCGCAATCGGCTCTGGCGGCACCGCTCCGATGGTACGGATTCCCTGGAACGAACCGGAAAACTTCAAGCGCGTGCTCGATGCTGGCGCCTGGGGCATCGTTGTTCCAATGGTAAACACACGCGAGGAAGCGGAGATGGCCGTTGAAGCCGCCCGCTATTACCCGATGGGCAACCGCAGCGTTGGTGGTGGCCGTCACGCACTGAGTTTCAACACCGGCGGCAAGACCTACTATGAGAACGCCAACGAGAACACCCTGCTGGTGCTCCAGATTGAGCACATTGATGGTGTCAACAACATCGACGAGATCATGAGCGTTCCCGGATTCGATGCGACTTTCATCGGTCCGAACGATCTGGCCGCATCAATGGGACTCGGTCTCGGTGTTTCGCTGGAGAGCGATATTCCCGAGCTGGTCGATGCGATCAAGACGATCCGTGAGACGGCAAAGGCTCATGGCATCGCACCGGGTATCCACACCTCTGGCCCGGAAGGCCTCAAGCAGCGCCTCGCTGAAGGCTTCCAGTACTGTGCCCTGGCCAGTGAGATGAAGTTCATGCTCGAAGGACTGACGAACGCCATCAAGGAAACCGGATGGCAGTCATCCGAACTGGCGAACATCGATACCGCAGTGGCAGGCGAAGCAGTCCGCTACTAGGCCGGATCGAGAGCTCGGATACAGGCTATGGCAGGGAGGGGCATGTCCCCTCCCGACCGGTATTAAACGAGACCAGGCTACCGGTTTCGCACGCCCCGCTCGCTGGCGACGCGCTCGATGTAGTTGCCAGCAACGTCCATACCCTCCCGGAAGCGCTCCGGTTCCGCACCGAATCCGATCCGCAGATGATGTTCATGGCCGAACGCCGATCCCGGAGCCAGCATGACGCTCGCATCACGGGCCAGATCATCGGCGAGCTCTGCCGACGGAATATCCATCTGGTATCGCAGCAGGCCGAGCAATCCACCCTGCGGTCGAACCCATTCAATCAGGCCCTCACGCTCTCGAATCCATTGCTCAACCAGCGCAAGATTGCCACTGGCGATCGAACGGGTTCGCTCCATCAATGTGGTTCGATGCTCCAGAACGATCTGCGCCAGCCGATCATTGAGATACCCGGGGCTCAGCGAAATGTAGTCCCGGAATGACCAGCACTGCTTCACCACATCTGCCGGGGCCACCATCCAGCCGATCCGCAATCCGGGCAGCCCGAATGGCTTGGACAACGTACCGACCGAGAGTCCCGAGTCGCCCCGATCTCGTGCGGGGCCTGCACAGGTCGGCTGATCCGGCAGTGACAGCCAGCGGTAGGCCTCATCGCTCAACACCCAGGCGCCAACCGATTCCGCCATTGCATAGACCTGATCGAGCTCCTCGTCGGTCAGAATCGCTCCACTTGGATTGTGTGGCGAATTGATCACGATCATGCGCGTCCGCGGTGAGATCAGAGTTTGCAGCTCATCGAGCTGATAGCGAAACCCGTTCTCTGGTGTCAGGCTCCAGGGCTTCACGATGCAGCCGAGCGCCTTCGGGACACTGGCGAGCTGCTGATAGCACGGATCAACCACGATCACTTCATCGCCCTGAACCAGCAGCGTGTTGAAGAGCAGGAAATTCGCCTCGATCGCACCGGTGGTCACCAGCACGTTGTCCGGGTCCGTATTCTCATACAGCCCGGCGATAATCTCCCGGAGTTGAATCGTCCCGCACGCCTCGCTGTAGAGCAATGGCTCATCGAGAATACTGGCGATCCGGTCCTGCTCTCCGGTCAGGGCTCCCAGCTGGTTGACACTCATCGGCTGAATTCCAGACTCGGCCAGATCGTAGGAAACCACTGTCTCCCAGGTTGTCATCCAGCGCTCGAGTTCGAACGATTCGATTCGCATCAGGCGTTATCCTCTCTCTGACTCCGACCGTGATCGGCCATTGCCCGAATCTGGGCACAGATCATCTCGATTGCCCGAATGTTATGTCCACCTTCCGGAACGATAATGTCAGCATGCCGCCGACTCGGCCGGACAAACTGGATGTGCATTGGACGCACGGTGGTCAGATACTGATCGATTACCGACTCCATCGACCGGCCGCGCTCGTGAACGTCTCGATGCAGCCGGCGAATGAAGCGGACATCGTCATCAGTATCGACATAGATGCACAGCGCTGATCGGCTTCGCAGGCTCTCCTCGACGAGTGACAGCACGCCTTCCACCAGGATTATCTCCCGGGGTACGGCCTGCACAGTATCGGCGAGTCGGCGATGCTCGACAAAATCGTAGATAGGGATATCAACCGGGTTCCCAGTCGACAACTGATCAAGATGCTGAACAAGAAGCTCGGTTTCGAGGCTCTCCGGGTGATCGAAGTTGAGGTTGGCGCGTTCGGCTGCCGAGAGATCGGGCCGATCGCGGTAGTAGGAATCGTGAGAGATCAGCGTCACACGGTCAGCGCCGACGACCGACTCGATTGCCGCGGCAATCGTCGTCTTTCCTGAGCCGGTGCCCCCGGCGATCGTGATGACCGGAATATGGCCGGGCGGCCGATCGATCGACCCGCCCGGCTCCACATGATTGCTGCTCATCGACAGACTAGCCGACGACGATGTTCAGGATTCGACCAGGCACGTAGATCACCTTGCGAACTTGCTTGTCGCCGATACCGTCCTGAACCCGGCTGCTCGCCATCGCCATTGCCAAGACCGTCTCTTCGTCGGCATCCACGGCGGTCTCGAGGCGATCCCGGACTTTTCCGTTGATCTGCACCGCCAGTTCGACCGTTGCCTCGACCGTCAACCCCGGATCGAAGGATGGCCAGGCCTGCTGGTGAACACTGAACTCGCCACCCAGGCGATGCCAGAGTTCTTCGGCCAGATGCGGAGCACTCGGGGCCAGCATCAATGCCAGCGACTCGAGCGATTCCCGCCAGGCGGGCGAGCTCGTGGCTCCGCGCTCACGCAGCTGGTAGAGCTCGTTCACAAACTCCATCAAACGGGCCAGCATCGTGTTGAACTCGAAATCGCCGATGTCATCTCCGACGACCTGAATTGCCTTATTCAGCGCCTTGCGGAGTTGAAGATCGACGTCCGGGTCGACGTCGTCATCAGCTGGCAGGTCCGCAGTCTCATCGGTGATCGCCCAGGCTCGGCGGACGAACCGTTCGATCCCGGAAATGCCTCGAGAATTCCAGGGGCCGCCCTGATCCCAGGGAGCAATGAACATCAGGTACAGGCGGACGACATCGGCACCCTGCTCGCTGACCAGTTCATCCGGGTCAACCACGTTCCCACGGCTCTTGGACATCTTCTCGTTGTCCTCACCGAGGATAATCCCCTGGTTGTAGAGGCGGGTGAATGGTTCGTCGATCGTCAGCAAGCCGATGTCCCGCATCGCTTTGGCGAAAAATCGCGCGTAGAGCAGGTGCATCGTGGCGTGTTCGATCCCGCCGGTGTACTGATCAACCGGCAGCCATTCTGCGGCCTTGTCCGGATCAACCGGCCCGTCAACATAGTGCGGATTAAGGAACCGATACTGATACCAGGATGAATCAACGAACGTATCCAGCGTATCGGTTTCACGCTTCGCGGCAGCACCACAACTCGGGCATATCGTGTTGACGAAGCCTTCGTGGGTCTTGAGCGGCGATTCCCCGGTCGGCTTGAATTCGGCATCTTCCGGCAGAACAACCGGCAGATCTTCCTCTGGCACCGGGACCGTTCCGCAGGAATCGCAGTAGATGATCGGGATCGGCGTACCCCAGTAGCGCTGGCGAGATACCAGCCAGTCCCGGAATCGATAATTGATCTCACCCGAGCCGCGTCCCTGCTCGTCCAGCCATTCGATGACTTGGGAAACGGCCTCGCCATCGGCAGTCGGGGTGCCGTCGAAGTGAGCCGAATTCACCATCACGCCTTCGCCGGCGTAGGCTTCGGTAATCGTTTCGTCGGAGAGATCAGAATCTTCTGGACGAATCACGACGCGCACTGGCAGATCGAACTTCCGGGCGAACTCGAAGTCACGCTCATCGTGGGCAGGCACCGCCATGATGGCACCAGTGCCGTATCCCATCAGCACGTAATCAGCGATCCAGATCGGAACTCGCTCACCGTTCACCGGGTTCACTGCGTGGGCTCCAATGAACACACCGGTCTTTTCATTCTCCGTGTTTGTTCGCTGAATCTCGGTCTGTCGCCGGGCCTGCCGGACATAGGCTTCGACATCGTCACGCTGTTCGTCGGTCGTCAATTTTTCGACCAGCGGATGCTCCGGAGCCAGCACCATGAAGGTGGCTCCCCACAGCGTGTCGGGGCGTGTCGTGAAGACCTCGATCGAGTCATCCTGCTCACTGGTGAAGACAACCCGGGCACCTTCCGAACGGCCGATCCAGTTGGTCTGCATCGTGACAACGCGATCGGGCCAGTCGATCTTGCTGAAATCGAGCAGTTCTTCGGCGTATTTCGTAATCCGGAAGAACCATTGGGTCAGGTCCCGACGGGAGACTTCCGAATGACAGCGCTCACACTCTCCCTCGACAACTTGCTCGTTCGCCAGCACGGTCTGGCACTTCGGACACCACCAGACCGGAGCCTTGGCCTGATAGGCCAGCCCGGCCTTCATGAATTGCAGGAAGAGCCACTGGTTCCACTGGTAGTAATCGGGAAGACAGGTGATGACCTCACGGTCCCAGTCGAACATTGCGCCCATCGAGCGCATCTGTTTCCGCATGTTCTCGATGTTGGCCATTGTCCAGGTATGGGGATGGATGTTTCGCTGGATCGCCGCATTCTCCGCTGGCAGACCGAAAGCGTCGAAACCCATCGGAAAGAGGACGTTGTAGCCGCACATGCGCTTGAACCTGGCAGCGGAATCGGACGGAGCCATTGCATACCAGTGTCCGATGTGCAGATCCCCTGAGGGATAGGGATACATCGTCAGGGCATACCACTTGGGGCGTTCGGAGTGATCCGGCGTTTTCGCGAGCTGTGCTTCTTCCCAGGCTTTCTGCCATTTGGCTTCAACCTGGCTGGCATTGTATTGACGCGCCCGAGCGCGAGATTGCGTTTCAGTCGTTGCCACCGGGATCCTCCTGCCGTATGAACTGCGCGATCCGCCAAATGAGACCCGGACACGAAAAAAGCCCTCCATCCCCCTGGCAGGGACGAAAGGCCAGTTCCGCGGTACCACCCTGGTTGGTAGACCTGATTCTAAACGTGGAGCTGAGGGGACTCGAACCCCTGACCCCAACACTGCCAGTGTTGTGCTCTCCCAGCTGAGCTACAGCCCCGTGGTGTCTACCCACTCGGTAACCCGATATCGGAGGTTATCCGGTTTCGGCTATCTATTTCACCGAAACAGCTCCCGGACGAGTTCGCTCGTCATTTCCCGGTGTTGCCTTGCACCAGCCGGCAACTCTCTGGATCGAGATGACGATCTACTACTTCCGATCATCGCCAGAATATGCGGTTCACTGGCTAGCGATCACGCCGACCAGCAAGCAAGATGTTAGCACAGCGACGTGGTGCAGTCAATAAACGCAGCTCGCCCAGACTGGCGCCGCCGACCACAACCCGATGGTGACCGGACACCCCCAATCGGTTACCATTGAGCGAAGTTGAAATACCCCCACATGATCCGGGGAAACACGGGAAGGCCGTGCTGATGACAACGGCAAACGGAGACAGGTCAACCGCCGGCTGGCAACGAATACATCGTGCCGGTCTGCTGGCGCTGGCTGCAATCATCCTCACGGCCGGTTTGCTCATCATCCCATCCAGCGACTCCAGCGCTCAGCAATCCCGTGTGTACATCGCCGAACTGAACGGCATCTTCAGCGAATTGACCGCCGATCACACTATCCGGGTTCTGGAACGTGCCGAGAGCCAGGATGCCGATGCGCTCCTGCTCAAGGTGAACTCACCCGGCGGTCTCGACCGGGCTGTACGCCGGCTAAATCAGGCGATCCTCGGGAGCGAAGTTCCGGTGATCGCGTTCGTGGGGCCGGAGCCAGAAGCTCAGGCACTTGCCGGAGCGTTTCTGATTACGCTGTCCGCAAACAAGACGATTATTCACCCGGATGCCACAATCGGTTCCTCTCCCCCACCCGGAATGACGGACCTGATCGGACCAGAAGAACGAGAAGCCAGAATCGAGTTTGGCTCGGCAATCGCCAACCGAACGGCGATGATTCGCGGTCGTGACGCTGATCAGGTTGAAACGATCATTCAGGACCAGGTGATCTTCACTGCGGAAGAGGCGAACGAAGCTGGCGTTGTCGACGGAATCGGTGAAACGTATCAGGACGCACTGGCGATCGTTCACGGAGAGACCGTCCAGACCACGATGGGGCCAGTCGATCTGAACACTGAAGGAGCCCGGCTGATCGAGATATCCCTTACCTGGTGGGAAATCACACTTCGGGCGATTACCCATGCGTCAGTTGCTTACGCCCTGCTCAGCGCCGGACTCTTGTTGCTGATCGTCGAGCTGTTCACTCCCGGAAGACTCATCGCTGGCATTCCTGCCGTCGTCTGCCTTGCGCTGGCATTCGTCGCACTGGGAAATCTCCCGGTCTCCTGGTTCGGGCTTGCCCTGATCTTTCTCGCGGCCATTCTCTTTATCGCGGAACTCCGGACACCGTGGATCGGTGTTGCGGGCGCTTTCGGCCTGGTCGCCTACGTCGCCGGATCACTGTCGCTCTATCGCCCATGGGGCGCTATGTCTGCCTTCGCCCCGGACGTCAGTGTGAATGCCTGGGTTATCGTTGGTACGATGGTGGGCTGGGTGATCGTGCTGCTGATAACGCTCCGGGCGGTCTTCCGGGTGCGGCAGAGCCAGCTTGAGGGGCAACCACCCGATCTTGCCGGTCAGACTGGCTTCGTGATCGAACCGCTCAACCCTCGCGGTGTCGTGAGAATTCACGAGCAGGAGTGGTCGGCGGTGTCGGCGGCTGGAAATATTGAAACCGGCACAGAGGTACTCGTTGAAGAGATGAACATGGGGATTCTGCACGTTTCTCCCAGCGAGACACGGGAATAGGCTGGAGCCACCTCATCGAGGTGACAGAAAACGACAGGTACAGAGAAAGGACGCATTGAATGGCATCGACAAACTCATTCGATATCGTTTCTGATTTTGATCAGCAGGAACTCACGAACGCAGTCGATCAGACCGAACGCGAAGTTCGCACCCGCTTCGATCTCAAGAGCACACCGACAGAGATCGAACGCAACGACAATGAAATCGTCATCACCACGGACACTGATTTCACACTCGCTGCCGTTACCGATATTCTGGAGAGCCGGGTTATCCGGCGGGGCCTCTCGCTGAAGGTTCTCGACTATCAGAAGCAGGAGACTGCCAGCGGCGGCAAAGTGCGGCAGGAGATCAAGCTAAAGCGCGGTATTCCAGAAGAAATCGCCAAGCAGATCAGCAAGCAGATCCGGTCTGATTTCAAGAAGGTAACCGCCCAGATTCAAGGCGATGAGGTCCGGGTGTCATCCAAGAACAAGGATGATCTTCAGGCGGTCATGCAGGCGATGAAGGAATCCGACTATCCGGTCGCGCTGCAGTTTACGAACTTCCGCTAGAGTCCGGGCGCGCAGTATTCGGGTAGTGTCCAATTGATGGATTCGATGATCGTGGCTCGTCCTCCTGGACGGGCCGCGCCTGTTTTTCACCTTCGTGGCTGGCCCACCGATCACGTTCCTCGCTGGATGGCCCAAGAATCTTCCCATCGAGCGGAGAGCCAACCGGGAAAACGCGGATCGCCTGCTGTGGCGCTGCGGTCCAGACACGCTGGAACATAACCCACTGATCGGGGGCAGATCGGAGCTGGCGCTCAAATACCTCGACGAGCTGTGCCAGTCCCTTCCGAATGTCTTCCTCCGCGTTGTCGGTCTTCTCCACGAAGAATGGTTCCTCGACGTGCATGTAGTATCCACCACGCTCCCGCCGGGCAAACGTCGGGATGATCGGGGCGCCAGAATCTCTGGCAATCCGGATCGGCCCGGGTGGCAGCGTGGTCTCGGTGCCGAAAAACGTGACCGGCTTCCCGTTCTGGAAGAAGTCGCGGTCGGCAACGATCCCAATCAGTTGCCCGCGCTTCAACGCAGTCAGAACACGCCGGACGCCACCTGGAGTGGCCGGCTCCATTCTGGCGCCACGCGAGCCCCGCAGGTACGTTACTGCCGCATCGATGAACTCCGGCACCGTTCGGGCGGTCAGCAGGGTCAACTCATAACCACGCAACCAGAGGATCTGCCCGACATAGTCGAAGGCGCCGAAGTGCGCGGTGACCAGTACCCCGCCCTTGCCGCTGGCAACCACTTGCTCGAGGCCTTCGATTCCCTCGGGATTCGTGCGCACGGAAGCGAGCAATTGCTCTGGTGAGAGGCGTGGAACACGAGTGAGATCGGCGAAATTCCGGGCACTGGTGCGGAACACGTTCCGCGTCGCGCGTCGGAGTTCCCGGTCTGATGCCTCTGGCCCCAGAACATGGGAAAGGTTCGAGCGGACGTTGTTGCGATACGTCGGGAACAGGAGATAGAACAGCAATCCCCCGATATCGGACAGAAGGTAGAGGACACGACGATTGAGCAGCCAGAAAAGGCGGCTAACCGCTCGTGCCAGCCAGATCGCCAGTCGCAGCTTGAATGGATCTTTCGGAATCTGATTCTGTCCCGCCACCCGGCTCTCCCTGTTCGCGGCCATCAGGTAAATGACTCGATGCGCCAGCCGTTTGTCTGGGCGATTCCGCGCAAACGATCAGACGGATTCACGCAGATTGACTCCTCGAACAATTGCAGGAGCGGCTCGTCGGTATGATCGTCGGCGTAGCAGTAGGACTTATCCAGATCGAGTTGCTGCTCCTGCGCCAGATCCAGCATCAATTCTGCCTTGGCCGCACCGTACGGGTGTGCCGCCGCAAGCTTGCCAGTCAGGCGCCGATTCGACAGTTCCATCTGACTCGAAATGACATGATCGACGCCCAGACGATCACCGAGTGGTTCCACCACATACGGAAGCGACCCCGAGAGCAACACGATACGATGCCCCTGATCGCGATGCCACAGGAGGTGATCGATACCTCGCTGGGACAGCGCTGGCAGAATCCGCTCGAACGCGCAGCGTCTCCCGTGCAGGCGGAGTGCCGCATCATGCATTCCCGTAAGGTATGGGCGCTCAGCGCGAATCTGCTGGGCAATGCTTCCCTGGTTCGATCCCTGGATCGCCGCCCGGACGGTCTTCACTAGCGAACCAGCACCGAGCAAGCGCCTCTCCAGCAGATATCGCAGGAAGATGCGTTCGGCTGTCGTTTTCGGTAACAGTGTTCGATCAAGATCGAATACAGCAGCAATCATCGAGATGACGTGGACTCCTCTTTGAGATAACTCATTGAATCTAAGAGCACCGGAATTCCCCGGATGACCGTGAGCGCAAGCGACGCATACACCATGAACCAGCCGAAGATCAGCATCGGCAATGAGTCGATGATCGTTGCGTACAGCGTACCTTCGGCATCCGGCAAACGTGCGGCAAACAGAGCCGTCAGAAAGACGAACGCGATACCTTTCGCCGCTCCGTAGAACGCGCGCATGAATCGAGACGCCGTCAGGAAATGGGTGATCGGAGATCGGGCCATCGTGTTATCCCCGAACGCCGTCTTGCCCTTCGTATAGGCGACACCCCGCATCGTGTCGACGAAAAACCCTCGCGTCATCACCAGTAGTGGAGCCCAGACCCCGATCAACCCGAGATGGGCAAACACGATCCACAGGGCATTTTCGACAACCCGGTCTCCGGCGATATCGAGTACCGCACCGAATTCACTGGTCGAGCCCTGCCTCCGGGCGATAAATCCATCCAGCGCATCGCTAATGAAGACCACAAAGATCATAAACGCCATCACCGCCACCAGCGGAAATGATCGCGTATAGATCAGGGCAATCGTGAGAAAGAGGAGACCAAGGCGACCGATCGTAATGAAATTGGCCATACGCCTCCCGCTCAGCCGTTTCGTCACGACGGTAGCCAGCAAAATCCAGCTACGCTCCCCTGCAATCTCCCCCGCAGCAATGCGATGCGAGGGCTGTGCGATTATAGCAGAGGGTCTCTAATCGACCGCCTGAGCGGACATATCGAGCGGCAAGAGATTGATCCACGTCTTGCCTTCGGCCAGCGAGATCTCTTCTCCAGATGACTGATCATAAAAACGGAATGGATCCGACTGTTCATCGCGCCGCCACTCGACTTCGTAGCGTTCGCCATTGCGCAGAACCCAGGCATTCCCACTGCCGTACAGATCGACGTCATTGGAGACCTCTCCGCGCGTGTTTGGAGCGATATCGCCCACGAAGAACGGCGCCCAGATCACTACCACGTTACGGGGTGAGACGATCTCATCCGTCACCGCGTCACGAGCCTCGACTCCGCCAACGATTCGATCATACGAATCGGTCTCTTCATTGAAGCGGAACTCCACTGAACCCGAGGCGAAGGGAATATCAACTCCTGCACCCGCGACACCGCCGTCCGGAGTATCACCGAACGTGAACGGTGTATTCTCGGCCAGTCGATTCCAACCCTGGCTGTCCGCAACTTCGCGGAGCGCCGGGATCGAGGTGAACAGGTTGTGCGGGGCAGAGCGGCTGTTGTCCCGCCAGGCTGCCGAGCTGGCGTTCCCTTCAAGAACCAGCAGCGGCAAGCCTCGCTGCCAGAGCCGGTCCTGAACCCCGATCGACGCCCCGGAATAGGCAAGTGCGGCGTCGTGCATCGGAGCAACATCCACATCCATCAACCGGGCACTACGAGCCGGCCCAACGACCTCGGGTGCAGAGGTCTGATACAGCGCCAGGAATCGTGTAATTCCGGCTTCGGTCGGAGACTCGTAGATGAGGTCCGCCTCGACCAGTCCAGTGTGCGGTCGGGCCTGTGGAGAGTTGTCGATCCGCACCGCAATCGGTCGGAGCGGTGGTTCGTCTACTGGTTCACCGGTCAGCGTCGAACGATGCTCGGACTCCGGTGTTGGTTCAGGCGTTGGCTCAACCGTCGCGGTTGGCTCCGGCGTGGGCTCGGGCGTAGCGGTCGCGGTCGCTGTGGCGGTCGGCTCAGGGGATGGTGTCGGTTCCGGTGTCGCCGTTGGTTCAGGCGTCAACGTCACAACCGCAGTTGGCGTGGGTTCGATTTCAACGTCGTCGTCATCGTTGCTCGAACAGGCAACGACAGTGATCGTCAGCGCGAACGAGATAATTGCGAGGACCAGGATTCGCACGGGGAAGTTCCTCCAGCCAGCCATCCAGATCGGAAGGCAAGGCGGTGTGAATGAGTACGGGATGTTCGCTCGTCGGGGAGATCGTTTCGCCGCTCCGTGTCCATCAATGACGAACAACCGGGATTCTAACGCGTCACGGCATGTTCGGCCACGTTCAGGGAGCGGATTAATTAAGAAGCATAATGAGTGCGAGCCACGTTACGAGGTGAACAAGCAATGTAGAACTGACCAGCAATCGGGCCGCAAAACGGTCGAACTGGGCGATACTCCAGGCCAGTCCAACATTGGCGATCAGTACCAACCCGGCAATCACCGGAAGAATCCAGATTTCCCGCGGCTCGCCGATCCGGCCGGGAAGTCCATCAACGTTCCAGTGCAACGTCAGTGAGGGCGGGATATCGTCGTACTGAATCATGATATAGCCAACCATCGCGACCGTGGTCAGCACCCCGATGCCCGCAACAGCCAGAGAAAATCGATCCCGATGCAACATCGGACGAAGCGCCGGGCTGGTTGGGTCGGGCTCCTGACGATAGACCCGGGTCAACGGTTGCAACACCTCCCGTCGCGGCCTGCCAGACGGAGCCAGCACTGGTTCCGGAGCCGTAAACGGGATAGGTGATCGGAGTCCTGATCGAACTGGCTCCTGCTCCGGCACATAGGGAATCTCTTCTTCAGACTCCGACGGCGGATCCGGAAACCAGACTTCATACGGGGCGGTCGGTGCCTCGGACGCCGGATCGATCTCGGGTTCCGGCAGTGGCTCCAGTTCCACATGGACCGGAATGCCGAACGCGGGAGCAACATCCGGGGCAGACGCCCCGAATCGCTGGCCACTAGCCGGGTCGTGATCAGCTGGAAACGATGTGCCAAATACCGGCCCCGGTGGAGGTGGTGGTGGTGGTGCCGCTGGCTGCGGTATCGGCTCGTCCGCAGGCGTCTGCGCATCTGAAGCCGGATCAGGCCGCTCAGGGGCTGCAATCGGCTGATCCGCGGGCGTCTGCGAATCCACCGGCGGCGCTTCGGATCGCACCGGTTGCGGAGGCACCGACGAAGGAGGCTCCTCCGGATCCTGATGTCCGAATGACGCGTCCGATGGTGCGGGTGCTGGTGGCGACTCCGGTTCCGGAGGTCGTCGCTGTTCTCCGGTTTCTGGTGACGAATCCCGGCGCTCGGCGGGCGGGGCAACAGGTGACTCACCCGCCCGTTGCTGATGTCCGAATGACGCGTCCGATGGCGCTGGCTCAGGTGGCGACTCCGGTTCCGGAGGTCGTCGCTGTTCTCCGGTTTCTGGTGACGAATCCCGGCGCTCGGCGGGCGGTCCAGCCGGGGCAGCAGGTGGCTCCCCGGACGATTGTTGATATCCGAATGACGGTTCCGATGGAGCGGAAGACGATGGCGCAGGTGGTGATGCTGTTGGCGACTCCGGTTCCGGAGGCCGGCGCTGTTCTCGGGCTTCCTGTGCTGAAACCATGCGCTCGACGGGCGGGGCAGCCGGTGCGACAGGGGGCGCCGGCGGTAGCTCTAACGGGGCATTCTGCTCCTGAGAAGGTTGCGGTTGCGGTAGTTGCTGGCGTGGCTGCTCCTGATCCCGGTATCGCTGCGGCGGCTGTTCAGGCTGTGGAGGCGATTCAGCGTCGGGCGCCGCTTCATGAAACATACGATGCCAGCGGATTAGTTCCTCAGTGAAGAGTAATGGGCGCTCGGGTGAAATCGCGAAGATCTCTCCATCGGATCGAACGACCAGCAACTGACGGCGCGGTGGAAGTGTTGCCGCAACCTGGATGTCGCCGACATCTGTCTTGCGTGTCCCGACATAGTATCCGGGCCAGAAAAGCTGCCAGCCCATGTCCTGTTCACCGAGAACGTCGGCCGCGGACTCGACCGCTTCGATCTCATCGTAGGGGATCTTCTCGCGCCAGAGACCCCAGGCCATCGTCAGACCTTGAGAATCCAGCGTATAGCTGAACAGGATGTAACTGACTAACAGGTAAAGAAAGATGAGGCTGAAGAAAGCGGAGACGCCAAGAAGGACAGCGAGAACGGTCTGACTGATCTCGATCTGAACAATGTCCAGGATCGCCAGCGTTGATCCAGTGGCAACCAGCAGCGACAGAATCAGAAGGACGGCCGCAATCATCCCACCCGGGGAGGCTGCGGCACTCCATCGACTGGAATGATCCTCGAGCATGTTCCGATCCTCGTCTCAGAAACAACCTGCAGAACGCACCTGATCGCACAACTGTGTTATCGACTGGTGAGAAGTGTACGGCATGAGTACGGTTGGTGTCCGTACTCATGCCAGTATTCGACTGCTAGTTGTCGTCCTCGACAGTATCGAAGGGATCATCGCCATCGAACAGGTCGTCCTGTTCATCGGGATCGATCTCTATTTCCTGCTGCATATCGACATCCGGCTGCATCTCCGGTTGCGGTGGCTGCGGGGCACCGGCCGGCGGCTCGAACTGGCCCGGTGGCGCCTGTTCCGGCGCGTCAGGAACCTCATAGTCAGTTTCGATATCCGCTTCCGCTCGCTTCTCTTCGAGCCAGTCCGAGAACATCTGGGATCTTCGCTGCTGGAGAAGCTGCAGATCGATCGGGCGATCGTCATCACGATCAGTCAGGAGAATCACATGCCATCCGAAATCACTCTGGAACGGCTCGCTGATCTCATCGACATCGAGATCGAAGGCCACCTCGTCGAACTCCTCGACCATCACTCCACGCGGGAACCACCCCAGCTCACCACCATTGGGCGCCGTCTGGGTGTCAGTGCTCTGCTCTTCCGCGACTTCGGCAAAGTCTGCGTCCTCTTCAGTCACCCGCTCGTAGATGACCTGAGCCGCATCCTGCGTTGCCACCAGAATATGGGACGCCTCAACCTGTTCTTCACGGGTTGCCACGTCCTCGGCCAGATGGTTCTGGATCTTCTCTCGGGCGATATCCGGAATCAGGAACATCTCCACGAACTCATCGTGTGAGATCCCTGCCCGGTCGAGCAAAAACTCCTGATGATCTTCCTGATTCGCCTCTGCCGTCAGGCGGATCTCCGCTTCAGCTGGCGTCGGCTCGGGTTCTGGAGTCGGCTCGATCTCGGCATCATCGAGTTCGGCATCGTCAGCCGATTCATCATCCGCAGTGGCGTCGTCAGCTGCGTCCGCGTCGTCAGTGGCGTCCGCATCATCAGTGGCTTCGGAATCGTCGGTTGCCTCGTCATCGGCCTCAGCCTCGGCTTCAGCTTCTTCCATCGCTTCCTGCTCGGCTTCCATCTCCGCTTCCTGTGCCTCGGCAGTCGCCGTTGCCCAGGCCTCGGCAGTTGGATCAGCCGATGGACCGAGGTCGTCGTCAGCAATGGACATACCGGTGAAGAATTCGACTACACGGTTGTCGATCTCCTCATCAGTAATCTCCAGACCGAAATCATCGAGTGCGTCCATAAGAATCTTGTTGTTGATCATTTCATCGACGGTCATCGGATCGATCGATGCGTTCTCGACGTTACGGAACTCTTCATCAGCTTCAGCGGCCAGTTGCAGGTACTGCTGCCCCTGCTCGCCCTCCATGAACTGTGCGAACTGCTGGTACTGGTTGATCTGGTTCAACAGCTCGTAACGCCGAAAATCCCAGTAGTCTGATCGGGAAATTGACTCGCCATTGACCGCCGCCACAGACTGTCTCGGCAAGTGGACGTACTGGTAGTAGGCCCCGATCGCGAGAATCAGCACCAGCACCACCGAGACAACACTGACGGTCAGAAGCATGAGCTGCCGCCGGTAGGCATCCAGCTCCGCCTGGGACAGGCGTTCGTTGTCAGTCTCGCCGGTCGTAATTCGCCGGTACTCGTTTCGGATGCGTTCCACCATGAGTCAGTGTCCTCGGTTCTCTCTGCCGGCAAATGCAAATCGCGCCCGATGCTGTGAACCGGCCGGTCCGGCATCGCGCGCGATTGTCTGCACCGTTCAATTCGGGTCGGATGAACTCGCGCAATTGATCAGGATGCGGCCCGGGTCTACTGGCTGAACGGAATCAGCGCAACGTGACGGGCACGCTTGATTGCTCGGCCCAGCATCCGCTGGTGCTTGGCACAGGTACCGGACTGGCGCCGTGGCTCGATCTTTCCGCGATCGGAGACATAGCGACGAAGTCGGCCAATATCCTTGTAATCAACAACGCCGATGCCATCAATGCAGAAATGGCACACCTTGCGTCGTGGGAAATAGCGGTTTCCACCGCCTCCACCGCCGCCGAAACGACGACGCGGCGGTCCACCGCGTTCGCCACCACCACGCGAACCTGAGCCCCTGTTATCTCGTTCTTCTGACACGAAGCCTGTTCCTCTCCAGATTTGCTCGCAATGCAATCGTGTTCGTCTTCGTCTGGACAACCCTGCGTAGACGGTCTAATCGATTAGAACGGCAGGTCGTCCAGCTCATCGTCATTACTGTTCTGTCCACCGCGCTGCTGCTGACCTTCGCCCTGCGTATCACCGCGGGGGGTCAGGTTCATGATCTCATTGGCTACAATCTCAACGCTCTGCCGTTCCTGCCCATCATTTCCGGTGAACCGGTTGATCTGCAGTCGACCCTCAACGTAGACCCTGTTGCCTTTGCTGTAATACTTATCAGCCATCTCGGCAAGCTGCCCGAAACAAACGATGCGATACCAGTCTGGCGGAACTTCCTCGCCACCTTGCTGGTTTCGCGGTGTTCGGTTTACCGCGACCGTAAAGTTGGTCACAGCGGTCCCGCTCTGCGAAAATCGCATCTCGGGTTCCTGGCCAATGTTGCCGATAATGTGTGCCCGTGCTCGCCCAGTCGACATTGCACGCTCCCTGCTGCGCTAAGCCTGTTCCTCGTCGGACCCGTCATCAGCCGGAGCCTCTTCGGTGGGCTCTGCAGCGTCATCCTCAGTACTGACCTCGTCACCACTGACGTCGACGTTGTCACCGGTATCGGTGTCGCCTGCTTCGCCGTCGGGCGTCTGATCGTCGGATTCCGCGCCAACAGCCGGTTCATCGGCTTCTGGCTCCGGATCGTCTTCCAGCGCCTGTGCCTTCTCCTGACGGATCAGAAGGTAGCGCATGACGTTGGTGTTGATCTTGAGGTCTCGCTCGAATGGATCGAGCGCACCCGGCTGGCTGGACAGTGAATATAGCACGTAAAACGCATCCTGATAATTGTGAATCGGATACGCCAGCCGGCGGCGACCCCACGGGGTCGTCGATTTCGACCGGATGATCTCGGCACCAGTGGCAGTAATCTGCCCCTCGATGCGTTCCATCTCAGCCTGAAGAGCCTCATCGCCGAGTTCCGGCGAGTAAAGGACCATCAATTCATATTCGCGTGGATCAGGGGTATAGGTTGCCAAACAGGTCTCCTTCCTTCGGAGCCGCATTACGGATATCACCCCGTCCCTGGCATTGTGCGGGGAGCTCGTAACGCAGAAAGGCATTTTCATGCGATTGTCATGATGCAGCACACGCTACATCGACCCAGAATCACAGGGCCAACGGGGATTATACCAGCGCCGCTCGATCGTGCAATTTCCAGCCTGGAGTCAACAACTCGCCAGCCAGATTCCTCACAACCGCCACGTAACTGTCCCTCGGGCGGTGGGAAATGAATAACCGGCGCACCTGGGCGAGCACCGATAGCAGAATCGCTACCTATCCAGCATCAGCAAGAATCCCAGTGGGAGCGAGAATGTCCCCGCTATAGTATCGAGCATCAGCAGATGCAAGAAACACGAAACTCGGTGCTATCTCGGCTGGCTGTGCAGGGCGCTGCCACAGGGTGTCGGCGCCGAACTGCTCAACAAAATGTTCATCTCTCGTAGAAGGAATCAATGGAGTCCACACCGGACCAGGCGAAATCGCATTGACGCGAATTCCCTTCGGCGCAAGCTGAGCGGCAAGTGATTTCGTGAAGTTGTGGTCTGCAGCCTTAGTCGCTGCATAGTCTAACAGATACGGGTGACCAAGTTCGCCTAGCACGGACCCCACATTGATGATACTGTCG
Source organism: Sphaerobacteraceae bacterium (assembly GCA_007695115.1). Taxonomy (GTDB): domain Bacteria; phylum Chloroflexota; class Chloroflexia; order Thermomicrobiales; family Thermomicrobiaceae; genus SLMJ01. The sequence continues at coordinate 52,086 of REEK01000112.1, forward strand.
CCTCCTCGCATGTTTTTCACCGCTTCTTGGGCGACCAAAATGTAGGCGATAATGTTGGTTTGGAATGTCCGCTCGAGCTGTTCTACGGTGATCTCCGTGATGTCAGTGCTCTCGATATGGAAGGCAGCGTTGTTGACGAGAATGTTGATGCTGCCCAATTCTTCAACAGTTCGTCTGACGATCGCTTTGCAATGTTCGGGATCACGCAGGTCGCCATCCATCAGTACGACCTTGCGACCTGCTTCAGTTACCCATCTTGCAGTATCTTCTGCGTCGTCGTGCTCATTATAGTACGATATTGCAACATCGGCGCCCTCGCGGGCGAAGGCAATGGCCACAGCTCGACCAATACCGCTGTCTCCGCCTGTGATCAACGCTGTTCTTCCCTCAAGCTTGCCGCCGCCTTTGTACGATTCCTCCCCGTGATCCGCAGGCGGCTGCATCTCTCGATCGCTCCCTGGCCAATCTTGTACCTGAGGTGGAGGGCCGCCTTTTAGGCGCTCATCAGCTTGGGGATCTGTAGTCGTGTTCAATCCCTGATGCATGTCCCGGCGATCTTTGCTTTGCATAAGCCCATCAGCCTTCCCATTATCTGATCCACAGTTACAGCCGTTGAAGGTCAATGTAGTGGGGGCGCAAGAATCACACCATGCTAACGTCGCATAGCCAAAGAGCCAAGTTGATTCATATAGAAAGGTAAGCTCTGATTCCACCATCTTCGATGAATACGATCTCTATGCTGCATTGCTATTGACCCTCCAACCCATCACGGCGCGCATCATGCCGTGCCTCGGCCACCGCACCGTGCAGGGTAGGGCCTCGTTTCCCGGCTGTAGCATCATGCCAATGGGTCAATTGACGCGTTTTCCAGACCGCCCGTATAATGAACATATTGTTTGCGTATTACTTAACATGAATGCGCTATCGCTCACCCGATCCGGGAGTAATGATTCCACTCGTGACCGATCGTTCCAGCTCCACGCGACGTTGGTGGGGAACAGCGCTGGTTCTCAGCCTTTTCCTGCTCATAACAGCCTGCAACGGAGTGAGCCCGCTTCCTTCTGATGACTCCCCCGAACCCGATACCGATGCCCCGGCCGGAGCAGAGGAACCAGAAGAGGGCGGATCGCTGGTGGTTGCGATTCCCGAAGAGCCAGACTCACTCAATTTCAGCCTGACAACCAGTCCCAGCGCTCAATGGATCCTCAGCACGGTCGATGCTCGCATGATCCGGATTACCGCCGATGATTCCTACGAGCCTAGACTGCTTCGGGAAGTGCCCACCCTGGAAAACGGCGGCATCTCCGAGGATCGACTGAGCTACACGATTCGCTTCCTTCCAGACATTACATGGTCTGACGGAGAGCCAATCGACGCACGAGACTTTGAGTTCACCTGGCAAACGCTCACCGCGACAGACTACCCGGCTGCCGCACTTCGCGGCTGGAATCTCATCGAGGATGTCACCGTGAGTTCTGACAACCTCTCCGCCACCATCCGGCTGCGGAATCCATCCGCAGAGTTCATTAATCGGGTGCTGGCAGGTGGAAGCGGCGAGGGCGCCGGATTCCTGCTCCCCCGACACCGACTGGAAGACATCCCCAGCGGCGAAATCGCCACCCATGAATACGGCGCTGAAGAGCATGTTGGCTCAGGGCCGTTTCAGATCGTCGAGTGGGACCCGGGTGAGCATCTGACGGTGGAGCGCAATCCCGAATACTGGGGAGATCCGCCGCTGCTCGATCGTATCGTCTTCCGCTTTACTAGCTCGCCGCGAGATGCCATTTCTCAGGTAACCACTGGCGACGTGGACCTCGCTGTCGATTTGCCGGAGAGTACGCTACTCGACGCGATCGAGTCTGACGAGACTGAAGCGCTGATCACGGCTCGAGGCGGCGCAGTTAAAACCTACGCCTTCAACCTGCATGATCCAGGAAATCTCGATCTGGAACACCCAATCTTCCGGGATCAACAGGTACGTGAGGCGATCACCCTCGGATTCGATCGCTGGAGCGTTATCGAAATGCTCCTGCTGAACCAGACCGAAGTCCCCGGGACGCTACTGAGCAACACGCTCTGGGAACATTCCGGTCTGGAACCATTGCCGTTCGATCCTGATCTCGCCGCGGAATTACTGGATGACGCTGGCTGGGAACTGAACGAGGATGGCGTGCGCGAACGCGCCGGCACCCTGCTGGAGTTCACCGTCACGACCACCGCGGGAGACGATCCCGATGCGGTGCTGAGACAGCGGGTACAGTCTGCGTTTATCGATGACATGGCCGAACTCGGTATCCAGGTTGAGGCGGTCAACTACGACCCAGATCAGCTCTACGGCACTGTTGACGAGCCAGGCGTTCTTGCACAGCGAGACTTCGACCTCGTCGACGTTCCCTGGAACAATCGAACGACCCTGGACATGTTCGTCGAGCGACTCAGTGAGGCGTTCATCCCTTCCGAAGACTTCCCGGAGGGAGCCAACCTGATGGGCTACTCCAATGAGGATGTCAACCGGCTCCTGCGTGAGCAAAGCAATACGCTCGATCCCGACGAGCGGGCCGAGATTCTTTACGAAGTCCAGGAGATCTTCATGGGTGATCGTCCGGTGATTCTGGTCTACGAACACATCGAGATCGATGTGCTTCGCAACTACGTCCACGGCCTTGATCCCGGAACGGTTGCCGGCCTCTGGTGGAATGTAGAAGAGTGGTGGATCAGTCCGGACGAGGTCGTCCTGAACTGACGCCAGCTTCAGCCAATGCTCCGCTTCTTCAAGCCCAGGATCTGCGCACCAGCCGTATCGATCGTCACGACTTCAGCACTGCAATCAACGTCGTGTCGGTCTGCAGCATGCTTCATCGCCTCCGCAACAGTGGCCGACTTTCTGGGATGACAGAGCGCCAGGATCGTCGGTCCTGATCCGCTGAGGCTGGCACCATATGCCCCGGCCCCACGGGCAGCCGCAATCACCGAATCCATATGAGAGTAGAGCGCGGATCGGTATGGTTGATGCCAGCGATCCTGCATCGCATCACCGAGCAGTTCCGGGCATCCAGTAGACAACGCATGAACCAGCAGAGCACATCGGGACGCATTGTAGACCGCATCGGCGCGGTCAACCTGCGTGGGGACAACCGCCCGCGCATCAGTGGTAAAGCCGATCTGCTTCGGAATGAGCACCGCGGCGCTGAGTTCCATGTTGATGTCGAGTTCCACGGTGATGTGGCCTGATGACACAGGTACGGCCAGTACCGCCCCACCGAACAGAGCAGCGGCCAGATTGTCGGCGTGTCCCTCAACGTGGGATGCCAGCTGGAGAAGCTCTTTGTTTCCCAGCGGCTCACCGAGCAATTGGTTGCCGGCCAGCATACCGCCGACCAGAGCGGCCGCTGAGCTTCCCATCCCACGGGCGACCGGAATGTCGCTACGGCTGCGGACACTGGCCGGTGGCAGCGTTCTGCCGACCGAGTCCGCCAGATACTGCATCGCATAGGTCACCATATCGCGACCGTCGGTCAGCTGGTCCTGCTGCGCGTTGGCCGAATCCCCATCGCTGCCAGGCTCCACAGTAATCGACATGTAGCGGGATAGCGCGATAGCCATCGAATCGAACCCGGGGCCCATATTCGCGCTGGATGCTGGAACAACAACTCTAAAGCTCATCTGCAAGCACACTCCGAAGCGCGTCGATTGTCGGGTCAATAACCACCGGGCGATTGGCCAGTTCACGGCCCTTCGAGCCCTCGCCCAGGTGATACTCCATCACGGTCTCGGCATCCTTCATCACGTGGCCAGTGAGAATACCGGCAACCCGATCGCCGGGCTTGATGACGCCCTGCTGAACGAGCTTCCGGATTCCGGCCACGGTAGCCGCGGATGCTGGCTCGCAGCCGATGCCGGACTGATCGACTCGTGCCTTGGCATCCAGAATCTCCGCATCGGCAACGGCTTCGACCACGCCATCGGTCAACTCGATGGCGCGACGAGCTTTGGGATAGCTGACCGGATTGCCAATACGGATCGCCGTGGCAACCGTATCGGCCTCCATCGGCTCGAACCCGCGGAACGAGGAGCGGTACGCCTCGTAAAACGGAGAAGCACCTTCTGCCTGGATAACCGCCATGCGTGGCAGGGCATTCAGGATCCCCGCCATGCGGAGTTCCGAGAACGCTTTTCCCAGCGCGCTGGAGTTGCCCAAATTCCCCCCAGGCAACACCACCCAGTCCGGCGGCTGCCAGTCGAGCTGATGAAGCAGTTCGAACAGGATCGATTTCTGGCCTTCCAGCCGATACGGATTGATCGAGTTCAGCAGGTAGATTCCGAGCTCCTGGCTCGCTTGCTGCACCAGCGTCATCGCCGCATCGAAATCTCCCCGGATCTGGATGATCTTCGCTCCGTAGGCGACCGTCTGGCCCAGCTTGGCCGCCGAGATCTTCCCGTCCGGAACGAATACGATCGCTGGAACACCTGCCGCGGCGGCGTACGAGGCCACCGACGCCGAGGTGTTACCCGTCGAGGCGCAGGCAACCATCTTCGCGCCGACCTTCATCGCATGAGATGTTGCAACCGTCATCCCGCGGTCTTTGAAGGATCCAGTCGGGTTCTCTCCTTCATGCTTCAGCCAGAGCTGATCGACACCCACCCACTGCGCAATCCCGGGTGCATCATAGAGATTCGTGCTGCCTTCCGGACGGCTAACGATGTGCTGATCGGCGAACTCCGGAAGGAGTTCTCGATAGCGCCACACGCCACTTGCGTCCGGCGTGCGCCAGCTGGTCATACGCTCAGTGAATACGTTCGTGTTGGAAAGCTGAGGAATCGGGAACGTTACGTCGAGCAGGCTCCCGCAGTCGCAGCGGGTTCGATCATCATCCGGATGGTACGTCAGCTCGCATTCGACACAGGTCAGTTTCACAGCGCAACCCCGGTGTTCAGCCAGCGACCGCGGCCCGACGGCCACGGTCGCCGATCATCGGTCTCATCGTATCGCTGCCGTAGTATAGCAGTGTTGTTTTGCAACAGCGGCACGAAAAACGGGGCCGGGTCTGTACGACCGGCCCCGTCTTGTCTGGCTCGAGCAAAAGACTCCCGTTGCGCCGATTACACCGTCCGGTGTGGATCGAGCGCGTCGCGGAGACCATCACCGACGTAGTTGATGCTCAACACCGTCAGGAAGATCGCCGCACCCGGGAAGATAACCATCACCGGATGGATGGCAACGAAGTCAGCAGCATCGTTCAGCATACGACCCCAGGTTGGAACGTCAGGCGGGAACCCGAGACCCAGGAACGAAAGCGTGGACTCCGTGATGATCGCCTGGGCGACGGCCAGCGTCGCGGCAACGATAATCGGGCTCATCACATTCGGCATGATATGGCGCAGCATGATCGATGACGTCTTGGCCCCGATGCAGTGAGCAGCCTCGATGTATTCCTTCTCCTTGATAGAGAGGAACGAGGCACGCACCAACCGGGCGACTGGCATCCATGCCAACGCTCCGATCACTACCACGATCAAAATGAAGTTACCCATTAAGATCCCGAAATTGTCCCGCATCGTGTCACGGAACAGGTAGATGATCAGCAGCAGCAGCGGAAGCACCGGCAGCGAGATGAACAGGTCCGTAAACCGCATCAGTGCCGAGTCCACGAAACCACCGAAGTAACCAGCAGTTGCTCCGATAGTCGTGCCGATAGTGATACCGACAAGCATGGCGGCGATACCGACAGCAATCGAGATCCGGCCGCCCCACATGATACGCGCAAAGATATCGTGGCCTTCATGCGTTGTACCCATCGGGTACTGAAGGGACGGGCTCTCGTAACCGATCGAGAAGTCGATTCCTCGGATCGGGCCGCTGTAGAGCATTGGCCCGAAGATCACCATCAGAATGAAAGTGACGAGAACGATAGCCCCGGCCATCGCCAACTTGTGATGGCGGAACTGGCGGAATGCGTCACTCCAGAGTGAGCGAGGCTTCTTGGCCCTGAGCGTGCCCAGATCCTTGAGGCTCCCGCCCTCAGCGGTGGTACTGGCTTCAGACATACGTTGATTCCTCCCCCATCATAGACGATTAGTGGACTATTCGTACTTGATGCGCGGATCGAGCACGCCATACATGATGTCCGCAATCAGATTGAAAAAGACCACCAGAATCGAGAATATGAAGGTAATCGCCATAACCACCGGCGTGTCGTTGTTCTGGATCGACGTGATCAACAGCGCCCCGATCCCCGGAACCCGGAAGATCTGCTCAGTGACCACTGCGCCGGTGAAGATCGTTGGAATTCCCAGCGCGATGATCGTCACCACGGGAATCAGCGCGTTCCGGAGTGCGTGGCGGAAGACCACCACCCGGCTACTCAGGCCTTTAGCGCGAGCGGTTCGCACATAATCCTGATGGATCGTCTCGAGCATGGCCGCACGAGTGTACCTGGTCAGCACCGCCGCCTGGAACATCCCGAGCACCGCGATCGGCATGATCATCATCCGAACACGGTTCCAGAGCGCTTCCAGCCCCTCACCATCGACGGTACTCCGATAGACCGAGGGTAATGTTGGTAAGCCCCAGTCCCCGAACTTCACGCTGAACAAAAGAATGAACAGCAGCCCGGTAAAGAATGTCGGCAACGAGAATCCGACGAACGCGAGCGTTGTCGCCACGTTATCGAACACCGAATACTGTTTGACCGACGAGATCACACCAATCGGAATTGCGATCAGAACCGCAACTATATAGGCAGACCCCACCACCATAATCGTTGTCGGTAACCGTTGAACCAACAGGTCACTGACTGGCGATCGTGTCTGGAACGAGTAACCGAAGTCACCCTGTGCCAGTGACGATGCCCAGCGCACATATCGCACCGGAACCGGATCGTCTAGCCCCATACTCGCTCGCAACCGCTGCTGAACTTCCGGCGGAACTGCCGGGTTCAATGCAAGGTCCGAAAGCGGATCGCCGGGGGCAAGCGCGAGAATCGTAAAGATGACCAGACTGATCGCGATCAATGTCGGGATCGCGATCAGCAGGCGCCGTACGATATACCTTGTCATTGGGCCTGCTTCCCAGGTTCACCGTGTGTGTCCCAATTTGCACACCACACCACCACCGATACCTCCTCCGCGAGTCTTTACGCTCCTGTAAACCGCTTGCAAATCAGTTCGTTTAATCGTCTCAACACACACACTCCACACCGTGTGAGTGCCGTTCTGATTCGCTTTACAGAGTCTCTGTCCTCGCGTTGCGGGGATAATACTTGAAAGGCGGTGAGTCCGTCCACCTTCTGAACACGATTCCGGCAAATCCATTGACTGTAAGGAAAGCGCGAGGTAGCTGGAGCGTCGATGGCTCAGGCACAACGCGCTCGCGGACGATCCACCAGTAACCCCGGCTACTCTCGCAACTTCGCCGTGGCATCTGTGTCGACTTCGAGTGTTTTCGGGTCGATCACAACACCGTATCGATCTCTGGCAGCTTCCACGCTCACCAATCCATCGACCACGTCCTCGGCAACCGCCTCCGGGTCGCGCTCCGCTGGAGAGAAGAAACCACCACCACCCGGAAGTCCGAGCGAAATCCGCATATCAGGGGGGAACTCACGCATCCCTTTCTGATCGATCACAGTGCCATCACTCAGCTCGATATGAGCTAGTGCCCCCGGCTCTCCCCCGGCATAGCCAGCGGCCGGATATCGTGTCCGATCGAACAGGGCCGAGAACGTCCAGGGATGGCCGTTGGTCACGCCGACGTCCATAGTCTGTCCGAGGCCACCACGGAACTTGCCGGGACCTCCTGAATCCGTACGATACTCGCGCTTGAATATATGAATTGGTGCAAGCGATTCGATCACCTCGGCGGGCACGCCAGAGATACCACTGGGGAATGCTGTCGAGCTGATCCCGTCGGTTGTCGGACGGGCACCGGTTCCTCCGGTCGAAAACCAGACATAGGTCCAGAGCGAGCCATCATCCTGCTTACCAGACAGCTGCATACTCCAGATATTGGCAGCGCCTTCGGCCAGCACTCGCTCGGGAAGCGCTTCAGCCAGTGCCCCGAAAATCGCACCGGGCAGAAAATGGCCCAGAATGTGACGTCCACAAACCGGCGCAGGATGCTGGGCATTGAGAATCGATCGCTCTGGCGCCACCACGCGAACCGGTCGAAAGCTGCCTTCGTTGTTGGGTACTTCGGGAGCCAGCGCGCATTTCAGGGCGTAGGTGGTGTATGCGTGGGTGTAATTCAGGACCACATTGATCCCGTAGCCACTCTCGGGAGAGCTCCCCGCCCAGTCGACTTCCAGCTCGTCGCCCCGTTTGCGGATGGTCACTGCCAGTTTGACCGGAGCCTCGTAGCCATCCGAAAAGACTTCGTTTGAGTAATCGCCATCCGGGAGTTTAGCAATCGCTTCCCGCATCGCGTTCTCCGACCGGCTGATGATCTCGTCAGCCAGTGGTTCGAGCGTCTCGAGCTCGAACTCCTCCATGAACTGGAGCAGATACTGTCCACCGACGTCGTTGGCGACAACCTGTGCGTGGATGTCCCCGATCACCGGCTCCGGAGCCCGACAGTTGGCGGCGATGAGCTTGAACAACTCCCGGTTCTCTTCGCCAGCCATGTAGAGTCTGGTGATCGGCACGAAGAGCCCCTCTTCGTAGACCGAACGGGCATCGGTGCCCATACCTCGACCACCGATATCGAGCGCATGACAGGTGTTCCCGAAGAACCCCACGAGTAGTCCGTCACCGCTGAAGATCGGCGTGATAACGGTGAAATCATGCAGGTGACCAGACGTCTTCTGCGGGTCGTTGGTGATCAGCACATCGCCCGGCTGGAGTGTGTCGGCCGGGTACTCCGCCAGAAAGTAGTGAATGCAGGTCGCCATCGCGTTGATGTGCCCCGGAGTTCCGGTCACTGCCTGAGCGATCATATTCCCGCGGGTATCGAACACCCCGGCGGAGAGATCACCTGACTCCCGAACGATGGTCGTGAATGATGTGCGCATCAGCGCTGCGGCCTGTTCGTTGACCACGGCAATCAGCCGGTTCCAGAGAATTTCGAGTGTGATCGGATCGAGCTTAGTGGTCTTGCTCACGCGGCCACCCTTTCTCACCTTTTCAGCAGACGAGCTCCCAGAGAGAGCCGGTTCATGCTACCGGTTTGAGCGATCACAGGCAACAAAAGAACGTCCGGCGAACTCCGCAGAGCGCACCGGACGGACGAGGTGGGTTGCCGCCGCGGGGGACGGCGGCTCAGGTGGTGGAATGAACATTGATCTAGCCGAAGCAGAATCAGATCATCTGTTCGGATTGTAGCGAATACTGGGCCTTCGGAAAACTGTACCGAGGGACAGTTCAGGCAGATCGTTGGTCGTGAATCCGGGCAACCCAGCTCCCAGCGCGCATGACCTGTCGATCCTGCAGTTCATCCGGGTTTCGCCACGTCTGGATTTGATCGGGCGTCAGAGAGATGAGCGAGTAGAAGCCGGCCGGTTGCCGCGCGTCGAACCCGCAACTCTCTGCGTGGGCGTCCCAGATCGGGTCGTCATCTAGTGGTGCCGGCATCTCCACCGGGCCTTCAACGATGGCAACGTCTCTGGTCGGGCCAATGGCGATCCGAGCCCAGCCGGCTCTGCGGAGATTCCGTGCGGTCACGCTATTCCCGGGCAACGCCATGATGAACACCGCTCCGGTCCAGTAGAACGAGAGCGGCACCAGATGAGCCTTGCCATCGGCGCTGGCAGAGGCGACCCAGGCATCCTCCTGGGTGTCGAACAACTCCAGGACATCACGAATGCGCTGCTCGGCCGAGCGAACTGACGAACTCACGATGACTCCGATCGACTCACGGCAATCTCACGCTGCCTGAGACGATATCAACGCTCTTGCGCGCAGACTATACGAAGAATGTCGTATTTTTTTCCGCGCCAAGCTCAATTGTCGGAGATTCGCAAGTTCCGCAACCGATCGATCTCGATCAATGCCTCCGTGTTCACGACTGCGGTCGACTCCCGCTCCTCGATAATTGCCGGGCCAGCAAACGACATCCCGGGGCCGAGTCGATACCGATCGAAGACCGGCACCTCGCGGAAACCCTTCTCCTGCGGGAGATAGATCTCCCGGGTCCCCTTCTGCGCCTGCTCCACCGAAGCCGCTGGCTCGACGGTTGAAAGCAGTTCGAGCGGCACCGTTGGTGCCGGCCCGGACACCAGAACACGCCAGTTCACCGCTTCGATCGGATTTCCCGGGGCCGAACGCTGGAACAATCGCCGGTACTCGGCATCGAACCGGGCTTCGATATCTGCCCTTGTCTCCCGGGACGGTCGATCCGGACCAAGATCGACCGAGATCTCGTGTCCCTGCCCGGCGTAGCGGAGTTCAGCCACGCGAGTGAAGATCATCTGATCTTCCGGGATTCCGGCATCGGAGAGAATCTGGCGTCCTTCGTCTTCCATCTCCAGCACCAGACGCTGAAGCTCCTGCCAGTCGATATCATCCAGCAACCCATTGAGGCTGCGAACGAAGTCGAACGCCAGTGGAGCGGAGAGGAACCCGACGGTCGAGAGAACCCCGGCACCGATCGGAACGATCACTTCTGGTGCGTTGAGAATCTGCGCGACGCCCCAGGCATGCACCGGACCAGCTCCACCGAATGCGAACACCGGGTAGGCCCGCGGGTCCTTGCCCTGTTCGACGGCGTGGACCCGGGCCGCGTTGGCCATGTTTTCGTTGACGACTTTGTGGATGCCCCAGGCCGCCTCGATCGCGTCAATACCCAAGTGGTCAGCCACCTCATGCTGAATCGCCTGGCGTGTTTGCGATAGATCGAGCGCCATCGATCCACCAAGGAAGAAATCCGGATCGAGATAGCCGAGCAACAGATCGGCGTCGGTGACCGTCGGCTGGATACCGCCTCGCCCATAGCAGACAGGTCCCGGATCCGAACCGGCACTCTGAGGCCCGACTTTCAGCAATCCGAGGGAGTCGATTGAAGCGATGCTTCCCCCGCCAGCCCCGATCTCGATCATCTCGATGACCGGTACCTTGACCGGCAAACCGCTGCCCTTCTTGAATCGATAGACGCGGCTTACCTCGAACTCGGTCGAGATGGTCGGCTCGCCGTTGTCGATCAGACAGGCTTTTGCAGTGGTCCCGCCCATATCGAACGAGAGAAGATCGGAGAGCCCCAGTTCGTTTCCATACCGGGATGCGGCCAGCGCGCCAGCTGCCGGGCCGGACTCCACCAGACGAATCGGATAGCTGCGGGCCGTCTCGACGGTACAGATACCACCCGACGACAGCATGATCAGCAACTCTGCTTCGATCCCCTGCTCCCGGAGCACATCGCTGAGCAGAGCCAGATACCGATCAATCACCGGCCGCACATACACGTTCGCCAGCGTGGTGGAGACCCGCTCGTATTCCCGGATCTCGGGAGCAACACTCGATGAGAGCGAGACCGTCATCTCCGGCGCAATTTCCGCGAGGATCTCACCGACTCGCTGCTCGTTTTCAGGGTTTCGATAGCTGTGCAGCAGTGCAACACCGACCGCATCGATGCCTGCACCGCGAAGCTCCTCGACGAGCGCCGCCACGTCGTCCGGGTCGACATTCTTCAGGACCGTGCCATCGGCAGCAGTCCGTTCGTCGAGCTCCAGCCGCCAGCGCCGGCGAACCAGTGGCTCCGGCATCTCGAGGAAGATATCGTAGAGATCGTAGCGATGCTCACGCCCCATCTGCACGGCATCACGGAACCCACGCGTGGTAATCAGCGCCGTGGGCGAACCCCGGCGCTCGATCAGTGCATTCGTCACCAGGGTTGTGCCGTGAATAACTCGATCGACGTCGCGTCCTTCGTGCTCTCCTGCCGAGAGCACCGCTTCGACGCCGTCACCGACTGCCAGAGAAGGCTCGTCGGGGGTCGTCAACACCTTGTCGATTACAAAGCGCCGCTGGTCAGCGTCAAACAAAAGGACATCGGTGAACGTGCCACCGATGTCAACGCCGACGCGGACTGGTCTGTTACTCATCTTGAGCAATTCCGATCCGCTTGATTCAGTTCAGTTTCCAGTCGATGCCAATCGCCGGCCTAGGAGTCCTGAATACTGGACCAGAGCGTTTCCGCCACCCGGAACGGGTCGCTAGAGACCACGCTGGCCGCATACAGCTCCATCGCGCCGAAGTCAGAAGTCCGGTTCAACGGATCACCACGATCAACGATCCGCACCATGACCGGCATATCATCCCAGTTCTCGCCAGTATTGGCAATCGGCCGCTCCCAGATCGCCAGATTAAATGACGCGGTGTTGAGATCCTCGATCAGACATCGCAACACCTGATAAATCATGTCCGACAGCTCTGCATCAACCTGATTGCCAATCAGGACGATCTCTTTCTCCTTGAGCGGAGTCAGATTGGCCATGACCTTCACGTTGCCGATCTGTCGACCAAGACCGAGTTCCTCATGGACTGCGTACAGGTCGTCGAAATAACTGCGGTCGAACTGTTCACGATACGTCATTGCCGAGCGGCGCTGAAGTTCGACTTTGCCGTAGTGCATGCCTTTTGTCAGGCTGATCTGCGCGTGACCATGAGGAATCGAGGCCCCACTCTTCCACAGACAATTCCACATGAAGAAGGGATAGACGGCATCTGGGTCCTGCTCGTGACAGCGCTGGAGCCATTGCCGGGAAACATCGACCGCATCTCGAACCACATCGCCGGTAAACGCCAGTGGATCGTGCTCACGGAAAATCACGACGCCATGGAAGCCGTCGTACTTGGCAATGTTGCTGGCCGTCAGTGAGTGTTCGCCTTCGACTCGGCCAAAGGCGTCAGCCGGGGTGTTGTGAAGCGGCTCGCAGAATGGGTCTGGTGCGGTCTTGGCAATCTCATCAGCCAGATCGACTGGGATGCGGGCTTCCAGCGGACGGCGGGATCGCAGATCATTGAATAGCGTTGCATCCAGCGTATGTTTGTTGGTGACTTTCACCACGTGCTGGTTCAGGACAGCCTCAACCGATCCAAAATATCGCTCGATCCAGCGATGCATGTGCTCCGGGGGATCGAGTGTCCCCGTCGTCTCGGAAACATGATAGAGTCGATTGAACGCAGCTTGATGCTCTTCAGTCATCCGCTCTATCGCTCGTGGAAGATCGACGATACTCCTGTCTATCACTGCGTGCCCCACATCCTGACGTTCGCCCATAGAATCATCCCCCTTGAAAACATGATACCGACGGCACCGTTGCTCTGTCGGACTGACTGTGAAGTGTTATGTCCCGTATTAATGAACCTGCCGAACCTGAGAATCTCTGGTTTTTGTGCTGGTCCATGGATCAGCCAATCTCTCATCATACGATGTCGCGTCCACCCCGACATATCACACGCGATCCAGAGGCTCAAACCCAGACTGCAACAATGCGCGAATCTATCGTCTCTCCACTCGGAATATCTGCTTCCTCGAAGTCGCTGTGAGTGACATCGGTTCCGATGAGAACGTTCCGTCCCGCGCGCGTTCCCGGCGGAATCTCGGATTTGCGGCCCACGATCGTAATGCCAGTATTCAGCCGATTCGGCTCCAGGCGATTGATCGTGTAGTCGTCCCCGTAGCCCAGATAGGCGTGGGCACCAACAGTGACCTGTTTGTCGATGATCACCCGATCCAGCACCGCCCCCGGTCCGATCACCGAGTCAGTCATAATAATCGAATCCCGTATCACCGCGCCATTGTGAACTACCACGCCAGGAGAGAGCATCGAATGCTCAACGGTCGCATTCTGGATAATGCAGCCGTTTGAGACCATGCTGCGATTCACCCGGGCACCATCCAGAAACTTTGCTGGAGGGCGTTCCTCACTCCGGGTATGAATCCGCCAGTCGTAGTCGTAGAGATTCAGCTGTGGCAGATCGTCGAGCTGCTCCATGTTCGCTTCCCAGTAGGACTGAATCGTCCCGACGTCCCGCCAGTAGCCGTGGAAAGTATGCGCATAGGCCTTGCCGTACTTGATCAGGTAAGGGATCACTTCGTGACCGAAATCGGTCATCGAGGTGCCGCCTTTACGATCGTCGAACAGTTCCAGCAGTACATCTCGCTTGAACACGTAGACGCCCATCGAAGCCAGGTTGCTCCGTGGCTCTGCCGGCTTCTCGTCGAAATCGCTAATCAAGCCATCTGGCTCGGTGAACATCACTCCGAAACGGTGTGCGTCCTCCCATTCGACAGGCTGAACCGCGACCGTAACGTCGGCATCCTTCTCTCGATGAAGCTCCAGCATGGGCCGATAGTCCATCGCATAGACATGATCGGCAGACAGGATTAGTACATCCTGAAAGCTTCGGGAATTTACATAAAAGAGATTATGGTAAATAGCGTCAGCAGTGCCCTTGTACCAGCCAGATCCGGATCTGCCGAGATACGGCTGAAGGATCACGATTCCGCCATTTCGCTCGCGATCAAGATCCCACGGGCGACCATGCCCGATGTGGTCATTGAGCGAGTGAGGTCGATACTGAGTCAGTGCCGCGATGTTGAACAGCCCGGAATTGACACAGTTCGACAGCGCAAAGTCAATGATCCGGTACTTGCCAGCAAACGGGACAGCCGGTTTGGCACGCTGGCGGGACAGGATACTCAGCCGCTCACCCTGTCCACCGGCAAGAATCATAACTGCGACTTCGCTCATATTCGCTGATCTCCCTTATTGTCGGCTTCGGTCGAGCGCGATTCACGAACGTTCGTAATTATGCGGGAAGCAAGTGCTTGCTTCACTCTAAGCTTCCTGCCGCATACGGTCAACCGAAATTCGGGCCCGGAAACCGGAAAACTGAGTATGCTATACTCCCCGCTATCTTGCCGGCCTGATACCTCATGCATCGCTTCGGAGAGATCGCACTGATGCCGGACTTCTTTAGAAGAAAACCCACATTCAATCGCGAAGATGCCGAGCACAGCGACGGTCCGGTTGTACCGGATGGTCTCTGGGTGAAGTGCACCAGCTGCAAAGATCTGGTGTACAGCAAGGATTTCGAGCGCTGGTATCGTGTCTGCCCCAAGTGTGATCACCACGCCCGGCTGACCGCCACCCAGCGGCTGAACTACCTGCTCGACTCCGGCAGCTTCGAGGAATGGGATCGCGGCATCGTGACCGCAGATCCGCTGCATTTCTCGGCAAATGGCGATGCCTACCACGAGAAGGTGCAGCAAGCATCCCAGAAAAGTGGACAGCCCGAGTCACTGGTTACCGGCAGAGGGCGAATCCAGGGCTACGATGCAGTCGTGGCCGCCACGGAGTTCGCCTTCCTGGGGGCCAGTATGGGTTCGGCGTTCGGTGAGAAGTTCGTTCGTGCCGTAGAGAAAGCCGTCGAACTCCGACTGCCGTTCATCAGCATTTCCAATTCGGGCGGCGCCCGGATGCACGAGAGCACGTTCTCACTGATGCAGATGGCCAAGACAACCGCAGCCCTCTCCCGTCTGGGCGAGCATAAGCTGCCACATGTCTCGATTCTCACTGATCCGTGCTACGGCGGCGTCACCGCAAGTTATGCGACGGTCGCCGACATCATCATCGCCGAACCCGGCGCAATGATCGGGTTTGCCGGACCACGGGTCATCGAACAGATCACCCGTCAGAAGCTTCCGGCCGGTTTCCAGACCGCAGAATTCCTTCTCAAGCACGGGATGATCGATATGGTCTGCCGCCGTAGCGATCTTCCGGAGACCATTGCTCTGTTACTGCTTCACTATGCAGACGCCACGATGGGACGCCACACGCCAGGGTACGCCCACGCCAGCACTGGGAAGGAAGGAGACGCCTGATGACGTCCACCGCTCCAGCCTGGGAACGTGTGCAGCTGGCAAGAAAGCCTGAGCGGCCCCACTCTCTGGCGTACATCAATATGCTGATTAGTGGCTTCGTCGAGCTCCACGGTGACCGGCGATTCAGCGATGATCCCTCGATCGTGTCTGGAATCGGTTCCTTCAACGGGCGTACCGTGATGGTGATTGGTCACCAGAAGGGCACGAATACGAAGGAGAATCTCGACCGGAACTTCGGGATGCCCGGCCCTGATGGGTATCGCAAGGCGCTCCGAACGTTTCACCATGCTGAGAAGTTCGGCTTCCCGCTGATCTGCTTCATCGATACACCAGGAGCAGATCCGGGACTCAGTTCGGAGGAGCGTGGGCAGGCCACAGCGATCGCCGAGAACCTGCTGGCGCTGTCCTCGTTGAAAATCCCGACAGTCGGAGTGGTTATCGGAGAAGGCGGCAGTGGTGGCGCGCTGGCGATCAGCGTAACCGACCGACTGCTGATGCTCGAGAATGCGGTGTACGCCGTTGCTTCGCCAGAAGCGTGCGCGGCAATCCTCTGGAAGGACGCAAGTGCTGCCCCGGAAGCCGCCGAGGCGCTGAAACTCACCGCCCAGAACCTCTACGAGTTCGAGATCATCGACGAGATCATCCCGGAACCAGAACCGGCACACGAAGCCAGCGACGAAGCGATCCTGCGCACCGGCAAAACGATCGAGCGACACCTCACCGAGATCGAATCGATCGTCAGCGATCAGGGCATCGAGCATCTGCTGGAACTGCGCTATCAGAAGTATCGGAACATCGGCGCCTGGGTAGATCAGCAGGAAGCCGTGATCTCTGGAGATTCGCCAGATCTGGCTCGTCAGAATGGTCAGACTGCCAACTGAGTCTGGTTCACCCCCGGGCCGCATTCTCGTCGAGCGACTGCTATCGTCCAGCCAGCCCCAACGCATCCACGAACGCCCGATACCGCTCACCCGGAGATTTGCCGGTTTGCAGATAGCGATGCACGTGGATCAGCCGATCTGACGTGAAGATCCCGCGGTAGATCCCACCTTCAGTGATCGGAATGGCCGGGCGGCCTGTCGTCAGCATCTGCCGATGAACTTCATACACCGAGGAATCGATATCCATAGTCAGCACGTCGCTGTCCATAACATCCCGTACCCGGAGTTTGCTGGCTGAATTGAGCAACGGATGCACCGCTTCCTGCCAGAGCATCCCGACAACGGTTCCATTGACTGTCACCGCGACATCTCGGACCCCACCACGCAACGCATAGTTCAGTGGGGAATCTGGCTGCACACCACCAAGGTCCCAGAGGACGAACTGGCCGACCGGCAATGAGCGCATCGACGTCTCGAGGTGGATCATCCGCGCCTCGACATACGCCGCCACAAGCACAAATATCGCCACCAGCGGAAGCGAGACATCCCGAAGCAGGAATCCGCCAATGATCAGCGACAAAGCGAGCGCCTGGCCCATTCCGACCGCGATCTGCGTTGCCCGGAACCGACCCCACAGGATACTGAACGCCGCTCGCATGACGCGCCCCCCATCCATCGGGAAGGCAGGCAGCAGATTGAAGAGCGCCAGCATGACGTTCACCAACCACAGATAGGCGATCAGCGCACTGAACCCTGTCTCCTGCAGCACAAGGAATGCGCTTCCGGCATCGGGGAAGTCTCTGACGATCATCACGCCAATCAGCACCGGGCTCAGCAATCCGGCAACGATCAGGTTAAGGAATGGTCCCGCAAGGGCGATCGCGATCTCCTGACGAGGCGTCAGCGAGACGTACTCGATACGGGCGACACCACCGATCGGCAACAGCGTAATGTCATGCACTTTCAGACCTAGGCGCATAGCAATGAAACCGTGCGCCAGTTCGTGTCCCACAACGCTTACGAACGCCGCTATGAGGACGAACACGCCGAACAGCACGCCCTGCGCACCATGTCCGGCAGCGTACCCCCAGTAGTACACAGCCCAGAGCAGCGCCAGCAGGAATGTCGGATGCACCTTGACATCTATGTTGCGAATGCGTGTCAGGCGGAGCGATTTCCCCAAAGTCGGTCCTTCGCGATCGTCTCGACTACTCGCTTGCCGTCAACCATTCTACTCCCTGACAGGGTGTTCGTACAGTCTACAGGGCAAAATCGAAGGTCCCTGCGGTCCAGAACAGACATGGCACGGTTTCTGCATTGGCGGATGAGGGTAAGGAGTTCGAGACTGTATTTTCCGCATGGGGACGGGCAATACGAGAAACCACAGCAAGAACCTTGCCACAGGGGAAAACAGCGCGTATAATGCTCACATCGATGGGTACAGGGATCAACTTCACCTGACCGCTTGATGCGATTCACGAGGATCGCACGGGCACATCGGTTCAGAATGGGAGATTTACGAATGGCCGGCATGGACTTCTCGATGGATATCTCGCCCGAAATGAGGGTGTGGATATCGCCTAGCTTGATCGAAGCCAATTACATCCTCAGCCTCTCTCGAATGGAGCTTCAGGGTGTGATCCAGCAGGAACTCGAAGTCAATCCGGCCCTCGAAATGGACGAGAAGCACGTTTGCTCCAGCTGCGGGGGCATTCTTGAGGGTAACTTCTGCCACAACTGCATGATGTCTCAGGATGAGAAACCGAAGGAAGACTCCTGGGAAGACTATCCAGAGCAGATGTACACCCTCTCTGCGCCACGCAGTCGTGAAGACTCTGATGAGTTCGATCCGATGACGCTGGTGGCCAACGGCATGAGCGTTCAGGAACAGATTCTCAGCGACGTCGCCACACTCTCCCACAATGGCGATCAGTTTCTGGCCGAATACCTGATCAACTCGCTCGATGAGCACGGTCTTGTTTCCCAGAGCGTCGACGAAATCGCTGCCGAGACCAACCGGACCGTAGATGAGATCGAACGGGTGATCAAGAACATCCAGGCTGTTGCTCCGGTCGGAGCTGGTGCCCGGGATCTTCAGGAGTGCCTGCTGATTCAGCTCGACTATCTTGGTGACGTTGGCGTTGAAGTACCAGGCCACGTGAAGCCGATTATCCAGAACTATCTCAAGGAGTTCGGGGCTCACAAGTTCGGCTATATCGCCAAAGAACTGGGGATCACGCACGACGATGTGGAAGATGCACGGGATTTCATCCGCGAACACCTCAACCCGTTCCCGATGCAGAATGATCAGGCCCGCACCTGGAAAACACCGCAGGAGTCTCCGTTCGTTGCTCCGGACGTTATCGTCAGCATCAAGGATGGTGAGCTCCACGTCGACGTCGTCGAGACCCGTGACTACCACCTCAAGATGAACTCGATGTACGACCAGATTGCCCGCCAACTCGGCCGAAGCCGGACGAAGGGCGATTTCAACGATGGCGAGCGGGAGCACGTTCGCGATCACGTCAACCGCGCCAAGCTCTTCATCTCGAACATTCAGCAGCGCAGAGATACGCTGTACCGGATTTCCCGGTGTATCGTCGATCTGCAGGAAGATTTCCTCCGTGGCGGTGTCCGGGAGCTTCGGCCCCTCACCCGAGCCATCGTGGCTCAGCAGGTCGGGGTTCATGAGTCGACCGTAAGCCGTGCGACGGCGAACAAGTACGTGATGCTGCCAACCCGCAAGGTGATTGCATTCAGCGACTTCTTCACGCCATCGCTCAGCGTCAAGGACATCATCCGGGAGATGATCGAGAACGAAACAGATCCGCTGACTGACCGCAAGATCTGTGATCTGCTGGCCAAGCAGGGAATTCGAATCGCCCGGCGGACCGTGGCCAAGTACCGTGCCGAGCTGAACGTCCTGCCGAGCACCATGCGCTAGATGTTCGCACAGCCAGAGACTCC
The DNA here is from genome assembly GCA_007695115.1 of Sphaerobacteraceae bacterium. Lineage (GTDB taxonomy): Bacteria > Chloroflexota > Chloroflexia > Thermomicrobiales > Thermomicrobiaceae > SLMJ01. The sequence continues at coordinate 71,751 of REEK01000112.1, forward strand.
CTTCCCCGTATACTTGGCGTGATGAACGCCGACGTTGCTGCTGGAAGGGGTAATCGGTGCCGAACCATATTCTGAGCGTTGAGCAATTCGATCGTCAGTATCTGCTGGAGCTGTTCGCACACGCCGACTGGCTGCGAAACCTGCCTCGCTCATCACAACGAAGTCGACTCCCCCACCACATTCTCGCAACCGTGTTCTACGAACCCAGCACCCGGACCCGGCTGAGCTTCGAGTCGGCTATGGCCCGTCTCGGCGGTGCGGTGCTGACCACAGAGAACGCCAACGAATCATCCTCTGCCACAAAAGGAGAATCGATCGAAGATACGGCACGAATGCTTCAGGGCTATGCCGATATCGTCGCAATGCGCCATCCCGTGGCAGGCATGCCCGAGCGAGCGGCCAGAGCCAGCAGCATCCCTGTGATCAATGCCGGCGATGGCGCACGGGAGCATCCGACGCAGGCACTCCTCGATGTCTTCACGATTCAACGCGAACTGGGGCAGTTCGATGACCTGCATATCGCGATCGTCGGAGATCTCAAATTCGGTCGGGCTCCGCGTTCGCTCGCGCTGCTGCTCCGGGCCTCACGGGGCACCCGGATCACGTTCCTGGCGCCACCCACGGTTCCGGTCGGCGATGACATCAAACAGGCGCTCGATCAGGCCGGTGTCTCGTATCAGGAAGCCTCCACGTTCGACGATGTGGCCGATGCAGACGTCGTTTACCAGACACGGATTCAACGAGAACGATTCGCTGACAAGGCCAGCTACGAAAAAAGCCGCGGATACTACGTGATCGATCAGTCAGTGATGGACAGACTGAAGGCCAGTGCGATCGTCATGCATCCGCTACCGAGGGTTGACGAGATCGATCCAGCGATCGATGACGATCCGCGAGCCGCGTATTTCCGGCAGGCGGAGAACGGGGTATACGTTCGCATGGCACTACTGGATCAGATTCTCAGGTAGAAGGAGCTGTACGAAGCAACGGGAGAGGGAGAGCCGGGCGATACCTACCCATCCAGGTGGTAGGCATGAAGTTGATTTGCCCCGGCTCGCCGGAGCTTTCGAAGTGCCTCGTTTTCGATCTGGCGAACACGCTCCCGGCTGATGTCGAGATACTCACCAACCTCGGCCAGCGTATGCGGGTTACCATTTCCCAGTCCGAACCGGAGCTGCAGCACCAGCCGTTCTCGAGGGTTGAGTGTCTCCAGAACTCGCGCAACATCCTGCTCCAGCATCGATTCCTCAGCGACCTGTTCGGGCGCCTTGGAAACGACGTCGGCGATGAGGTCACCGAGACTTGCCTCGTCCTCTTCCCCGACCGGCTTGTCCAGCGAGATCGTTCGATGGGCTGCCCGCATGATCTGTTCGACCTTCTCCGGGGCAACGCTCATCACCTCGGCGATCTCTTCTGGCTGGGGTGGTCGGCCGAACTCCTGATTGAGCTGAGCCACAGCGCGACGGTATCGGGTAATGCTGTCTGCCATGTGGACTGGAAGGCGTATCGTTCGGCCCTGATCGGAGATTGACCGGGTAATTGCCTGACGAATCCACCAGGTAGCATAGGTGCTGAACCGGAATCCGCGACGCCAGTCAAACTTGTCGACGGCACGCATCAGCCCGATGTTGCCTTCCTGAATCAGATCGAGCATCGAAAGCCCGCGACCAACGTAGCGCTTGGCGATACTGACAACCAGCCGGAGGTTCGCACGGACGAACCGCTGCAACGCCTCCATATCGCCGTCCTCGATGCGTTTAGACAGCTCGACTTCCTCACTCGCTGTCAGCAGGGGCGTTTCGGCAATCTCGCGGAGATACAGCCGGATCGGATCGCTGACGAGTGTGGGATCCTGATCCAGCAGCGTATCGATATCTTCTTTGATGTTTTCAGAGAGTGCTTCTTTTTCGAGTTCGGCGAGTTCGTTCGGCTCGGCGTCCTCGAACCTTGGTTCAGCATCAGCCCCGACATCTCGCTCGGGATTCTCCTGATGATTTCGTGCCATACTCGCTTCACCTCTCGACGTTGTGCATGCCCGGCCAGTCTGATGATCGTCGCGCTTCTATGATGCCAGTAAACGGCCCGTCGCGCATCGGATTCTGGTCTCTCAGTCACAGGACACCGATGAAGCATCGATTGTACGCATTCACCAGTGAACTCTGCATCCAGACCGTCACGGCTACCTGTCCACATGGGTTCGGAATCCCCCGTGGCAGCCACATGCTGCCTGATCGGTTCGTTCCCGCTATGACGTGCTATGGTAACGGAGATGTCAATCCCAGTCGGTAGAAAAAGGAGCAAAACATGCAGCCGTTGAGCGGGGTTTACAATATTCTGACTACACCGTTTACGCCGGATGGCGCGATAGACATCCCGTCTCTGGAGCGATTGACTCGCTCGACCATCGAGGCAGGTGTCACCGGCATCACCGTGCTCGGAGTCGCCGGCGAAGCTCAAAAACTCAATCCAGAAGAACGCCGGATAGTTATGTCCACGGTGAAGAGCCTGGCCGGGAAAGATCTCCCGATCATCGCCGGAACCTCACATGACGGAACCGATCTGACCATCGAGGCCTCCCGGGAAGCTCAGCAGATGGGCGCGGCCGGATTGATGATCGCACCACCGGCGTTCCTGCAGCCGGGCCCTGGACTGACCGAACACTATCGCCGAATTGCTGAGGCGGTAGACATTCCGATCATTCTCCAGGACTTCCCCGTGGTGAACGGCGTTACCATGTCTCCGGCCCAGATGGTTGAACTCTGCGACGCGGTCCCAGCGATTACGACGATCAAGCTGGAGGACGTCCCGACCCCCCAGCGAACGGCGCAGACGCTGAGAATGACCGGACGCAACATCAGCATCGTCGGGGGGCTGGGGGGCATGTATCTGCTCGATGAACTGCGCCGTGGATCGTCCGGAGCAATGACCGGGTTCGCCTATCCGGAAATCCTGGTGAAGATCTGCAAGGCGTGGCTCTCCGGGGATCGCCAGCGGGCTACCGAGCTCTACTATCGGGTATTGCCGCTTCTGGTATTCGAGGGGCAGCCAAAACTCGGCGTAGCAATCCGCAAGGAAATTCTGCGACGTCGTGGCCTGATCGATCACGCCACGCTTCGTCATCCAGGCCCGTCACTCGATGACGGCACCCTCGCCGATCTCACCGAAACCATCGAGTGGGTTGGCATCGATCAGATTCTGAACGAGGAGTGACGCGGGCACAAAAGTACGGAGCGGCAATCCTGGAAGGGATCGCCGCTCCGTGATCTGCACGAGCTAATTGAGGACGAAGATCCGATACTCGCTGAATCGGCCCGGATCGAAGAAGAACGTATCAAAATGCACTTCCTCATCCGGCGCCAGGCTGATCGGATCCATCAGGTTCCAGCGATAGTCCACCACACGTCCGGCATCATCGTAGAGCGCCACGATGTACTGCAGGTACTCCACTGTCTGGCCACTGGTGTTCCGCGCCACGCCACTCACTTCGTAACGATTCGTCGACTCCCAGTCAGCCTGAACGGCATCGACGGTGATGTTCGGCCGGGTGAACCGATGAGATGGCCGACTCCGAAGTGTGACGTCGTAGCTGGCGTAATCACCGTCATACTCGGTCCAGATCTGGAATGGCAACGCTTCCCCGGCCTCGATCATCGCCGAATCAAGGTAGGTCCGGGAACTGGTAATTTCCTCACCAGCCTCATCGAACAGCGTCAGGTCGATCTCGACTTCGGCGAACGGGGCACGCGCTCCGTTGCGAACCTCTCCCATGAAAATGAGATTTCCGGAGAGATCTCGTCGAGCCGTCAGGTCAGTGGAACTCAGCGCCGGGTCTCCCTGATCGGTATAGCGCCACTGATGATAGTGCCGCCCCACGTTGGCAGCCTCGACGCGCCATCCGTCCGGATTGCCGGGGGTATAGGTCAAGACCCGGCGCTCGAACGCCTGGATCAGAACGTCCCGAGGCTCTCCACTAACGCGCACCGTTGTCCAGTACGGTTCAGTGATTGGCAGTCCGGTGGCGAAGAATGGATCCTCGAACAGCCGACCATCGACGTAATCGAACCCGTCGTAGATGGTGCCCTCTGAGTTCATGAAGTTCCAGAACACAGAAGCAATCGTCCGGGATGTTGCTTCCGTTCTGGTTGCTGTTTCCACGTTGTAATCGCCGAAATCGGCGTTGTGTCCGACTGAACCATCCCGGTTGATCGTCTGAGTAACGACCGTGCCGTTCGGAAGTGGTTCATAGTCGCGAACGACATTCAGGCTCTGGTACGTCGGCCCGGTCGAGTCATTGTGGTCGCCGGCGACATTGATTGCGGCTGGACCGTACTCTATGGCCCGGCCGTCGCCGACCTGCATCCGTCCAGTGATGAGTTCCCGGGCAAGCAATCCGTTGGTGACGAACCAGGAATCATCCCGGTCGCCATCCGAACGAGTGATCTCAACCCGCGTCTTGTCGAAATACTGCACCCAGCGTGCCCCATCGACTCCTGATGCATGACCCTCGTCATACGGTTCGAGGAGAAGCGGACTGATCGGTTCCGGTCCCCAGACCCAGGTGCGGTCGGCCTGATTTTCGCGAACAGGAAGATCCGTGCGCCACCAGACTTGCTCGAACGCATAGGTTCCAATATCGCTTGCCGGAGTGCTCGCCACGAGAACAGTGCCGAGAAGCACCAGAACCATCGCAGACAGCGTGAGCCTTCGCAGGATCGTGCGGGGTGGCCCTGTAGATGCGCGAAACATGATAAACCTGCCGCTCCAGTTTGGGGGTTCGCTCGAGAGACGCTGGTGTGCCCTCACTCATCGCGTCCAGCACCCTTACTATAACGCCCATCGTATGGCCGATACACTGCGCCAAACATCCCAATTAACCCGGGAGCCGAGAAGCTCAGGTCCCAGTCCATCAGTACCATCGTATTGACGTCGAGTCACGCTAGCCCTGCTCGTATAATTCGTCAGGAAACCAGAGAGGAGCTAACGGTGACCAGTCCCACAGAAGCGCGAATGCAAGAGATCACGATCATGCTGAAACCGCACGTCGCCCCAATCGTCGAACGGATCAATGTCGAAGAGTTCACGACCGTGGAGTTCGTTGAAGCGATGCAGCTCGATCCCGAGACGAAGGCTGCCTACGATCACGCGGTGGAGCGATGGGTCGAGCCGGGGGAATTCCGGGCCAAGGCGGTCATACACGGGCAGGTCATCCCGCTCCTGCTGCGAGAGACGGGATTAGTTGAGTGGGCAGGGTTTGCCCACGGCGAAAAGGATGATTTCGCCGTGCCAGCATGGTGGCGCAAACTGGAGACATCTGGAGACGACGACGAGTGATCGCTGCCTGACTCGGTCAGGCAGCCAGTGCTCCGAAGATCAGCAGCGACATGAGAATGAGTATGCACGCGATCAGGATGCCGATCAGCATGGTCACCAGGAAGAACAGGCCCAGGACTCCTGTGGCCCTTCCCGTGGTCAGGGCCATGTTTTCTCGAATAGCGATAACCATCAGGACCAGACTCCAGACCAGGGCTCCGAGCACCACCGGAATAGTAACCAGTAGCGTCAGCAACTGAAGACCGCCACTCACCACCCCTGCCAACTCGGAACCGGCCAGCAGCGGAATGGTGAGCAACTGTGGAAGGTATGCAAATCCGATCGGGGCCAGAACCGATTTGAACGTTCCCTCACCTCCAAGCAGCTTTGCCAGCCCCCACAGAATTGCCGCAGAAATGACCCACAAGACAGGCGCCAGGATCAGATTCACGAGGAGACCCATCAACTGCAGGCTGAGGGCAACCCCCGTCCCGAATAACGCAGGTGCAGTCGTCGGCGATAATTCCAGCACCAGCATCGCTGCCTGAACGGCCGTATTCAGCAAGACGACCAGCATAACTAACGCCAGCGCCGGAGCAACTGCACCCCGCTGCCCGATATCCCGCAAAGCCGCTGACGGAGTCATCAGGACCCTGGCCAGATCTGTAGCAAATCGGGCTATCGCTGAATCATCGGCCTGAGTTTCGTTTGTCTCGCCGGCAATCGCTTCTTCCTGGTCGCCGACCGACTGTTCACGCTCGTAGCTCATTGCGCTTCCGTTCGAATCTCCAGATGCACATCACGAGGATCGATCGGCAGGTCGAACGAACCCGGGAGATTGATCTGAATGTCCCGCCCGGTAACACCAAAGAAGATGTCCCAGAAGCCAGGAGCACTCGGCGAGTAGTCCCGCAGCGGGGGATCATCACCCAGGCCTGCCAGTTCACCGGCAACACTCACTGCATAGCTGTAATCGCCAATTTCGTCGACAAGCCCATTGTCCAGGGCCTGCAGACCAGAGTAAACCCGTCCATCCGCCAGCTCGCGAACTTCGTCCTCGGTCATATCCCGTCCATTGGCGATGACTGCGACGAAGGCGTCGTAGGTTTCCATCTGGATATCCACGATGATCTGGCGCTCTTCTTCGGTCAGTGATCGGGATGGCTGCATCATATCCTTGAATTCGCCAACCGCAATGACCTGCATCTCGATGCCGATCTTCTCGTACAGCTCCTCGAGGTTGGGTACCTGCGCTATCACGCCGATGCTTCCAGTGACAGTGGCCGCATTCGCCACGATGACCTCAGCCGGCGCGGAGACGTAATAGGCGCCGGATGTTGCCGATGTGCCAAAATACGCCACCACCGGAATACCGGCATCCTGCACCCGAAGGATCTCAGCATGGATCTGCTCTGATGCGAGCGCCGTCCCTCCCGGGGAGTCAACATCGAGCAGCACAGCTTGCGCCGAGCCATCTTCGCGAATCTCTCGAAGCTCAGCTACCAGTCGCTCGGCACTGGCCCCATCGGCAGCAAACAGGCCGCCCTGGTCGCGAGTCATGATCGACCCGTGAACCTTCACAACGGCGACGTGATCACCGCTCGGGCCATCTGACTGCGTAACTCCCAGAAGAATCACACCGCCGATACACACCATCGAGGTCACGAATACGAGCCCGACGATGATCGCTCCTACCCATTTGAGTTGCATGAATTGTTGCCCTTCGAGTCTGGTTCGCTCAGGTCTCGTCCGAGTTTCCGGGTAGTGAGCCGGATGAAAGCCTCTGGCTTTCGATCCAGGAGATTACCTCTTTTGCCGATTCCTCGATCGACTTTCCCGTAATGTCGACAATTGGCCAAGGATAACCTCGACGAATTATTTTGCGACAGTATGCCAGTTCCTCGGCGATTTTTTCTGAATCAGCATATTCGCCCCCCTCGGATCCGAGCATCTGCACCCGGTTTCTCCGGATCAACTCGAGCTCTGCTCTCGAGATCGTCAATCCGATGATCTTGTGCTGATCTACCTCGTAGAGCTGCGGTGGCGGCTCGACACCGAGAACGATCGGCACGTTGGCGACCTTCCATCCGCGCATGGAGAGAAACACACTGAGCGGCGTCTTCGATGCGCGGGAGACGCCGACCAGCACGATATCGGCCTCGTCCAGCGCGTTCAGTCCCTGACCATCATCGTGTTGAACCGTGTACTGAATCGCCTCGATTCGCTGAAAGTATTCGTCGCTCAATCCACGGCTGACGCCCGGCTGAAGCAGTGGACGCATCTCGATCTTCTGTGAGACCTGACCCATGAACGGTCCGATGAGGTCCACATGGTCCAGATTTCGTTGCCGGCACTCCCGTAAAAGCAGGCGACGGATCTCCGTCATCACAATCGTATGGACGACGATGCCGTTATGGCGCTCCGCCTCCTGAACCGCATTGAGCACCTGTTCACGCGTTCGCACCCCGGGAAATCGCTCCAGGGTGAACTCCACGCCAGGAAACTGGACTGTTACCGCATCCGCGACCGCCTCGGCTGTCGCTCCGCCACCATCCGAAACCGTGAATATGTGTAGTTTTCGTTGTTCTGGCTCCAGCACTGGTTCCCGCTTTTCTGGTTAGCACCGTCGAGTCACGTCCGGACCCCATCTCCGGAGATGTCTCATCATCGCCGGTCATCGGACGGTGTGTAAGAATCAGCATCGACACAACGTCTTTGACAAGTTTACGTTTACTGGACCCGGACCTGTGACATTTTCGGCCCACCCTGAAGCTTCCGCGGAAACATCCAGCTCCAGCGCTGGCATCCCGGACGAAACCAGAATCACCCGGGCGCTACGGTCGGTCAGGCTCAACCACCTGATCTGGCTGATGATTCTGCTGCTCGCCGCGCTGAGTCGACTCTGGGATCTGGGCTCCCGGGCACTGCATCACGACGAGAGCCTGCACACGTACTACTCCTGGGTCTTCTCCGAGGGCCTCGGATACGTCCACCATCCGATGATGCACGGGCCGTTTCTGTTTCACATCAACGCACTAAGCTATCTACTCTTCGGAGACTCCGACTACACGTCCCGATTGACCGCCGCGGTGTTCGGGATCGTGCTGGTCATGCTCCCCTGGCTCTTGCGAGGGCGCGCCTTTCTGGGGATGTGGGGGGCGATGGCGACCTCGTCTCTGATCCTCGTGTCTCCATCGCTGCTTTACTACTCGCGATTCATCCGGCACGACATCTTCGCGATCGTCGGCGCCATGCTGCTCTTCATCGCCGTGGTCCGGTACCTGGAGAAACCGGCGTCGAGATGGATCATTCTGGCGGTTGCCTCGGTTGGTTTCGTAGTGACCACGCACGAGATCACATTCGTCAATCTGGCACTGCTTGCGGCGTTTACTGGAGCATTGATCGCCTGGCGGGTACTCCCGGCTGCGCTGGGTATCGTCGCCGGATCGGTGATCCTGTTCCTCGTCGTTCGAGCGATCCTGAGTGCGGCCGGGGTCCAGTCGGTTCCCGAAATCCCCTGGGAAGACCCCGACACTGGCCAGGTCATCGACTATCTCGCACGTTCGGTGATTCATCCGGTAATCGCCAGCGCTATCGCGATCGGGTTGCTGGCGCTGGTGGCAATCGCCTGGTTGCTGGAACGGCAACGCCCATCAGGTACCAGCAGGATCGACGGCACCCTGGGACTGGCAGATCCGGGTTCAACCGCCGGACGCTTCGCAACAGCGTTGCGAGACGGGCGAGCCTGGGGCATCGGCGCGATTATCGGTGGTTCGATCTTCGGGCTGCTCTACACCAGCATGTTCAGCAATATCGGAGGATTGGGCAGCGGAACGCTGGGAGCCATCGGCTACTGGCTCGGCCAGCACGACGTCCAGCGAGGAGAGCAGCCATGGTTCTACTATCTGGTGCTGACTCCGCAGTACGAGTACCTGGCCGTCCTCGGCACGCTCAGCGTCAGCGCCGGTCTGGCCGTCTGGGCGTGGCGTCATCGACAGGAAAACCTCGAACAGCACCGGCGATTCATCACCCTTGCGCTGGCCGTCTGGTGGGCACTGGTGATGTTCCTCGTCCTCTCCTGGGCCGGGGAAAAGATGCCGTGGCTGATTGTCCATTTTCTGTTGCCGATGCTCATCGTTACCGGCGGAGGAATCGGTCTGGTTTGCGAGTGGGTCGAGTCCCACAGTCGAGAATGGCGCCGTGAGCTGGCCGGGCGCGTGCTCCGATGGGGAGGGGCGATCGCTCTGCTGTTTGCCTCGAGCTTCCTGCTAATCAACTGGGCCTCGAGCGGCCCGTTCGTGGAGATCGAAGGGCAACTCCAGCGGACGATCCGGGACGACATCCCTGGTGGTTGGTGGATCGTCTTCATCCCGGCGATAGTCGCCATCGGATTGATCGTCGCCGCTGTGATTCGCTACGGATCCCGAAGCGGGCTGACCATCGCGAGTGCGGCGATTGGCTGTCTGCTCCTGGTGCTTCAGGTCAACGCAGGCTGGAACCTCAGCTACCGCGATGGCGACGTGCCTCGAGACATGCTGATCTACGTTCAGACATCACCCGATCTCCACGAGGCCGTTGGACAACTGGAGCAGCTCTCTCACAAGCACACCGGAGGCATGGATCTCACTATCCACTACAGTGGGGCGACTCAGTGGCCACTCAACTGGTATTTCCGCGATTTCGATCAACGGGTACTCTTTCACCAACTCGCCGAGGCTCCGACCGCGCCGGTGATCATCATGGCCATCAATGAGGTTGGGGAGAGCGAGGCGGAACGCCTCGAGAACTACACCATGTACGAGATGCCGCTTAGATGGTGGATTCCGGAAGATCAGACCTACCGCGGGTTCGCGATTGCTCCCGAGGTTCGCACCGAGTGGCGACAGAACCTCCAGACCGACGATCCTCCGCCATACTCGATTTTCGATGTGATCGGGAGCATCGGACGCAGCGCTGCTTCTCTCCGCGATCCAGGACAGCAGGCGAGCCTGTTCCGATTGATCGTCCATCGGGAGCTCAGCGCGCCGATCGGTTCCTACACGATGCGAGTCTACGTTCACGACGATTACCGGCAGGATTTCGAGCGCATCCGATACGCTGATTCAGTCTGACGGGAGAACCATGCAGGATCAGGATCGCCAGGCATCTGAACATCAGACAGCTCCGGAGCAATCGCTGCTGGAACGGAGCGTCGATCTGACGCGCTTGCCGTTCGAGGCCGTTGGCTGGCTGATCGTGCTAACTCTCGGGTTCGGTATTCGATTGATCGGACTGAGCGCCTGGCCACTCTCGGCGGGGGAGACAGCAATCGCGAGTGATGCCTGGGCACTGGTTCAGGGGAATGATCTGTCTTCGGTTGCGGACGCTCATCCGGCACTGGTGCAACTCACCGCACTGATGCTCATGATGTTTGGCGATAGTGATCAGGTCGTCCGCCTCGTGCCGCTGCTCGGTAGTGCGGTGCTGATCGGAGCCCTGATCGGTCTGCGGCACTGGTTCGGCCAGATTCCGGCGCTCTGTATCGGGATCGTCTGGGCTGTCTCACCAGTGATGACGCTCAGTGCAATGCGTCTCGATAGTGGCGTGATTCTCATCGCCGCTGCTATGGTTGCCCTGATTCTGACGACGCTCACGAGCGTCGAGCCGACGTCCGGCCGGGCGGTGTTACTCGGCGTGACGGTCGCCATCGGCCTGACGGCCAGCCCGCTTGCCTGGCTGGTCCTTCCGATCACGATTCTGCCCGCTATGCTGCTGATTGGCGACGCCCGACTCGGTGGGAAAGGCGCCTATGCAGCCGGCGGTTTTGGGATTGCCCTGATCGCGATCATCACCTGGTTCGGAATGAGGCCGCTGGCCATCTTCGACTTCTTCGCAGAGAGTATGCGCCAGCTTGGAGCCACCTATCTGTCCGGCACCGGCAGCACCTGGGAGGTCCCGCTCGTCGTCATGATCATCGATGAACCGCTGGTGGGACTGCTGGCGATCTCGGGCCTGGTGATGATCGTGGCTGGCTGGTCATCGAAAGCAGCCGTGCATCCGGCGGTCTACTTCAGCTGCGTAGCCTGGGCAATTCCGATGTTCGCACTCGGCGTGCTGAGCGGATCCAGCGGACCGGAGCGTCATACGATCGGCGTCTTTCCACTGATCCTCGTTGCGGGCCTCGGCCTGGCAATGCTTGTCGAACGCGCCAGAGACACGGACTGGTCCCGGGGACGTCCCGCGATCTGGACGGCAGTCGGGCTGGCTCTCCTGGTGGCGATCTTCCGGTTCGGAGAACTACTGGCCGAGGGACCGGCTGGCGACACGCTCGGATGGATCATCAATGCCGCGATCGTAGGAATACTGATCGTTATCCCACTGGCATTTATCGCGATCCGTCTCTCCAGCGGTGGAGGCTGGCAACTGGTACCTGTGGGAGTGCTGGCGATTGCACTGATCGTCGCCGGCATCGGGATGCGGACATCGCTGATGCTGGCGGACACCAGTCAGGACCGTCCAGGCGAGATACTCATTGCCGGCAGCAGCACGACCGCCATTCACGAGATCGACCACATGGTGAAGACATACAGTCGAGACATCACCCGATTCCAGCAAGACGTCCGTGATCCGGTTGGCGGGCACGGACTGGTGATCGTGGTTCACGAGGATCTCCGAGACCCGTTCGCCTGGTACTTCCGGAACATGCCGAATATGGTCGTCGTCCAGAATCCGGAGGACACCCCGTCTGAAGCCCTCCCAGATATGCTGTTCGTCCCTGATGAAGCATTCGATGAGTGGGAACCGGTAGCCACTGGGTATCCATCCCGGACGTACAACGTAGCCTGGCGAGCCCCGGGGCCACATCGCTCCGGAACGTATCAGGGGCTGCTGTTCTCCTCGATCAATCCACTAGACTACCCGGACATGGCCTCGTTTATCGTGCATCGACGCAGTCCGACGCTGTTGGAGACCGGATCGCCCGGCGCCGCGGTGATGTTCATGCGGGAAGATCATGCGGAAGTGCTCTGGAGAGGTCCGTAATCCGCGCAAAAAGGTACAGCGCCGATTGAAACAATCAGCGCTGTGAACAGGATGGTTGGAGTTAGTAGGGTTGCAACTCCGGAGAACCCGAGTTATTCAGGTGAGCTACGGCATCCATGAGTTCTGAAAGATTGAACGGCTTGGTTAGACAGATACTGGCGCCTGAAGCCTCCGCTTTTCGATGAACCTGAGGTACTGCCGACATCAGAATGGTCGGCGGTGAGCTCTTACCCCATCGGGTACCGAGCTCTTCAACAAGCTCCGATCCCATGCCATCTGGCAGTAGGAGGTCCGCGATAACGACATCCGGAAGCGCTTCTTCACACTCTCGCCGAGCGTCTCGAACAGTGGTAACTGATGTCACGCGGTAACCAGCGTCTGTCAGAATCCAGGCCAGAATCTCGGATATGGACGAGTCATCCTCCAGAACGAGTATGTGTTTCTTCTCTGTACTGCGTTCCATAACTGGACAGGCCCTTACCGGTGGGTCGTTCGTGGATCGAAACTCTCTCTGCTTAAACAGTTCGCTGCGCCTGTTTCGCGCTACCGTCATAACGCAGAAAGCGTGCCGGGGTACTGAAGACTTTCCAGACTACTCGCTTCTCACATCCCGCGCGACTGGGTATCGATGGTCGTATTCTTGCTCTATTGCGGCAAAGACGATAATCGAGGACCACATCGTCTTTGCCGTGCAGGTTATGATTAGTGCTGAACTCGGGTCGATTGACGCCCCGAAAAGGCGCTGATACGATTCGCTAGCCCGTCTCTAACGAACCATCAGGGCATTTCCATTTCTCCCGCCTGGAGGACCATGTATGCATTTGGATGACATCAAACAGCCGGCGCAGATCAAACAGCTCTCTGATCAGCAACTCGATGATCTGGCAGCCGAGATCCGCCAGCGCATCATGGATGTCGTAGCCGGCCAGACTGGCGGACACTTTGCATCCAACCTTGGCTCAGTAGAGCTCACCCTTGCACTCCACTATGTGTTCGATTCCCCGCACGACAAGATCATCTGGGATGTTGGCCACCAGGCCTATCCCCACAAGCTGCTCACCGGTCGGCTCGACCGCTTCGACACGATCCGGCAGTACAGGGGACTGAGTGGCTTTCTCCAGCGTGAAGAGAGCGAGCACGATCAGTTTGGTGCCGGACACGCCAGCACGTCAGTTTCGGCTGCACTCGGAATGGCGATGGCCGGGAAGCTGAGCGGCAACGACTTTCACTCGATCGCCGTCATCGGTGATGGCGCGCTGACCGGTGGGATGTCCTACGAAGCGCTGAACAACGCCGGCAACCTGAAGGTCCCCCTGCTGGTGGTGCTCAACGACAACGAGATGTCTATTGCCCCGAATGTGGGCGCGCTCCCAACCTACCTCTCGCGGGTTCGGACGGACGAGCGCTATACCTATGCAAAGCATGAGATCGAACGCTTCCTGCAGCGGATGCCGCAGGGTGATCGATTGCTCGACATGGGCAAACGCATGAAGGACGGTCTCAAAGAGGTCGTCTACCACACGATGATCTGGGAAGAGCTCGGGTTCACCTACATCGGCCCGATCGACGGACATGATGTTCACCAGTTGATCGAAACGTTCGAGCAGGTCAAAGACATTGAGGGACCTGTATTCGTTCATGCGGTGACCACCAAAGGCAAAGGCTATCAGCCAGCCGAAGATGATCCGTTCAAACACCATGCGGCCTCGATCAAGGTTCCCGGAGCACCGCCGTCTCCACCGAAGTACCAGGACGTGTTTGGCGATGCGCTGACCGAACTGGCGAACGAGGACGACAAGATCGTCGCAATCACCGCCGCCATGCCAGACGGCACGGGTCTGCTCAACTTCGAGAAAACACATCCGGATCGATTCTTCGATGTCGGCATTGCCGAGCAACACGGGGTGACGTTTGCGGCCGGACTGGCAACCCAGGGCTACAAGCCAGTGGCTGCTATCTATTCGACATTCCTGCAGCGAGCCTATGATCAGATCGTGCATGACGTCTGCATCCAGAACCTGCCGGTCGCGTTTGCGCTCGATCGCGCCGGCCTCGTCGGTGACGACGGTCGCACCCACCACGGATTGTTCGATTTTGCCTACCTCCGGTGCCTCCCGAATATGGTGGTGATGGCTCCGAAAGATGAGGACGAACTCCGTCATATGACGAAGACCGCGGTCGAGTACCAGGACGGCCCGATCGCGTTCCGTTACCCACGGGGCTCCGGTGCTGGCGTCTCGATGGCGGGCCCAGTCCACACGCTGCCGATTGGCAAGGGTGAGATCATCCGTGAAGGTACCGATCTGACAATCGCGGCCATCGGCGCTATGGTGCTGACGGCAGAGCGTGCTGCCGAGATGCTGGCCGAGCAGGGAATCTCCGCCACCGTGATCAACGCCCGTTTCGTCAAGCCGCTGGATGAAGAGTTGATTCTCGCCAGTGTTGGCAAGACCGGCAATCTGATCACGATCGAGGAAGCGATGCTGCACGGCGGTTTCGGGTCAGCAGTGCTCGAACTCCTCTCCCGGGAGCATGTGAACGTTCCCACAGACTGCATCGGCATTCCGGATCGTATCTTCGATCACGGTCCACAGCAGCAGCTTCGGCAGGATGCCGGCCTCGATGCCGAATCGCTGGTGGCTCGAGCACACGCCCTGCTGGAACCCGCCTCGGTGCCAGCTTCGTAGGCAATCGGCGCCGCAGAAAACTATGTCATGATGCTGAGCTGGCCGCGTGGATCTTCACGCGGTCAGTTTTCTGAGATCGGAACACACCCCATGTCGCAGCTCGATACGCTGGTTCGGATTTGTGCGGAGATGGAGCTCGAGCTCCCCGAAGAGACGATCGACAAGCTCGACGCGTTTCGCTCACTACTCATCGAGTACAACCAGCACACGAATCTGACGGCGATTCGCGATCCACTCGAGATCGAGATCAAGCTGCTGGCCGATTCACTGGCGCTGCTGCCACTGATTCAAGCTGAGATGCTGCGAAACGGGCGAGAGGCCGGCACCGTGATCGATCTCGGAACCGGGGCCGGATTCCCCGGCCTCCCGCTGGCAATCGCCAACCCGGCGCTGCATGTCACCCTCGTTGATGCGACCCGCAAGAAAGTCAACTTCATCGAGCATGTGGGGCAGGAACTTCGCCTGACGAACATCGCCCCGATTCATGCCCGCAGCGAAGAAGTCGCCCACAACGCCGAGTTCCGGGAGCAATTCGACATCGTCACCGCCCGGGCCGTGGCATCGATGCCGGCTCTTGTGGAGCTCTGTCTGCCATTCCTGCGGATCGATGGGCTGGCACTATTGACGAAGGGGCGCTCAATCAGCGACGAAGTTTCCGACGCCCGCAAGGCGCTGGACATCCTCGGTGGTGATCTATTCGACATCTGGGAGCCAGACGTGCTGGAACTGGACAATACCTCGATCGTTCAGCTTCGCAAGTTCAAAGCGTCACCCAGCCAATATCCCCGCTCGCCGGGAACTCCGGCCAACAATCCGATCCGCTAATGTCGCACCACTCCAGGCATTCTGCTATTCTTTCGAGCATCTGATCACGTAGCGAGTCAGTGAAGCGATATCCGGCGAAACCGGGTGCAAGGGCGGATGGCGATCACTGTCGATCGATGTCGTCTCCCTGTATCCTGAATCGCTTCCACATTCCGTTTCCCTCTTCAACGATGAAGAGTCTGGAAGGAGCACGACATGTCTGAAGACCATGGAATTCAGGTCTCCGGCGATCTCAGCGGCCAACGTGCCGAAATTCTCACCCCGGCAGCACAGGCCTTTCTCGGCTCACTGCATCGAAATTTCAATGAGCGGCGCAAGCAGCTACTCGGCGCCCGGGCCGATCGGCAACGAGGAATCGATCTCGGGGAGAACCCGGGATTTCCGGTCGAGACAGCCGAGGTTCGTGCCGGAGACTGGACCGTTGCCCCGGCACCTCCGGGTCTGCAGGACCGTCGAGCCGAAATCACCGGCCCGGTTGACCGGAAGATGATCATCAACGCTCTCAACTCCGGTGCCCGCGTCTTCATGGCCGATTTCGAAGACGCCACCTCACCAACCTGGGCGAATCTGATCGACGGGCAAGTCAACCTCTTCGAGGCAATCCGCCGCACCATCGAACTCCAGAATCCGGATGGACGGCTGTATAGCCTGAACGACGAAATCGCGACCTTGATCGTCCGGCCCCGGGGCTGGCATCTCCCCGAGCGCCACATCCTGGTCGATGGCGAGCCGATGTCCGGCAGTCTCGTCGATTTCGGTCTGTATTTCTTCCACAACGCCAGGGAACTCCTCAATCGCGGCAGCGGACCCTACTTCTACCTGCCGAAACTGGAGAGCTACTTCGAAGCCCGGCTCTGGAACGATGTCTTCCGATTCGCACAAAACGAGCTCGGCATCCGGGTCGGCACGATCCGGGCGACGGTGTTGATCGAAACGATAACCGCCGCACTGGAAATGGATGAGATCCTCTACGAGCTGCGGGAACACGCCTCAGGCCTGAACGCTGGCCGGTGGGACTACATCTTCAGCGCCATCAAGAAGTTCAAAACCCGGGATACCACGGTCCTGCCGGATCGGGCTCAGGTTACGATGACTGTCCCGTTCATGCGCGCCTACACCGAGCTACTGGTCAAGACCTGCCACCGGCGCGGCGCTCACGCGATGGGTGGCATGGCCGCATTCATCCCAAGTCGCGATCCGGCAATCAACGAGACAGCAATGAAGGCCGTGCGCGGTGACAAGGAACGCGAAGCAAGCGACGGATTCGACGGCACCTGGCTAGCGCACCCTGCGTCGATCCCGCTCGCGATGGAGGCATTCGGCGCCGTGCTCGGCGACAAACCGAACCAGAAAGACCGTCAACGAGACGACGTTCATGTCACCGCGGAACAGATCATCGACATCGGCGTGCCCGGCGGAACGATCACCGAAGCCGGCGTTCGCGGGAACATCAGTGTTGCCCTGCAATACATCAACGCCTGGTTGAACGGCACAGGAGCCGCGGCGATCAACAACCTGATGGAAGATGCGGCAACCGCCGAAATCGCGCGGGCGCAGCTCTGGCAGTGGATCCGGAACAAAGCCCAGCTCAATGAAGGCCCAGTGATGACCCGGGAGTTGTATCAGCAGTTCCACACCGAAGAGCTCGAGAAACTGGGCGGCTCATCGACCGAACGTTATGGGGACGCCGCACGGATTCTCAACGACCTCGTACTCGGAGATGAATTCGTCGAATTTCTCACCCTTCCGGCGCTGGAGATACTGGAGTAGCGGAAGGTTCGTCGCTCAGAAATCACTCCCGGAGACTGGCCAGCCAGGGGGAGCCTGGTTTGACGGGTCACTGCTGAGGTGCTATAGTCATTCGGTCCCGCGGGTGACCCGCGGGTCGTTCAATTGTGCATGTGACTGATTGATTAACGAAGAACGACGACCGATACGAGAGGGAGCAACCGAGCGTGATCAAGCTTCGACTTCGCCGAATGGGTGCCAAGAAGCAGCCGAGCTACCGAATTGTGGCTGCGGAATCCAAAAACCCACGTGATGGCCGTTTCATCGAGATCGTCGGCCACTACGACCCGAAGACCGACCCGTACACACTGAAGATCAATGAAGAGCGGGCCAGGCACTTCCTGAGCAATGGCGCCCAGCCGACTCGGACTGTCCGCGCTCTGCTCGTCAAGAGTGGAATCCTGCCAGGCTACCAGGGCCCGCCAGCTGCGGCGACCAAGCAGGCAGCCAAGGAAGAAGCCCCTGCCGACGAGGCCATCGAGGCTGAGGCCGAGGCTGAAACAGCGGACGACGAAGCCACCGAAGAAGAAGCACAGAGCTAACAACTGGCTTCGCGAATCACGCTCATGTTATGTCCCTGAACTGGCTGCCGGGTCCGGTAGCCAGTTTGACTGTATCTGGAATTCTGTTGTTCTCAACGTGAAAACACAACACCCGTAAGCGGGGGGAGCCACGCGTGGAAGAACTGGAACGTCTCGTCGAATACATGGCCTGCAACCTGGTCGATGACCCGGAAGCCGTGAAGGTTGAATCATCCAACCGGGGCCAGATGGTCATCATCCATCTCTCGGTTCCCGAAGACGAAATGGGCAAGGTTATCGGCCGTCAGGGCCGGATCGCTCGTTCGATGCGAACCCTTCTCAATACCGCCGCATCCCGTCGCGGAATGCGAGCATCGCTGGACATTGATGACTGACGTGAGACCTGACTACGAACCAGAACACGAGCCAGAGAACGAAGAGCAGGACGCTGTGAGCCAGGAATCTCCCCAACGTCTGGTCATCGGACGAATCACGTCGCCGCACGGCGTGCGTGGCGAGCTCCGCATGTATATCTACAGCCACTTCCCGGACAACATCCTCCAGCTGGAGAAGATCTACATCGGCGACGCATCAGAGCCACGCGCGGTCTCTCGATCCCGTTTGAAAGACAACCTGGCCATTATGCGGGTAGAGGGTATTACGTCGCGCGAGATGGTCGATGAGCTTCGTGACGAGCTTGTCCGGATCGATCTGGAAGATGCCGCCCCGCTCGAAGAAGGCGAGTTCTACCATTTCGAAATCATCGGACTGACGGCACTCACCGAAGAGGGCGAACAGGTCGGCACGGTCACCGATATCATCGAGACCGGTGCCAACGATGTCTATGTCATCACTGATGATGAAGGCGCCGAAACGCTGATTCCGGCACTCGAGGCGGTGGTTCCCACGATCGACCCTGAAGCCGGCACCATGATCATCCGGCCGCTGCGCTACTCTGGCGAGGACTGAGCGGCGCGACGAGTCCGGAGCTCATCCAGTACATCGTCGACTGGAACGTTCCGGGCTTCGAGCATCACCAGCAGGTGATAGATCAGATCGGCTGATTCCATCGCCACCGCGCGATCATCGTCGTTCTTCGAGGCGATGATCACCTCGGCCGACTCCTCGCCGATCTTCTTGTCGATCTTGTCGATACCTTCCCGGAACAGATAGCTGGTGTAGGAACCTTCCGGCATCTCCTGATGTCGCTGGGCAATGACGCCTGCCAGCGACTGCACGACATCCACATAGGCGCCGTTGCTGTCGGCCGACTGATGAATCAACCCGTCATCGAAACAGGTGTCGGATCCGGTATGACAGGTCGGGCCATCCGGAACCACCTGAATCAGCAGTGTGTCCCCGTCACAATCATGACGAACATCGACCACATGATGAATGTTGCCGGAGGTTTCGCCCTTCTTCCAGAGTTTCTGACGACTCCGGGAGTAGAAGTGAAGCGCTCCGGTATCGATCGTCGCCTGGACCGCTTCGGCGTTCATGTAGCCGAGCATCCGGACCTGACCGGTTCGGGCATCCTGAGCTATTGCTGGTACCAGACCATCTGCATCGAACGTGATTCCCTGCATGAGACTCGTTTCCTGAGCGCACAAATGCGGGAGGGCACACGGCCCTCCCATGACAATGAACTGACTGAACTGCGCCTAGTCGTCAGCCGAAACAGTGGCTGCCGATCCCCGCGGAATCGTGCGGCCGATGGCAGCGGCGATTGCCGATGAGCTGACCATCGCTTCTTCGAAGTTCTCGAATGTCAGCGACTGCCCACCGTCGGACATCGCATGGTCCGGGTTCGGATGCACTTCCACGATCAGGCCATCGGCGCCTGCGGCAACGGCACCACGCATCATCGACGGCACCAGATACCACTTGCCGGTTCCCTGGCTCGGATCGATCACGATCGGCAGGTGACTCAAACGCTTGATAACCGGCACCGCGCTGAGATCCAGCGTGTTGCGGGTGATCTTCTCGAACGTGCGGATACCACGCTCACAGAGAACAACGTTCGGGTTGTCCTGCGCCATGATGTACTCGGCTGCCAGCAGCCACTCTTCCATCTCAGCGGACATGCCGCGCTTGAGCAGCACTGGTTTGCCGCTCTTGCCGACGGCTTCGAGCAAGAGATAGTTCTGAGCGTTTCGGGTACCGATCTGCAGCATGTCGGCGTACTCGGCCACAAGGTCGACATCAGAGGTGGTCATCACCTCGGTGACGACTGGCAGGCCCGTCTCTTCGCGCGCCTTCGCCAGAATCTTCAGACCTTCTTCGCCAAGGCCACGGAAGTCATACGGGGACGTTCGCGGCTTGAATGCGCCACCGCGAAGCATCGTTGCACCGGCAGCCTTGACCGCATGGGCCGTCTCGATGGTCTGCTGCTCGGTCTCGACCGAGCATGGACCGGCCATGACCACTACCTCAGGGCCGCCGATCTTCACGCCACTGACGTTAACCACCGAATCTTCCGGCTGGAATTCACGGCTGACCAGCTTGTACTTCTTGCTGATCCGGACAACCTCCTGCACTCCACTAAGGCGATGAAGTGCTTCTTCCAGGGCGTCCGGGATCGGTGAACCGAGCACGGAGATGACAAATCGGTCTTCTCCCAGGCTTGGTCGGGAACGGAATCCAAACTCTACGATCCGTTGCTCTACTGCCTTGACCTCGTCGTCGGTTGCTTTTGCGTTCATCACGATGATCATAAATTACTCTCCTCGGCTGACCTGACTACCACCACAAACTTCTTCGGCACCCATCTGTCCACCAACAGACCCGTTCGTGCCGATTCATCCCCCGTATTACGTCAGGCGTCCTTGAGCTCGTATGCCCATTCCGGACGCAACTCAACTGCTCGACGCAGGTAGACATGGCGAATCTCCGCCGCGCTCTTCTCCGTGTTGATGTGGATCAGCATCCGCACAACATGGTCGAGCGCACCCGGTACATTCATTTCGTGACTGCAAATCAGCGGAACATTGCTCCAGCCGTATTCGCGCGCAGCAACGGCCGGGAACGTCGCAGTGAGATCCGGCGTTGTCGTAAAGATAACGCTGACGACATCCTCGACCTGGACATCGTTGGCTTCAATGATGGCGGCCAGCAGTTCTCGCGTCGCTTCTAGAATATCTTCCGCGGTATTCTGCTCGGCAGTCGTCGCTCCTCGAATTGCCCGGCACTCACGCATTCCCGCGCCTGTCTCCCTTCGCGCCTGCCACGTCGTCCACTGGCGCCAATTCAACCACGATTGACAATAGAACGTGCTCGAAACGTCCCGATCCTAAGCGTTGCCACGGAGATATCGCATAAACTCGCGAGCTACCGTCGGTGCCTCTGCCGGATCGGCTTCATCCAGTCGGCTGATCAAAGCACTCCCGACGATGACTCCATCGGCGTCGCGTCCGACTTCCTGCACGTGCTCTGGCGTCGATATCCCGAACCCGACAGCCAGCGGCAGATCCAGCGCAGATCGCACCCGGGACAGGAACCCGGCCAGGTCTGCCGAGACATCGTCCCGCGCACCTGTCACTCCGGTAACCGAGACGCAATAGATGAATCCACTGGCTCGTCCACTGAGTGACGCAATGTGCTGATCCCGGCTCGTCGGGGCAACCATGAAGATCAGATCCCGCTGGTAAGCCTGGCTCAGTTCAGCAAGCTCGGCACTCTCGTCCGGTGGCAGATCCGGGATGATGAAGCCATCGATACCGGACTCCGCGCTGTCTGCCACGAATCGCTCCAGACCGTATCGCAGCACAGGGTTGTAGTATCCCATGAGAATCAGCGGCACTTCAACGCCTTGCTGGCGCAGCTGCCGGGCCGTCTCCATGCAGAACTCCATCGTCACGCCGTTCTGGAGCGCCTGATACCCTGACCGTTGGATCGTCGGACCATCAGCCAGCGGATCGGAGAACGGGATACCCAGCTCGATCATCGTGGCGCCACCCTCAACCAGCGCCGGAACGATCTCCAGCGTTGATTCCTTCAATGGATGGCCCACCGTAACGTAGGGCATCAGCGCTTTTTCGCCTCTGGCAGCCAGATCGGCAAACGCCTGGCTTATGCGACTTGGCGTCGTTGCAGTGGTCAACTCATCACCCCCAGTGCTTCGGTAACGGTGTGCATATCCTTGTCGCCTCGTCCAGACAGATTGATGATCATGATCTGATCGGACGTCATTTCTCTGGCGAGCGTTCCGGCCAGATGGATCGCGTGGGCTGGCTCCAGCGCCGGGATGATGCCCTCTGTCTTGCAGAGGAGTTTGAACCCTTCCAGCGCCTCGGCATCGGTCACCGGATGATAGGTCGCCCGCCCGGCATCCCGCAGGTAGCTGTGTTCCGGCCCGACGCCCGGGTAATCCAGTCCAGCTGAGATACTGTGTGCCTCGCTGATTTGACCGTCGGCATCCTGAAGGACGTAAGATCGCGATCCATGCAGTACCCCGATCACCCCGGCAGACAATGTTGCGGCATGGCGGGCCGTCCCCACGCCATCTCCCGCGGCTTCCGCCCCGTGGAGCTCGACTTCGGTGTGTTCGAGGAACGGATGGAAGATCCCCATCGCGTTCGAACCACCACCAACACAGGCAACGATCGAATCAGGCAACCGGCCTTCGACCTCCCGGATCTGGTCCCGGGTTTCCCGGCCGATCACTGACTGGAAGTCCCGCACCATCATCGGGTACGGGTGCATCCCGGCCACAGATCCGATGAGATAGTAGGAGTTGTCGACGTTGGTTACCCAGTCACGAATCGCTTCGTTCATCGCATCCTTGAGCGTCCGGCTGCCCGAGGTCACCGAGCGCACCTCGGCACCGAGCAGTCGCATTCGGGCGACATTGAGCGCCTGGCGTTCGACATCCAGCTCGCCCATGTAGATGACGCACTCGAGACCCATTTTGGCGCAGACCGTCGCCGTGGCCACGCCGTGTTGTCCGGCGCCGGTTTCTGCGATGATACGTGGCTTGCCCATCTTCCTGGCCAGAAGCCCCTGCCCGACCGCGTTGTTGATCTTGTGAGCGCCGGTATGAACCAGATCTTCCCGCTTCAGATAGATCTTCGGGCCACCGATTGCTTCGGACAGTCCCGCGGCGAAATAGAGCGGAGTTGGCCGGCCGACATAGTTCTTGAGCAGCGACTCCAGCTCGATGTGGAAATCGGGATCCTCACGGATGTCGTTATAAGCAGTGCGAAGCTCTTCGACTGCCGGAATCAGCGTCACCGGTGCATAGCTGCCGCCGAACTCGCCGAAGCGGCCCCGATCGTCCGGAAGATTCGTGATGTCGAACGGTGGAATTGTGCTGGTCATGAATGGTTCTCCTCAATTAACTACGCGTCGTTCGACCGGAACGTTCGATGAATGTCGATCCCGGATCGAATCGATCAGCGCGATCAGTGATCGGCCCGGATCTGATTCTGGCGTGTCCGAAGTTGAGCTGGTTGCGCGCGAAAGGAATCTGACGATCTTTTCCGCATCCTTTTCACCCTCGGTCTCGACCCCACTGGAGACGTCGACAACTGGCGGCCTTACTTTCTGAATCGCTTCCGGGATGTTCTCCGGATCGAGCCCACCGGCAAGGATCACCGGGTACTGGCTTGCCAGCTCAGCTGCCAGCTCCCAGTCGCCAACCACTCCAGTTCCGCCCCATTGCCCCGGAACGTGACTGTCGAGGTGTATCGCGGGACAGGTCTCCAGGTATCGCTGCACGGTCGATCTAATCGTGTCTCGATCTGCCCCTGATTCAATCCTCAGCGCCTTGATTACCGGAACGTCGATCTGTTCGGCCAGCTCGGGCGGTTCGTCTCCGTGAAGCTGAACCAGATCGAGTCCGACATGATGAATGGTCTCATTGATGGTCCCGGCGGACTCATTGACAAACAGACCGACTGCCGCCGGTGGTCTGGAATGGGTAGCGCGAATCTGCGCGATGATCTGACGCGCGGTTTCCCGGTTGACTTCCCGGCGAACTGGCACGAACACGAACCCGATCAGGCTGGCACCATGCTCTGCCGCCGTCTGCGCTGCGTTCAGATCTCGAATGCCGCAGATCTTTGCCAGGGTCATGCAACCCCCATGAGATCGCGCACCGATTGCTGCCGATCGGCGGACCGCATCAGCGATTCACCAACCAGGATGGCGTTGGCACCTGCCCGCTGCAGGCGTTCGACATCCGCCCGCGTGAAGATCCCGCTCTCGGCTACGATTGTCCGATCAGCCGGAATCTGCGGGGCAAGATGTTCGGTGGTCGCCAGATCGACATCGAAGGTCCGGAGATCCCGATTGTTGATCCCGATAACCCGGGCATCGGCCTCCAGGGCTTCATGAAGTTCAGCGTCGTCGTGAACTTCGACCAGCGCTTCCAGACCGTAGTCTCTGGCAGACTGGAGCATGTCTCGGAGCGCCTTGCCCTTCAACACAGCCACGATCAGAAGAATCACATCGGCACCAGCTGCCCGTGCTTCAGCGATCTGATACGGATCGATCATGAAGTCCTTGCGGAGTACTGCCCGCGGTGTGTCGAACTGATGGGCGATCTCGGCCACGCGCTCCATATCGCCCAGGGTTCCCTGAAAGAAGGGAGTATCGGTGAGCACCGATGCCGCCGCGGCGCCACCGGTGAAGTAGTCTCTTGTCACGTCGACCGGATCGAGATCCCCGGCGATCAGCCCTTTAGACGGTGACGCCCGTTTGAATTCGGCGATAACGCCTGGATTGCTCTGACGGAGCAGCGATTCGAAAGCGACCGCATCGCCAAGCCGGGAGATACGTTGCTCCAGCGTATCCAGCGAGACGTCGGCCACTCGCTCCTTCAGATCGACTGCGGTTCGCTCCACGATCTTGTCGAGGATGGTCCCAGTTCTGGATGTCGAGGTCATGCCGGGGCCACCAATCGAGTCGAATGGTCCGCCAGCGCTGCCAGGCGTTCCCGGGCAGCTCCAGAGTCGATCGACTCCGCAGCCATGCGGATTCCTTCACTGATCGACCCGGCCTTGTCGGCAGCATAGATCGCAGCCCCCGCATTGAGCAGGGTCACCGAGCGCGGACCACCCGGCTTGCCGTCGAGCACCCCGCGGATGATTTCCACATTCATCGCGACGTCGCCACCCAGAATACTGTTCAGTGATTCCGATTGCAGCCCGACATCTTCTGGTTGAAGCCGATAGTTCTCCAGTCCCGGTCCACCCTTCCGACGAACCTCGTGGACGTGAGTTGGTGACGAGATGCTGAACTCGTCGAGGCCATCTTCGGCATGAACCACCAGAACGTGCTCGGCACCAAGCAGCTCACTGACCTTGGCCAGCTTTCGGGCGATATCCCGATCGGAGACGCCCAGCACCTGATACCGGACGCCGGCCGGGTTCGTCAGTGGACCCAGGACGTTGAAGATGGTGCGGATACCGATCGCCCGCCGGGTTGGACCGGCAAAGCGCATCGCTGGATGGAAGACGGGGGCCATCATGAACCCGATTCCGACGGTGTTGATGCAATCTTCCACGGCTTCCGGTTCCAGATCGATCTGGACGCCGAGGCCTTCGAGTACATCAGCCGCACCGCATTTGCTAGTGATCGCCCGGTTCCCGTGCTTGGCAACCTTGACTCCGGTACCAGCCACGACGAACGCCGTCGCCGTCGAGATATTGAACGTCGATGGTCCGCCACCCCCTGTGCCTACAACATCGACGACGATCTCTCCGAAGGGCAGATTGACCCTGCGAGCGTGTTTTCGCATCGACTCGGCAAAGCCGGCGATTTCATCCTCCGTCTCGCCGCGCATCGCAAGCGCGGTGACCAGAGCAGCGATCTGGGGGTCCTCGGCTTCGCCGCGCATGATGACATCCATTGCCTCGGCGGCTTCTTCTCTATAGAGATACTCGCCAGCAACTACCCGGCGAATTGCTTCCTTTATCATGATCGCGTTCGCCCTTCTCGGGTGTACGGTTCGTGCCTGTTGCCTAGTAGCCCCGGACGGCGCTGACGAGTGCCCGCTGACCGATGAAGTTGGCCAGAAGATCCTTGCCGGCGGTGGTCAGGATCGACTCCGGATGAAACTGCACACCCTCGATGTCGTAATCGCGATGTCGCAGCCCCATCACCACGCCGTCATCGGCACGAGCCGAGATCTGCAGTTCGGGAGGAAGGGATTCCTCACGCAGGATCAGCGAGTGATAACGGGTGGCGATGAACGGGTTCGGCAGCCCGGCGAAGACGCCCTTGTTGTCGAGATGAATCATCGACGTTTTACCGTGCATCAACTCGGGCGCGTTGATGACTTCGGCACCGAACGCAGCCCCTAGCGACTGATGCCCCAGGCAGACCCCGAGAATCGGAACCTCGCCGGCCATCTCCCGAATCAGGTTGACGGAGATCCCCGCCTCGTTCGGGGTGCATGGGCCGGGTGAGATCACGATGCGCTCGGCACCGAGTGCCCGGGCTTCCTCAACGGTGACCTCGTCGTTGCGACGCACCACCACGTCTGCACCGAGTTCGCAGAGGTATTGATAGAGGTTGTAGGTAAACGAATCGTAGTTGTCGATTAGCAGAATCATGATTCGCGCTCCTCCCGGGCAATTCGCTCGATCTGTTCACCGAACTCGATCGATCGCATCAACGCCCGCATCTTGTGGAAACATTCATTGAACTCGAACTCTGGCGTACTGTCCGCCACGATGCCGCCACCAGCCTGAAGCAACGCGGTTCCATCCTTGACGATCATCGTGCGCAGCGTGATGGCGGTATCCAGATTTCCGCTGAAATCGACATAGCCGACACACCCGGAGTATGGACCGCGACGGTCTGGCTCCAGCTCGGCGATGATCTCCATCGCCCGGATCTTCGGTGCGCCGCTCACGGTACCTGCCGGGAAACAGGAGCGCAGAGCATCCAGCCCGGTCTTGCCCTCGGCGATTTTCCCCTGAACGTTGCTCACCAGATGCATCACGTGACTGTATCGCTCGATCTCCATCAGCTTCGGCACGTTCACCGTACCCGGAGCCGCTACCCGGCCGATATCGTTTCGGCCCAGATCGACCAGCATGATGTGCTCGGCACGTTCTTTCTCGTCACCGGCCAGATCCTCAGCCAGGCGATCGTCCTCGGCGTCGTCGGCTCCCCGATGGCGGGTTCCGGCAATCGGATGATTGGTCAGTGTGTCGCCTTCGAGGCGAACCAGCAGCTCCGGCGAAGCGCCGACGATCTGCACGTCGTCCATATTCAGATAGAACATGTACGGGGACGGGTTCACCCGGCGCAGTGCCCGGTAGATGTTGAAAGGATGGGCACCAGTATCGACTTCGACCCGCTGGGAAAGCACCACCTGAATGATGTCGCCGTTGTAGATGTACTCCTTGGCGCGCTCGACCATCTGATCGTATTGCTGCCGGGTCATGTTCACCCGCATACGATCGTCGACCGTGCCATCGTGGACCGGACGATGGCTCACCGGCACCTCTGGCTCGGTGTGCAGCCGTTCGATCAGTTGATCGATGCGCTCGGTTGCCTGACGATACGATTCCTCCAGTGGAACATCGTTGGAGACGTGTACGTGGCTGACGACCTTGATCGTTCGATCGACGTGATCGAAGACCAGCATCGAATCGACGAACTGGAAGAATCCATCCGGGAAGCCGTGTGGATCGTTTGGCGCCACCGGGAGCTTTTCGAAGTAGCGCACGGATTCATAGCTCAGATAGCCGACCGCTCCGCCGAGAAAGCGCGGCAGTTTCGGGTGATCCACCGTCTGATAGGGCCCGAGAAGATCCCGGAGCGCCACCAGCGGATCGTCGAACTCGATCTGGCGGGATTCGCCATGAATCACCGCGTCAGCAACGCCATCTTTGAGCGTCACACGGGCGAATGGATCAGTGGCGATGAAGGAGTAGCGTGCCAGCCGCTCGCCACCTTCGATGCTCTCCAGCAGAAACGAATACGGCCCCTGGGCCACCTTCAGATAGGCCGAGACCGGCGTCTCCAGATCGGCCAGAATCTCCCGATACACCGGGATCACATTGCCCTGGCTGGATAGCGATCGAACCTCATCGAGACTTGGTGAATACCGTTCGGGCATCGTGGCCGCCAGATATCCAGGCCTGCTCTTGCTCTCTACCATCGTATTCCTCCGACTGCGACTGTACCGAATGTTGCGTTTACCGAGGGACGAAAGGCAACAAAAAACCCCCGTCCCGGAAAGGGACGGAGGCTGAAGAATCAGCTTCCGCGGTACCACCCTCGTTGGGCGCTGTTCGCACAGCTACCCCGCTCTCCGAGTACGGGACAGAATCAGTGATTCAAGACCGATGTAGGGGCCAACGCCCCTCTCGGCCCGCACTACCGTGAAGTAGCGCAATGTCCGATACCCAGCTCCCAGATAACGGTGGAGTCTCCGTTGCCGCCTACTAGCTTTCGCGTTCGGGGCACAGCTCCCGGATCCATTCGGCATTCGCGCTGACACCGGGCTTTCACCAACCGCCGGCTCTCTGGGTCTCGCCTGAATGCGTACTCGTTCCGATCAACGCCGTTCAGCTATTAGAAGGCAATATACCTGTGGGGAGGCATGAATGTCAAGCTGAACCGCGAGCGAGAGTGTGTGCTACCAGAACTGCTGCATGCTACGATACAGCCTGTCACCATCTATACGATTCAGGATATTCGCTTCTTTCGCAACAAGAAGATCTCATACGAAGGCTGGGGAACAGCGATGGCACGGGGTAAGGGCAAACGAAAACAGCAGACACGGGTTGAGGACTATCGATACGACGATCAGCGATTGAACAATCCTCCGGTCGGGCTGGCGAGCTACGAGAAGCAGGTCTCAGAGCCGCAGGTGAAGACGTACCCGTATGATCCGCACCTCTCGCCGCAGCTCGTCTGGGCCGGGAAACCAGGGCTGGAATCGATCGAGGTGGCAGATGCTGCCGGGATTGATGTCGAGACGATGCCACTGCATATCCATGAGCGCGTATCAACCCGAGCGATCATCGACGCCGTC
>REEK01000087.1 GCA_007695115.1 Sphaerobacteraceae bacterium
ACTCGGCATCATGCTCGATTTGTCTCATCTGAACCTGGCCGGCTTCAGAGATGTTGCCCGTCTGACCGATGCCCCACTGGTTGCGACCCATTCATCAGTCCATCAGATCTGTCCGGTCAGTCGGAACCTGACCGACTGGCAGATCGACGCAATCGGCGACTCCGGTGGATTGATCGGTATCGCCTTCGATGTCAGCATGTTGCGTCCGGATGGAGATCTGAATCCAGAAACGCCGCTATCGGTATTGATTGATCACCTTGACTATGTGGCGGATCGGATCGGGATCGAGCACGTGGCGTTCGGCTCGGATTTCGACGGCGCGGTTATGCCGGTATCGCTGGCGGATGCGGCGGCCTTTCCGCCTCTCATTGCTGAGATGAGGCAGCGGGGCTATGATGGTTCATCGCTGGACCGCGTGACGCACCAGAACTGGCTGCGTGTATTGCGTGCGACCTGGAGTTGAAAGAAACGGACTCACCTGACTATGGCAACCCATATCGTGTCCCCTGAAGACGTCAAGATTGCGGCTGCGGAAATGGTGACGACCCTGACGCCGATCGCTGAGAAAGACTGGGCAATCCCGGCTGCTAATCTGGAGTGGTCGAGCCGTTTCACACTGGATCATACGGTCAATGCGCTCTCGAACTATTTCACTCACCTGGCCACACGGGCTCCTGCTCGCCGACCGCGTTTCCGTGACGTAAACAACGATCAGACGATCAGTGAGCTGCTTACGGCGATCGAGAGCGGCGGTGCGGTTCTGGCAGAAGTGTGCCGAGCTGCTCCAGATGATGCACGTGGTTTCCACTCGGCCGGAATGGCCGACTGGAGCGGATTCATTGGAATGGGTTGCACTGAGATCCTGATTCATACGGACGATATCTCCCGGTCGTTCGATGTCGACTTTCATCCCGATCCGGTTCTCTGTCGCCGGGTGCTGGATCGATTGTTCCCCTGGGCCCCGGCTGAGGGCGATGCCTGGCAGATCCTCCGCTGGGCGGCCGGTCGAACGGATCTCCCTGATCACGGCAAACTGGAATCGGGCTGGTTCTGGCATTGCGAACCGCTGGACGACTGGGATGGCTCGAACCCGACCCGCAGCTGATCGCGTCACCGAAAGGACGAGCCGATGAGCCAGCACATTATTCTCCCGGACGATGTCCGACGCGCAGGACAGATCTGTATTGAAACGCTGTCTCCGGCACGGGATATGAACTGGCAACGGAACGCTGCTGGCCTCGACTGGAGCTGCCGCTTCACACTCGACCACATTGTCGGCGCGGTAACTGCCTATGCCGGTGATCTGGCAGTTCGCCGTGTCGAGCAGGTAGAAGTGCTGCGCAAGGCGAACGCGGAGCAGTCTATCAATGAGCTCTTGCAGCAGGTGGAGGTTGCCTCGGCAGTGCTGGCTGATGTCTGTGCCGCTGCACCTGACGACGCCCGTGGCTATCATCCGAGCGGCCCGGCTGACTGGAGTGGCTTCGCGGCGATGGGTTGTACCGAGATCCTCATTCACACCGATGACATCTGCTGGGCATTCCGCATCGAATTCAACGTCGAGCCGGAGTTGTGTCGACGAATCCTCGACCGCCTGTTCCCGTGGGCGCCGCAGGAGGGGAACCCGTGGCAGATTATGCGATGGGCGACTGGACGAGGTTATCTCGAAGGATATGAATCCATCGGGCCAGATTGGGAGTGGCATAGTCGTCCACTGGCCGAATGGAATCACGGAGAGGACCACCCGAAATGAGCGCACGCGAACCGCAGGAGCAGCGAGTCCCCGGCGCCGGTGTCGAGATCAATGTCTGTCAGATGGGTGACCCATCGAAGCCCCCTGTCTTCATGATCCATGGAATCTACGATGAGTGGGCAAGCTGGAATCTCGTCTATGACGCATTTCTGGAACATTACCGGGTGATCGCCGTCGATCTCCGGGGCCATGGAAAGTCGGACAAGCCCCAGCGTGGCTATGAGTCAACCGACTACGCGGCTGACATGGCGGCGGTTATTCGTGCGCTGGATGTTGGCCCTGTTGCGGTGGTCGGTCATTCGCTCGGCGCCGTGACGACCGGGTTCCTGGCGGCCGACTATCCGGACCTGGTGAAGGCGGTCGTGCTGGAGGATCCTCCCGGCCGGTTCGATCCAAAGTCCGGCGGTCGCATGACGCCGATGCTCGATGCTAAACGACTCACTGAAGAGGAGACCTATCAGTTCTTCAAGGAGATGGGCCCGAATCTCGGCGAGGCTCGCTGGCGGGATCAGACGCGGCGACTCAGGAACACAGCGGACGGACCGTTCGAAATCATTCTCGAGTGGGCCGAGACCGGCAATGCGCCGGACATCGTCGGCGCGATGAGCCGGATCCAGTGCCCAGCCTTGTTGATGCAGTCGGACCCCGATACCGGTGGTGTTCTGCCAGATCATCTGGCGCAGGAGATCGTTCAGGGATTGTCGAAAGGCGAATTCCAGACGTTTCCGGGAGTCGGGCACAACATTCACAAGGACGCGCCAGACGACTTCGCCCGTGCGGCTATCGCGTTCCTTCAGAAGCACGCCTGATCCAGGGTCGAGCCGTCGAAGGGAGCCGTCAGCCGGTGTCAGCAGGTCAGCTAAAGGAACGAACGGTCTCGACCGGATCCATCGATCTCTACGTCGCGATGGTGGAGCAGTCAGATTCACCCACCCTGGTGCTGCTCCATGGTCTCTACGACCGGTGGGAAGTCTGGAGTCCGCTGATCGATCAACTGGGTGACACCTTTAGCGTAATAGCGCCGGATCTCCGGGGTCATGCCCGAAGTGACCACCCGGATTCCGGATATGAACTGGCTGATTACGCCGCCGACGTTGTGGGAATGCTCGATACGCTCGGTATCACCCAGGCAATCGTCGCCGGGCATTCACTCGGGGCGTTGATCGGTCTGGTTGCTGCCGCCGACCACGCAGATCGAGTGAGTCATCTGGTGATGATCGACCCCCCACTGCGACAGGGTGAACAGGGTCGTCAGTTGCTCGAAATCCTGCTTGAAGCCCGTCAGGGAGAGCCTGATGAGACGTACCAGCTCATCAGTGAACTCTACGCGTTCTCCGGCACGGAGCAGGATTGGCGTCGCCAGACCGACTGGTTGCGTGCCACCTCGGAAGCGGCCTTGCAGGGCATGATCGCAATGAGCGATGACGCGGCGTTCGAGCGCTACCTTTCGCTGATCGAGCGGGTGACCTGCCCGGTGCTGCTGCTTCAGGCCGACCCGATGAGTGGTGGCGTGGTCAGTGATGCTGACGTGGCCGAGGCGCAACGGCGGCAGCCGCTGATGAGACAGGTCAGGGTCCCCGATACTGGCCACTCAGTTCATCAGGATGCACCGTCGCTGACCGCACGTGAGATTCTCTCCTTGACGGGGCAGGAATGATAGTCGCCCGCCTGACTCAATTCGGGCGCCCGAACTTTTGACAACCGGCGCCTGTCAAATTACCATGCAGGTCGTGCCCCGGTGCAGCGAACGCTTGTGACGTGCCGGAAATCAATGGAAATCATTGGACTGACTTACTGGAGCGCGACTGACTGGACCCTGCACAGATGTGGGGACTAGACCGCGATGTTTCATCACAGAGAGGACCAGCTTATGAAGGGCATCTACAACATCATGGTCACGCCGTTTGACGGCAATGACCGTATCGACGAAGAGAGTTTGCGGAGCGTTGTTGATTTTCAGGTATCTAAAGGAGCCCACGGTCTGACGATTCTCGGGCTGCTCGGTGAGGGACAGAAACTCTCCGACGCCGAACGGGATCTGGTGATCGATGTGGTGATGGATCAGGTGAAGGGCCGCATCCCGGTCGTGGTAACCACCAGCCATATGAGCCCATCCGTGGTGATCGAGCGATCGAAGCGGGCGAAAGAGCTCGGTGCCGAGGGCGTCATGATCTCCCCACCTACGCTGTTGCGGAACATGGACGCAGTGACTCAGTTCTACGCCACGCTCAAGAAGGAACTCGATATGCCGATCGTGGTGCAGGATGAGCCGGTGGCGACCAATGTCATCATGCCGGCGTCGTTCCTGGCCAACAATGGTCTTCCGATCATCAAGCTGGAAGATCCGCCGGTGCCGCAGAAGATCACCCAGATTCTGAACCAGAACCCTGATGCACAGATCCTCGGTGGTCTCGGTGGACAGTACTTCATCGAAGAGCTCGAACGCGGTGCGGTCGGCACGATGACCGGGTTCGCCTTCACTGAGGCACTGATCGAGATGTACGACCTCTTCAACGCCGGCAAGCAGCAGGAGGCACGGGATCTCTTTTACAAATACACCCCGATCCTGCGCTACGAAGGCCAGGCGAACGTGAGTGTCTCGATTCGTAAAGAGATCCTCAAGCGCCGTGGGGCCATCAAGAACGCCGATGTTCGATCACCTGGTGCCAAGCTGGATGCGCCGGGCATGGAGGAACTGACAAAACTGCTCGACTACACCGTTCAGGTGACGGGCAACCCGCTCTAGCCCCAGCAGATTTCAAAGGCAATCGATAGCCGGGATGCAATCACATCCCGGCGTTCTGTTGTCACATTGCCTGGGAAGGTGCGTGCTCCGGGGAGTTAGCGTCCCCCGATGAATCGGCGCAGGCCTCGACGTGGTTCCTGCTTCGGAACGTCTCGGCGCCTTCGGAAGGCTTCGTTGAGGCGGTACTCGATGTCCGGGAGTCTCAGGAGCAGATGGAATGGGCCGATCTGGCTCACCTGGGATCCCTCTGACTTGGCAACTCCGCCGACCACCACGATGTCATCGAACTCGGCGACGCTTATCGCCTCGGCAGCGAGTTGATCGAGTTCCCCGCCAAGGGCTCGGAGAAAGTCTTCATATCCCGTGGGCATGAGTTCTGACTTCTGACGATCCCAGGGTTCCTCGTTGCGCGACTCAAATGCGCGGGTAACCATATGCGGGAAGTCGGAATCAGGAAATTCGAGCGCCTCCGGCTCGCGGACACCCCGACGCTGCGCTCGAACCAGAAATCCGCCGGCCACTTCCACCAGATTTGCCGATCGGTAATGATATCGATCGAGCTGGCGTCCGATTACTCTCAGGCGGTTCTGATAGGTTGGCTGTCGCAGGTCGTCCGGCACCAACACCGCTCTTCGCTGATAGTCCAGTGCGTTGTCAGGACGATCTGAGCTCTTGATGAAATTGGCCACCCGTTCAACCAGCGTCTGCGCAGAATCAGGCTCTGAACGAGGCAGGTAATCGAGAATTCCCTGACGGAACGCGGCCACGGCGACACCTTCGGTGTTTGCTCCGGATGTCATGATGACTGGCAAACGGGGCTTTCGTTGCCGCATTTGAACCAGCGCTTCCACCCCGGTCATATCAGGCAACTCGTAATCGATAATGCAGATGTCGCACTGATTGGCTGCAAGCCACAGGATCGCATCTTCACCTCGCTGGAAGTGGACCGGACGCGGCATTAGCAGACGGTCCATCATCTGCGTCATGGTGCGGTAGTACCCCGGATCATCGATGAGCGCGAGTATCACAGGCCTTGGCACGTATCTAGTCCTCCGATGCCTCGGTTGCCCGTTTCATTGCGGACCAGTACAGCAGTGTGTTCCCCAGAATCGCCCGAATATCGTGCATGTAGCTCGGTTTGCTGATATAGCCACTGGCACCCAGTTCATAGGCCCTGGCGACATCAGACGACAACTCCGACGACGTCAGCATTACCACAGGGATGCGCTTTAACCGTTGATCCGCCTTGAGCTTCTGCAGAACCTCGAAACCTGACAAACCCGGCATGTTGATATCCAGCAGGATCAGATCGGGAAGTGATTCGCAGGTTGCGAGTACCTCGAGGACTTCCTCTGGATCCTGGAACGCACGAGAGTGAACCGCGTGCTCAGTGTCCCGGAGGGCACGGGTGATGAGGAGAATGTGGTCTGGATCGTCATCTACCAGGTAGACCTCGAGGACGTTTTCTTTGGGGGCGTTCATCGGAATACACCAGCTTTCTGAACACTATCATAGCAAAATTGTTGAATGCGTCAATGTAACTCCACCCAAAGACGAAATCAGGAGAGTGTGAACGAGATTCTCGTTCCCTCTCCTTCAGCCGATTCAAGCCAGAGTCGACCACCGTGGGTCGTGACGATTCGAGATACGATCGCAAGACCCAGTCCGGAACCATTCGGGTTCAACCGCTGCCCGCCTGGCAACCTTGAGAACATTCCGACCGCAGATGACTGATACTCCGCCGGAATGCCTATCCCATTGTCCTGAACCGAGACCTTCCATCCATTGTCCGCTGTCTCACAGGAGATAACAATGACAGGAGTCCTGTTTTTCGGGGTGTACTTGATCGCGTTGTCGAGCAAATTCATGAAAAGCTGGGACATCCGGGTGTAGTGGGCTTGCACCACGGGTAGCTGGTCAATTATTTCAATCTTCGCTTCCCGGGCTCCCGAGGTTCCGCTCAGTTCATCGACGATCTCCGTGACCAGTTTGTGTAAGTCGACGTTGTGCCGGCTTCCCTTCTCCGTTCGCCCAATGCGGGACAGCTCCAGTAGTCCGGTCAGCATCGCCTGCATGCGCCGGACATTGGCATGGATCCGTTCTAGGTAGGCCCGGCCAGTATCGTCCAGATGAGCCTCGTAGTCTGTCTGGATGATCTCAGCGATGCCCTGAATGGAAATCAGCGGTGAGCGAAGATCGTGTGACACGGAGTAGATGAATGACTCCTGCTCGGCGGTGGTGTATTCGAGTGCAGCGGTCTTCTCTTCCAGCAGATCCACGAGTTGCTGCAATGCCTCTTCGTGACGCCGCTGTTCTGAGATGTCGAGTACCGCACCAACCATCGCTATTGGAGTGTCTTCTTGATCGAGGACGACTTCTCCAGCGCCTCGCACCATGCGAACCGAACCATCTCGCCGCAGGATCCGGAAATCTATGTCATAGGTTGAGTTCGTTTTCGGGGCCGCTTTGATCGCCATGCCGAGTTGTTCCCGGTCTTCAGGATGGACTGCGCTCATGAAGTCATTGACTGTTAGTGGGACTTCGGGATCTTCATCCCTGTCGAGCAATCGGTACATCTCGGGTGACCAGATGAGTTGATTGGTGCTGAGGTCCCATTCGAAACTGCCGAGGTTTGTCAGTTGCTGGGCACGTTCCAGCGCGAGCTGAGCGGCCCGCGCTTCGGTTGCCGCCTGTTTTGCCTCGGTGATGTCGCTGGCTACAACCCAGAAATCTCCGGCGCCATCGGCTTTATCGATCGGGATCAGTTTGATACGCAATTCCGCCCGTTCACCGTCTGGACGTGTGGCGGTAAATTCCCCTTCCTCAGGGGTTCCCTGCTGAGCCGAGTCGATCTGGTCCTGCAGCAGCGCCTGATCTTCTTCGGCAATAAGCGATGTGATGAGTCGCCCACGGAGCTCGGCTTCGGGATACTTGAGAATCTCGACCGTCGCCGGGTTTACCGATTCGATAACTCCATGCCTGTCGATCGAGATGACGATGTCCTGATTGTTCTGAACGAGCGCGTTCAGCCTGGCGTTCTGCTCCTCAGCGGCATGCTGAAGATTCCTGAGTTCGGTGATGTCCCGATAACTCCAGAACCGGCCGAGAATCGAATTATCCTTATCCAGAACCGGAGCACTATGACGGAGCAGGACTCGCCCGTCGCGCAGGAGGAGTTCATCCTCGGCGATATCGCGAGAGTGATCATAGGTCTGGAAACCTTCGAGGAATACACCGTCTGGATCGACTACCATCTGTGACGTGACCGCGCGTACATCCTGAATCGATCTGCGCTCCATCACCTCCCGAGGAATACCCCAGAGAGCCGCGTATCGCTCGTTCCAGAACAGGATCTCGCTCTCAGGAGAGACGATCACGATTCCGTCCATGGACACATGATGTTGAGCGGACAACAGCGCGGCTCGAAATACCCGGTCCCGGTTGTCGATCAAGTCCGCGGAGGTATCCCGAACCGTGCATTCGAGTATCGGTTTCGCTGACGTCTTCGGAACATGGAACTGAAGAGCGACATCGGAACCATCGGTATCCACCGTGAAACTCTGCTGATCGAACCATGGTCGTTCGCCACGATCGAGCTGGCCTATACCCAGTGAGAATGCTGGCTGCAGGTGGGATGGAAGCAGATCGATGAACGAGGTGCCGGCTGGAACGTCACGTTCGCTGCCCGGCAGCCAGTCGAAACGCCCACTGGCAGAGCGAACAATTCCCTGCGTGTCGATTGAGAGCTTGCTGATAACCGATGCGTCCATGAAGTCAACCGTTCCCGGGTAACTGAACCTGACGATGTTGCAGATACTCCCTATGGTAACAGCATGGCGGGCCGAGTGTAGCGATCGCTGCCCGGCAAGAGTCTCCGTGCCCGTGTATCATCCCGGGAAACAACGAACTGGAGGCTCCAGTCTCCATCAAGAGGAGGGAACGTCAGAACCGTGGAATCGTTTTATCGACCGTCAGACGGAGTGCAGCGAATCGTCGAAAAGTCCGAGCGCCCTTCTACACGACCCGGTCCCGAGATCATTTCGCTGGCGACCGGAGACCCGGATTTCGACACACCAGCACACATTCGCCAGGCGCTCCACGATGCAATCGATTCCGGCTATACGCACTACATCGACGGACGTGGCGATCCAGAGCTACGGGCAGCCATCGCAGCGGAAGCTTCACAACTCACCGAGAAGCCCGTGACTGACGCCGAGATCTGCATCACACATGGCGGCGCAGGATCACTCTCCTCGGCGATTCTGGGAACGGTAAACCCCGGCGATCGGGTGTTGATTCTGGAGCCGACCTATTCGTCCTACGCCGATCTGCTCTGGCTCATCGGCGCCGAGCCGGTATTCCTGAAGCAGACCGGGGACTTCCACCTCGATCTCGATCTCATTCGTGCCGAGGCGCCGAATGCGCGCATGATCATCATCTGTCACCCGAACAACCCGACCGGTGTGGTCTATACCCGGAGCGAGCTGGATGAACTGGTGGAGATCGCCCGGGAGCATGATCTGCTGGTGATGTCGGACGAGGCCTACGAGGCGCTGGTGTTCGACGGTGTCGAGTTCGTCTCCACGTTGGCGATCCCTGAGCTGCGTGATCGTCTCATCTATTGCCAGACGTTCTCCAAGCGCTTCGCAATGACTGGCTGGCGTCTGGGGTACATGATTGCGCCGGCAGAGATCATCCGTCATGCTTCGACGGTTCATCGCACATTCAACGGCTCCGGGAACGCCGCCGTCCAGCGAGCGGCGCTTGCCGCGCTGACGGTTCCGTCCGATGCGCCGGAGAAGATGCGGCAGGAGTACCAGGCCCGTCGGGAAATTGTCGCCGAGCTCATGGCCGGGACACCCGGTGCCGAGATCCGCGAGCCAGACGGATCCTTCTACTATTTCATCAAGGTGACTGCGCCAAACGCGCCGGACGATCTGGTCGCCGCCGCGCTGGAGTATGGTGTGGCGATTCGCGCTGGCACTGAATACGGCCCTAGCGGCAAGGGCTACTTCCGGATTACCTTTGCTACCGATCGTGAGCAGCTCAGCGAGGGCGTTCGGCGACTGCGCCGGATGATCGAATCCTGGGGTTGAGCCGTTCGCAGAGCTTAATTGACATTGCAGGCCCGAAAATCTAGACTCAGCGTGTGTGAGCAATGTGAAACAGGTATTCGCGATGCGTGACGACTCTCGTTCTCGACATTCAGTTCAGTCAGTTGAACGGGCGTTTGCTGTCCTGCGGTCGTTTACCGCGGAACGGCCGGTGCAGGGTGTCTCGGAAATCGCCTCGGCGCTGGACCTGAATCGCACCACGGTTCACCGATTGCTCGCCACGCTGGAGAGTTGCGGCGCGGTTCGAAGAGATCCGATCTCTCACCGGTACACGATAAGCGCTGGGGTTCTGCAGTTCGCCAACGTGTTTCATCAGACCAGCAACGTTCGAGACATCGCCCATCAGGCGATGGTTCGCCTGCGGGACGAGACAGGACAGACCGCCGCCCTGCATCTGCGTGAGGGGTTCGAGCGGGTGACGATCTCGCAGGTCGAATCCAATCAGGATCTGCGGATGACCTATCGAGACCTTGGCGTTCCGCAGCCGCTGCATCTGGGAGCCCCCGGCAAGGCGATCCTTGCCCATCTCTGTGAGGATGAAATCGAGGAGTACCTTTCCCGCCGTCATCTGGTGGCCTTTACCGAGAATTCGATTACCAATCCCGCGTTGATCCGTGCACAGCTGGAAAAGATCGTTCACCGCGGGATCAGCGTGAGTCGGGAAGAGCGACGCCCCGGTGTGGTTTCTGTGGCGGCGCCGGTCTTCAACGATGCCGGTCAGGTGATCGGGGCGATGAATATCTGCGGCCCGGTACATCGTGTCAGCGAGGAGCAGATCGAGCAGATCATCCCGCTGGTTCGTGAGGCCGCCCGCGAGACCTCCCGTCGTCTCGGCTGGATCGAGAGTCCTGTGGCAGAGACGGCCGACTAGGCGCTTTGCTCTCCCCCGCCCCCTCGTCTTGACGAAACCCGCATTCTGCGCGACAAAAGGCATCTCCGATTGGCCCACAAAACTCGACGTTTCGCTGAGGTGGCCAGCGAGGACGATCTTGCGCCTTCTGGCCCCCGGCTAAGCAGGTAGACGTAGAATGTAAAATGTCTGATAAAGATATCGAGAAGCTGATTCGTCAGGTGCGGCGCTCCGAAGGCTGGAGAGTTGAGCGTGATTCTAAACATTACAAGCTCTTCGCTCCCGACGGAGTAACGATCATCACTGTTTCTGTAACTCCATCCAGTCCCAACGTGATCAAGAAGGTCCGATCCCAATTGCGTCGTGCTGGACTGGATCTGGAAGGCGCTGACTAAT
This sequence comes from Sphaerobacteraceae bacterium, assembly GCA_007695115.1. Classification (GTDB taxonomy): domain Bacteria; phylum Chloroflexota; class Chloroflexia; order Thermomicrobiales; family Thermomicrobiaceae; genus SLMJ01. Next base: position 10,857 of record REEK01000087.1, read on the forward strand.
GTGGAACCTGGAAGTAACTGTAACCATAGCGTCGGCCCGGGATCTTGATCATCTCGGCTCATATGCCGGGGAACTGCTTGATGAGTTGGAACTCATTGCCGGTAATGCTGCACCGGTCGTGACCGGCCACTATACGGAGCCGATCTCAACACTCGTCGTCAATATCGATATCGCAACTGAAGACCCCACCATTGCGGTTTCCGAGGCTCTTCAACTGATCAAGCAAGCCGCTGAACGTGCGAACGTGCCGCTTGGCAGTGAGAGAACGATTTCTCTGAGCGTCCTTGACGATCTCCCAAACACTCCACTGCATGTGTAGGTCTGGCCGGTATGCAGTATCCAGTGTTCGACCTCATGGCTTGCACCGGAAAGAGCGACAGTCTGCTGAAGGCTCTCCCCCCGCCCCCTCGTCTTGACGAAACCCGCATTCTGCGCGACAAAAGGCATCGATGGATTGTTTGAGAGGAGCATCGATGTCTACATCAAATGACGAACGCATCTCACTCGATGATGCGCTGCTGGAGCGGCTCGACTGGCGACTGATTGGCCCGCATCGTGGTGGCCGTGTCGTGGCCGTTGCCGGACACCCGACCGAAACCGGGACGTTTTACTTCGGTGCCTGTGCCGGTGGTGTCTGGAAAACCACCGACGGCGGGAACACCTGGGAGAACATCTCCGACGGTTTCTTCAACACCGCGGCGGTCGGCGCGCTGGCCGTTTCCCAGTCCGATCCGAATGTAATCTACGTCGGCACTGGCGAGACCTCGATCCGGGGGAACGTTTCCCACGGCGATGGTGTCTACAAATCGACCGATGCCGGCCGGACCTGGACGCACTGTGGCCTGAACGACACCCACGCGATCGGCCGGATGCGGATTCACCCGACGAACCCGGACGTCGTCTACGTTGCGGCACTCGGTCACGTCTGGGGACCGAACTCGGAACGCGGGATCTTCCGATCCATTGATGGTGGAGAGACCTGGGAGCACGTTCTCTTCCAGAGTGAGGACGCCGGGGCGTTCGATCTCTCGATGGATACCAGCAACCCACGACTGCTCTATGCCACTACCTGGCAAGCTCGGCGCTATCCGTACAGAATGACCTCCGGTGGCCCGGGAAGCGGAATCTTCCGATCGCGTGATGGTGGAGATACCTGGGACGAGATCTCCCGGAACAAGGGTCTGCCCGAAGGAACCCTCGGCAAGATCGGTATCGCTGCATCGCCAGCGAAACCGGGTCGAGTCTGGGCGCTGGTAGAAGCGACTGACGGCGCGATGTTCCGGTCAGATGACTACGGAGAGACCTGGCAGCGACTCAGCGAGAGCGCCGATCTCCGACGCCGTGCCTGGTACTACACCCATGTCTACGCCGATCCGGTCGATCCCGATACGGTCTGGGTGCTGAATCTCCGGAACTGGAAATCGATTGACGGCGGCAACACATTCTCGATGGTGCCGACCCCGCACGGCGACAATCACGCCATCTGGATCGATCCGAACGACACGAACCGCCTGATTCACGGCAACGATGGTGGCGCCTGTGTCTCCTACAACGGGGGGCTTTCCTGGTCGACCCTTCTGAATCAGCCAACCGCGCAGTTCTACCACGTGACTGCAGACAACCAGCATCCCTATCGGGTCTACGGATCGCAGCAGGACAACACCGCGATGTCGGTGCCCAGCGAGTCGGCCCGTGGCGCAGTCATCCCGCTGGAATGGTTCGAGCCGGGTGGTGGTGAGAGTGGCTACATCGCGGTTCGCCCGGACAATCCGGATGTGATGTATGCCGGTGCGATCGGCAGTGGTCCCGGCAATGGCCGTATGACACGCTTCGACCGCTCGACCGGGCAGACCCAGCTGATTCACGTCTGGCCGGAGGTGACCGGCATGGGTGTCGGTGCGCAGGACCTGAAATACCGGTTCCAGTGGACCTTCCCCATTGAGCTGTCGCCACACAACCCGGACGTGCTTTATGTCACGTCAAACGTCGTGCATCGCTCGACCGATGAGGGCATGTCCTGGGAAGATATTTCTCCGGACCTCTCCCGCGCCGAGCCACACATGCTGGAGCCGTCCGGTGGAGAGATCACCTGGGATAACACCGGTGCCGAGGCCTACGGCACGATCTTCGCATTCCGGGAGTCGCCGCACACGAAGGGGCTGCTCTGGGCCGGGACCGATGATGGCCTGGTCCACGTTTCCCATGACAACGGCGAAAACTGGGAGAACATCACCCCGGCCGATCTGCCGGACTGGGCGCTGATCAGCATTCTGGAGCCAAGTCCCCACGATGCCGGGACCGTCTACGTAGCCGCAACGCGATACAAGATGGACGATTTTGCCCCGTATCTCTACAAGACATCCGACTACGGCAAATCGTGGACGAAGATCGTTAACGGTATCCCGGAGGACGATTTCACCCGCACGATCCGCGAGGACGTGAAGCGCAAGGGTCTGCTCTTTGCCGGAACCGAGTCCGGTATCTATGTCTCCTACGATGATGGCGTCAACTGGCGGCGGATGGGCGGAAACCTGCCAGTGGTGCCAATTCACGACCTGATCATCAAGGACGATGACATGGTGGTGGCGACGCACGGCCGATCGTTCTGGATTCTGGACGACATCCAGCCATTGCGCGAGATGACGGACCAGATCCGGAGCAAATCGATCCATCTGTTCGAGCCACCGGCGGTCAGTCGCTTCAAATACTACGGTCGCTGGGGTGACGATGGCCGACCGGCGGTCAGCTATGGTCGATTCGGCGGCTGGGTCAACGCTCATCGACAGACCACCGACACCTATGGCCAGCCAACCCAGGAGTTCTTCGATGCTGGCAAGAACCCGTCGGGCGGTGTGCCGTTCCACTACTACCTTGCAGCGGCTCCTGAGGGCGATGTCACGATCGAGGTGCTCGGCAAGGGCGGCGACGTTATCCGGTCGTTCTCCAGTGCCGACGAGAAAGCCAACGGTCGGAAGGTCACGAAGATCGTCGGGATGAACCGGTTTATCTGGGATATGCGCTATCCGGGAGCGAAATCGGTCGAGGGCCACAACATGCAGAGTGACTCACTGGCCGGCCCGATCGCGATGCCGGGCGAGTATCAGGTACGGGTGACGGTTGGCGACCACTCCGAGACCCAGGCGATCACGATCCATAAGGATCAGCGGATTTCCGCCAGTGACGACGATTTGCAGGCGCAGTTCGATCTGCTGGCGCAGGTTCGGGACAAGCTCTCGGAGACCCACGAGGCCGTTCTGCAGACCCGTTCGCTACGAGATCAGATCACTGGCTGGAAAGATCGGGCAGACAACCTGCGGATCACTGGCGCGGCCGATGAATTGACGAAGAAGCTGACCGAGATCGAAGAAGTGCTGATTCAGCCGAAGGCGTCGAGCTCGCTCGGCTATCCGGGTGGACTGAACGACAAGCTCGGAGCCCTGCCACTCCTCATCGGGCACTCCGATACTCGCCCAACGAAGCAGCAGTATCAGGTGTTCGAGAAGCTCAGCGGTGAAGTCGATGCGCAGCTTGGGAAGCTGAACGCGCTGATGGAACAGGACGTGCCGCAATTTCAGAAGGCACTGGAAGAAGCCGGTGTCCCGGCAGTGAAGGTATAGAGAGTTGATGGCCCTCATCCCCTGACCCCTTCTCCCAAAGTTGGGAGAGGGGCCGGGGGTGAGGGCTGATACCCACGACGACGAACAAGATGTACAACAGGAAGGGAACCTGAATGTCCAACCCGAAAGATACGGTACTGAGTAATCTCAAATGGAGGCCGATCGGGCCATTCCGTGGCGGACGTGTTGTCGCGGTGGCTGGCGATCCGGTCAACGATCAGGTCTTCTACTTCGGCTCCACCGGTGGTGGTGTCTGGAAGACCGAAGACGGCGGCGAATACTGGCGCTGTGTATCACACGGCTACTTCAAGCGAGCCTCCGTCGGTGCGCTGCAGGTGGCGCCGTCTGATCCAAACGTCATCTATGCCGGTATGGGCGAATCGACGATTCGAGGCAACGTCACCCACGGTGATGGTGTCTACAAATCGACCGACGCCGGCAAGACCTGGCACCATCTGGGTCTGACCGAAACCCGCAACATCTCCGAGATCGCCATTCATCCGGATAACCCGGATGTGGTCTACGTTGCGGCGCTGGGCCATGCGTTCGGCAAGAACAACGAGCGCGGCGTCTATCGCACCACCAACGGTGGCTGGACCTGGGAACAGGTTCTCTTCAAGAGCAACAAAGCCGGTGCCATCGACATCTCGATGGATCCGAACAACCCGCGTATTCTCTATGCCTCGATCTGGGAGGCATATCGCAGCCCCCACAGCATGAGCTCGGGTGGCGAGGATTCCGGTATCTACAAGTCGACCAACGGTGGCGACACCTGGATCGAAATTACCCGGAAGAATGGCCTGCCGAAGGGAATCCTCGGCAAGGTTGGCCTGGCAGTCTCTCCAGCGCAGAGTGATCGCGTCTGGGCAATCGTCGAGGCTGAAGATGGCGCGGTTTTCCGCTCCGATGATGGCGGAGACAACTGGATTCGCCTGAGTGAAGACCGCAACCTGCGCCAGCGTGCCTGGTACTACCATCACATCATTGCTGATCCACAGGATCCGGAGACGGTCTACGTGCTCAACGTGGAGATGTGGAAGTCCACTGATGGTGGCAAGAACTTCGGCAAGATGTCGACGCCGCATCCGGACAACCACGATCTCTGGATCGATCCGAAGAACCCGCAGCGCATGGTTCAGGGCAACGACGGCGGCGGTACCGTGTCCTTCAACGGAGGCGCCTCGTGGTCGACGGTTTACAATCAGATGACGATGGAGTTCTACCACGTCACCACGGACAACCGGTTCCCGTACCGCGTCTATGGTGCCCAGCAGGACAACTCCACGCTGAGCACGGTGAGTCGCTCCAACTATGCCGCGATCACCAGCCGTGAGACGGTTGATGTCGGTGGTGGCGAGAGCGGATATATCGCGGTTCGGCCGGACAATCCGGACATCATTTTCGCTGGTAGCTATGGCGGGCTGATCACCCGGTACGACATGAAGACCGGGCAGGCCAAGCCGATCAACGTCTGGCCGGAAGTCACGCTCGGCTGGCCGGCGAAGGACATGAAGTACCGCTTCCAGTGGACCTTCCCGATCGTCATCTCCCCGCATGATCCGGACACCCTCTTCGTGGGTGGCAATCATGTCTTCAAGTCGACCGACGAGGGGCAGTCATGGGAAGCGATCAGTGATGATCTCACCCGGGCCGAGCCACACACGCTGGAGGCATCCGGCGGGCCGATCACCAAGGACAGCACCGGCGCCGAGACCTACGCGACGGTCTTCTCCTTCGCTGAATCGCCGCTGAAGAAGGACCTCTACTGGGTCGGCACCGATGACGGACTGATTCACATCACCCGTAACGGTGGCAAGAAGTGGGAGAACATCACCCCACCAGATTTGCCGGAGTTCTCGCTGATCAGCATCATCGAGGCCTCGCCACACGATGAGAAGACCGCCTACGTAGCGGCCACCCGGTACAAGTCGGACGATTTTGCGCCGTACCTGTACAAGACCAGCGACTACGGCAAGAACTGGACGCGCATCACCAACGGAATTGAGCCGGACCACTTCACCCGTGTTATCCGCGAGGATCCGGCGAAGAAGGGTCTGCTCTACGCCGGAACCGAGGTCGGCATCTACGTTTCCTTCGATGATGGAGCCAACTGGGAACGCATGACCGGTAACCTGCCGGTAGTGCCGATTCACGACTTCGTGATCAAGGACGACGATCTGGTGGTTGGCACGCACGGTCGCTCGTTCTGGATTCTGGACGATCTGACCGGTGTCCGTGAACTGGCGAATCTCGCCGAGGACACGAAATCGCATCTCTTCGACCTGCGTGATCCGGTTCGCTTCCGGACATCACGGAGTTTCGGACTCGATGCGCCGGGCAGCAAGAACTTCCACCGCATCGCTGGCGAGATGGCTACCTACGTCACCGAGACCAACGCCGAGGGAGAGCCGGAGACGATTCTCCTCGACGCCGGTGAGAACCCGCCCGATGGTGTGCAGTTCAACTACTACCTGAAGGACAAGCCTGAGGGACAGATCAACCTGCAGATTCTGGACGGTAATGGCAACGAGGTTCGCCGATTCGTCAGCAAGGATGAAGACGCGAAGGAAGAGCCACCGGTTCAGGGTGAGTTCCGTGACCCGAACATCCCGAAGAAGGCGGGCGTCAACCGCTTCGTCTGGGACATGCGTCACAAGGGTGCTTCCGACCTGCCGCATGATGCCTCGATGGGCATGATGCGCGGGGCGATGGCTGGACCGCTCGCGGTTCCCGGCAAGTACAAGGTCAAGCTGTCAGTCGGTGATCAGGAGCACACCCGTGAGTTCGAGCTTCTGCCCGATCCGCGAGTCGATGTCCCCCAGAAGGAGCTTGAAGAGCAACTCGACCTCTCGCTCAAGGTTCGCGACAAGCTCACCGAGACGCATGAGGCGATCAAGCGGGCTCGTCGAGTACGTGCCCAGATCGATACCTGGACCGAGCGGTTCAAGGATCGCAAGGGTGGCGACCAGATCGTCGAGGCTGGCGAGAAGATGAAGGAACGCGTCAGCGAGGTCGAAGGTGTCCTGACCCAGGTCAAGGCCAAGAGCCTGCAGGACATTCTCAACTTCCCGACGATGCTCAACGCCAAGATCGGCGGCCTGATGGGCGCGATCGGTGCCGCAGACGGCGCACCGACGAAGCAGTCCTACGACGTGTTCGAAGACCTCTCCAAGCGCGTCGATGAGCAGATCAAGAAGCTCGACGAAGTCCTCAAGCAGGACGCGAAGGACCTCAACAAGATGATCGACAAGCAGGGTGTGGAGCCGGTCTCGATCGACTAGAGGCCGCGGCCCCTTCCAACTCATCGACTGTCCTCGATTCACCCCTCTCCCAGATTTGGGAGAGGGGACGGGGGGTGAGAGCCGACCCCGTACTCGAAGGAGCCTCCCACAATGCCACTCATCGCCGCACTGATCGGATTCGGACTTCTCTACATCGCCATCAACGAACTGCTCAAACGCATCACCGGCTGGCGTTCGACCCCGACTGCCGACTCACAGGATCACAGGTGGGGTTCACGAGCGCAGTGGGAATACCGCACCAACACCGCCCGGTACAGGCAGCAATTCTAGAATTCGGAAAACCGGTTCAAGTCACCAGCTGTCGATTACACTGGAGTCTGACAGCCGCGATGTTCGCGAGGTTTCGGAAGGATGGTTTTCGATGGCTCGAACATATCAAGTGCTACTCGAATGGGATCCCGACGACAAAGTCTGGGTCACCTACGTGCCACATCTGGATTTCCTGTCCACGTTCGGCGACACGCGAGAGGAAGCGCTGGAACATACGCGTGAGGCGATCCTGCTCTATCTCGAAGGTCTAGAGGAACACGAACTCGAAACGTACCCCAACGGGACACATGCGGAACTCGTTGAGGTGGAAGTCCCTGCCTCGTGAGTCGCCTCCCCAGGGTGAGCGGCCGAGAAACCGTTCGGGCACTTGAACGCGCCGGATTTGTTGTGTCTCGCCAGCGTGGTAGTCATGTGCGTCTCTTTCGTGCGGGTGTTGGGCAGGTGATTGTTCCCCTTCATGGGAATCGCGACATCCCGGCCGGAACCCTTCGGAACATTCTCCGACAGGCGAACCTCAGCGTGGATGAGTTTATCGAGTTGCTTGAGGGCTAGAGTACACAGGGTTGTTCAGGTAACGCTTCGATCACGTCATGTTGAGCGGAGTCGAAACATCTCAGTGGTTCCGGGGCTCTGGTGCCTGGGGGAGACGAAATCCTTCGACTTCGCTCAGGATGACGAATCAGGGGCTCAGGACGACCCACCCGCCATCTTCCCAGCGCCAAACTGTATGCGAAGCTGCAGTACAAGCCACTGCGGCCACCAGCCCTTTACGGCAGGAACGACTTCTCCGTGTTCAGCCCCGTCTCTGGATCGAAGAACAGCTGCGTGGGGCGGCCGCCTTCTGTGCAGATGCTCCAGCGCAGTAGTCGCTCCTTCAAATCCTCCCGTACTCCCGCGTGTTCGGGGCTCAGGGAAAGGTTTGTCAGCTCCCACGGGTCAGCGTCAAGATCGTACAGCTCGTCAGTCTCATCCATCGGATCATAGATGTACTTGTAGTTCCCACTTCGCACCATCTTTGGGTGGCCTTCGGCCTCGCGCCAGCGCAAGAACGGGATCGGAGGTGTCATCTGATCCCAGATCGGGTCTGCAGCGTCAGCCACATCTTCCAGGTGCAATCGCGGTCCCCCTGCTCCGTACTCGGCAAAGACAGCGTCGCGGGGAGGATCGTCACCGGTACCGGGCAGCATCTGCCCGTCAATGCCGGCTGGTCGATCGATACCGGCAAGTCCCAGACATGTGGGCATGACATCCAGCAGACTGACCAGGTTGTGATCGACGGCCCCTTCGGGCACGCGACCTGGCATTGACACAATTAACGGCACGCGGGTCATGGCGTCATAGAGTGTGCTCGACTTGCCCATCAAGCCACGTTCGCCAGCGTAATCACCGTGATCAGACGTGAAGACGACGATTGTATTGTCCGAGAAGTTGAGCCTGTCAAGCGTGTCGAGCAACTCTCCCACCGCATCGTCGATAAACCGGATCATGCCGTAGTAGATCGAGACACAGCGGCGGATCTGGTCCTCGGGCATCTCCGCGAAGCCAAACAACCGTCGGAATACCTTGAGGCGCTCCATCCGGTGAGCGTTGTCATCATCCGGCCAGGGTGGCAACGTGATCTGGTCCGGTGGATGCATCGAGGCGTACGGCTCCGGGCATTGATACGGCTCATGGGGGTCCGGGATCGAGAGCCACAGGAAAAACGGTTGGTCCGGAGTCTGTTTCTCAAGGAACCGGGTCGCGCGCCGAGTAAGCACCGCGGTCGGGCAAGAGTCGGCGGGGTTCGGGTTGATCGCCCAGTGAGCCGGCGACCACGGAGTCTGCTGAGAATCGTTATGAAGCCAGTCTACGACTTCAGCCTCACCGCTGTCCTCAGGTTCATCGGGTCCGAGATGGCCACAGATGGAACGCTCAGCGAAGAGGTTGTAGTCCACAGGTTGAAAGCAGTGGTCTTTCCCGATATGCCCGAGTTGGTAACCTGACTCCTTCAGGAGATGCGCGAAGTGTCGCTCATCGGGTGGCATCGGCAACTCGTTCGTGCGTGATCCGTGTCGGTGCGGATAGCGTCCGGTCCAGAACGAGACACGCGCTGGCGTACACAACGGCTGGGGTGTGTAGCAGTACTGATACTGAGTGCCACGCGCCGCAAGTCGCTCCAGCGACGGGGTCGGGACGTCCGGATTGCCATACATCTGTATCGCTGTGGCCTTCTGCTGGTCGGTCATGATGACAAGAATGTTTGGTCGATCAGACATTTCAGCCCTTTCCCGGAACCCTGAGCGATCATGCACGAAACGACGTCTTTCACGAGTGAACTGATTCTAGACCAGACGTGACGAACGCGTTCGGTGGCGCGAACGTCGCTCGGTTGACTCATGGGTGATTTTCGTCTGGCCAGACTGCTCATCACGGCACTGGTGGGGTGAGGCTTCGTTGTCATCTCGAGCTTGTCGAGAGACCTGAAGTGTTTGCGAAGGTTTGCGCGAGGCACCATCGAGATTCCTCCGCGTTGGTCGGAATGACAGCTAAACGCGGGTGGAGTGCTAGATAGAACAGCCCTCACCCCGTCCCTCTCCCAATGCTGGGAGAGGGAGAGTTTTTTGCGCCTGGATTGCGGGGGCTGAACTACGTCGTGGCTGCGGAGGTCTTTCGGCGATCGGCGAAGTTGGGGTAGGACTTCGGGTCCTGGGCTGCTCCGCAAAGGGTGAACGGCGTTACCCGGATGTAGCAGCCGTTCTTCGTTTCGCTGGGAACCTCGTTGCTGTACATCCGGTGGATCTCTTCGACGATCCGGAACTCTTCCAGCTCGGCGGCATCGTCGCTACCAGGCTTGAGGATCGTGGCCCGGCCATTGATGATCAGGGTGATGTCGTCATCTTTGTGCTTCGCCATGCTCACCCGTGATTCGTGCATCAGATAGCGGGTTCGCAGGGCGTTGGTGGTGCTGGGAACGTAGAACTTGCCGCGATAGACGATCGCTTTTGCCAGTGTGATCTGTGGCGAGCCGCTACTGGTGGCGACGGCAAGGGTGAAGGTGTGCAGTCCCTGAAGATGACGGAGAATCTGCTCGCCGTTGAGCTTCTTGTCCGGTAGTCCGAGCTCCTGTTTGAGCTGAGGACTCGCCGTGCGGGCGCTGATGCCCACCATCTTCTTGAATTCTTTGATCTCTTCCGCGGTCTCGTGCATTCCTCTGATCTCCTCGATGATGACTGGTGGTGTACTGTCAACAGCAAATGATAGCGCGTTGGTGATGGTATTGTCTCATTGATTGCCGATGAAACCCATCGATGAGGAGGCCGCAATATGGGCATTGAAGCGAACCGGGCAGTGATCGCACGCTACTTCGCCGCCTGGGCCGACCCGGATGTCGAGCGGGCGATTGCGTCACTGGACTCGGTTGTGCATCCGGACATCGTCGACCACGCAGCTTACGAGGGCCAGGCTGCTGGGATTGAAGGAGTCCGGGAGTTCTGGCGAAAGTGGCGAACAGCTTTCCCTGATTTCACGGTCGAGATTTACGACTCGATTGCTGAGAGTGATCGGGTGGTGACTCGCTGGAGCATGCAGGGCACCCATCTCGGTGATTACGATGGCTATGCCCCGACCGGGCAACGCATCGGTCACAGCGCGATCTCGATCAATCGGGTGGTCGATGGCCTGATTACCGATGAGTGGATCGAGCTGGACCTGCATGGGTTGATCCAGCAACTCGAGACCGCCCGGAGTCGATCACAGGGAACGATCTAGGTGTCGTCTCGGGCGTGGGGGCTGTCCGGGTCCGGCACGCGGGTCTTGAGGGTTTTCGGACTGTTGAGGGTGTGGTTCGAGTGATCGTATTTCCCCTTGAGCTCGTCCCACTTAGTGCCTTCCCAGAGCGGAACGCCAACGATGTAGCCGGCTCGACCGATCAGGTGAGCACCCACCGGTGCGGTGAGGAAGAAAAACAGGATCACCAGCAGTGCCCGGGTGAACACGCCCACATCCCCAAAGAAGATAGCGACCGCCGTCAGCACACACCCAACACCGAGCGTAGCCGACTTGGTGGCGACGTGCATCCGGGTAAACAGGTCGGGCATCCGGAGAATTCCGATGCCGGCCAGCAACATCAGCGCCGCTCCCGTCGCCATCAGAATCACGATGATGACTTCGCTCATGGTCTCCCCCGCCGTTCGGTGTAGCGCGCAAAGGCGACCGTTCCCAGGAAGATGATCAGCGCCAAGACGATTGCCGCATCGATGAATACGGGCTGATCGACCACCACGGCGTAGACGGCGAAGATTGCCACAGCGATCGCGGCAACCAGGTCGAGCGCAACGACCCGATCGGGTAGCGTCGGTCCTTTGACGAGCCGGAAGAAGGCCATCAACAGTGCGACGGTAAGTACGATCATCATGACGTTGACGGTGATCTCCATTGCGCTGGAGAGGCCAGTATCGAAGATCATCGCAGCACCTCGATTACCCGTCGCTCGAACCCGGCCTTGATCTCGTGCCGAAGCTCGTCTGGATCATCGACGAACATGGCGTGAAGGTAGAGCACGGATTTGTCGTCCGATACGTCCAGACTCAGCGTACCCGGCGTGAGCGAGATCAGATTGGCCAGCAGCGTTATCTCGGTATCGGTCTTTACACTGAGTGGAATGGCCACGACTCCCGGGCGCATGTACTGAGATGGCGTGATCACGTCGTAGGCCACCCGAAGGTTGGCCTTGAACAGTTCATAGATGAAGAACAGGGCAAACCTGACCACCAGAATGAACTTCCGGCCGTAGTTCGTCGAACCGACTGCACGCTGAGCGAACACCACGACGAGGAACCCGATCGCGAAACCAACCAGAAGGTTCGCCGGATCGAAATTGCCGGTTGCGGCGGCCCAGATCAGTGCCAGGAATACGTTCAACAGCAGGGCGTTTATGACTCGTCTCCAATCACTGCTTCAATGTAGAGCGACGGTTCAAGCAACTGCTCGGCTGTTTCGATCAGCAACGAAATGACCGGCTGAGCGAAGATTCCCATACCAACAGACAGCGTTGCAAGGATGATGATTGGCACGAACATCGCCAGCATCTGGCTGTTCCATCCTGGCCAGCTGTTTACCCCCGGTGGGAGCTCGTCGTTCTCCTCGGCTTCCGATGGTGTCCAGTAGCCTTCGGTCCAGATCTTGGTCATCGAGAAGAGCGTCAGGACACTGGTAAAGAGTGCCACGGCGACGATGATGTAGTGCTCGACTTCGAGGCTGCCGCGCACCAGGGTGAGCTTGGCGAAGAAGCCCGAGAACGGCGGCATACCGGCGAGCGCCATGGCCGAGACGAAGAACAGCGCCGAGATGTAGGGATGATAGCGATACAGACTGCCCAGTTGCTTCAGTTCGTAGGTTCCCTGCAGCCGGTAGGCCGCGCCACTGATGAGGAACAGGTTGGTCTTGGTGACCATGTTATGGACGATATAGAAGATCGACCCGGCCAGTGCCAGCGGGGAAAGGATCGCCAGTCCCACCAGCATGTACCCGATCTGACTGATGATATGGAACGAGAGCAGTTTACGCACCTCGTACTGCGCCACGGCACCGAGCACACCGGTCACCATGGTCAACCCGGCGACTACCAGCAGGATCTGATGGGTATACCCGGTTTCCTGGGTGAAGATCAGGGTAAAGGCACGAATCAGCGCATAGACACCGACCTTGCTCAACAGGGCCGCCACCAGTGCCGTTACCGCAATCGGTGGCGTGTGATACGAGGCGGGCAGCCAGAAGAACATCGGGAAGATGGCCGCCTTGATGCCGAACGATACCAGGAAGAGCATTCCGATGGTGGTTACCAGCCATGGTTCATCGACATCCTGCAGTTTCATGCCGAGATCGGCCATGTTCAGCGTTCCGGCCACACCGTAGAGCAGGCCAATGGCCGCCAGCAGGATCGCTGAGGAAATCAGGTTCAGGGCGACATACTTGATGGCGCCTTCGAGCTGGGCACGTTCACCACCGAGCGCGATCAAGACGAACGATGCGATGAGCATCACTTCGAACCAGACGAACAGGTTGAACATGTCGCCGGTCAGGAATGAGCCGGCAATCCCCATTAGCAGGATATGGAAGAGCGGGTAGAAACCGAACGACTCCCGGCGTGGGTCCATCGTCGCCAGTGAGTAGAGCGCAACCGTGAAGGCGATGAGTCCGGTCATCATAACCAATACGGCAGACAGGAGATCGGCCACGAACGGAATACCGAACGGTGCCGGCCAGCCACCCATATCGCTGACCAGAATACCTTCTGCCCGGACTTCCAGCAGCAGCGCGATTCCGGCGATCAGCAGCGCGGCCGCACCGATCGCTGAAATGATCCGTTGCGTCTCGCGCTGTTCGTAGAACAGCAGTGCAATGACGCCGGTAACCAGCGGTATAACGATTGGTAGTGCGACCAGAAGATCGTGGCTCATGTGTCGGTCGGCCCCAATTTATTCCGGCGCTGCCCGTTTCGCATAGTCATCTAATCCTTGAACCCGTCGGTGCTACGCATCTCGTCCATGTCGTCAGTTCCAACTGTCTGATAGACCCGTTTCACCAGGACCAGCGTGAACGCCAGCACCCCGAACCCGATCACGATCGCCGTCAGGACCAGTGCCTGTGGGAGCGGATCAGCATAGGGAACGAGTGGCATCGATTCGCCCTCGGGAACCAGTGGCGGATTGCCCCGGGTCAGCCCGGCAACCGTGAAGATCGTCAGGTTGGCAGACTGGCTCAACAGCACCAGGCCGATCGCCAGCTTGACGATGCTCCGCCTCAGCATCAGATAGATTCCGGAAGCAAACAGGCCGCCGATCAGGATGGCCATCAGGGTTTCCACGTCACTCCTCCGATAGCGTCAGGATGACAAGTAGCGTGACGCCGATTACCACCAGGAAGACGCCAATATCGAACAGCAGAAATGTCCCCAGGTGGATCTCGCCGAATCCCGGTATGTCGGTGTGGTACCAGAGATGGGCGAAGTATGGTTCGGACGCCAGTAGCGAGATGATGCCGGCGCCGCCAGCCATAGCCAGCCCGATGGCGATCATCATCTGTGGGCGGATACCGAGCATGCGCCGGGCCGATTGCACGTCGAACGCGATGGCATAGAGCGCGAACGCGGCTGCGCCGACCAGACCGCCGATGAAGCCCCCGCCCGGTTCGTCATGGCCCCGCAAGAGCAGGAAGATCGAGAACAGCAGCATCACCGCCACCAGCGAACGTGTTGCGGTCTGCAGGATCAGCGATTTCATTTCTCCTCGCTCCGATCCTCCCACAGCCGCAATCGCAGCAGGGCATAAACGCCGATGCCGGCCACGGCCAGCACAATGATCTCCCCAAAGGTATCGATCGCCCGGAAGTCAACAAGAATGACGTTGACGACGTTGCGTCCGAAGGCGGAGGGATACGACTCTTCCGCGTGAAACTGCGAGATGCTGTCGTAGAAGCGCTCGTTGCTCACCACCAGCACCAGCAGAGTCATCAACAGGCCACCGGTACCGGCGATGATCGCGTCGCGAATCCGTGATCCGCGCTCCGAGAGCGTGGCGAATTGCGGCAGGCGATACAGCACCAGCACGAAGAGAATGACGGTAAGTGTCTCGACGAGGATCTGCGTCATTGCCAGGTCAGGAGCGCCATAGAGAATGTAGATCGTGGCGACGCCATACCCGACGATTCCGAGCGCAGCGACGGCCGCCAGTCGGGATTGTGCCCGGACGGCCATGATTGCCGACATCAGCACGATAGCAACGACTACCCACTCATAGATGCGGACGTCGGAGAGATCTCCGGCGAGCTGGATATTGCCGTAGGCCATCAGCGGGTAGATCGCCGAGACGACGAGTACAACGATGATCGTCAAGAAGTAGAAGCGTAGATATCCGTTCTGGATGATCTTTGTCTGGGTGCGGGAGAGCCAGTCGAGCCCCGCCAGCAAATGCGCATAGATCGCTTCCGGGCCGAGCGCGGCAAGCAGGTTCGTCTGATTAGTGACGGATCGGAGTTGTTGCCGGCCCATGAACACCACGACACCGACGGCAACGGTGATGATGCTCATGATCAACATCGCGTTTACGCCGTGCCAGATGTAGAGCGTAACCTCGACCGGTTGCCCGGCGACTGCCGAGACGGCAGGTTCCATGATACTGGTATCGATCAGCGCGGGAATTGCACCGACGACGAGACTCAGCGTGCCGAGCACCAGTGGGCCGATGTAGAGCGATGCCGGTGCTTCGTGAGCGTGTTTCGGCGTTTCCTTCTCTTCACCGATAAACGGTTGAATCCCAGTGATTCCGGCAACCACCACCATAAGAATGTTGCTGACGACGGCCACCACCGCAATGATGATTGCAAAGGTGTCCAGATCGAGAACAGCCTCATAGACCAGCTCTTTGCCGATGAATCCGAACAACGGCGGAATCCCGGCCATCGAGAGCGCGGCTACCGCGGCGCCGATCGAGGTGATCGGCATGAGTTTGCGCAGCCCGCCGAGAACGCGGATATCGCGAGTTCCGGTCTCGTGATCGATTGTCCCGGCAACCATGAAGAGGGCGCCCTTGTACAGCGAATGCACCACCAGGAAGACCATCGCCGCTTTGAGGGCGACGTCGGTGCCGATACCGATCAGCAGGGTGAGCGTTCCGAGCGAGCTGACCGTTGTATAGGCGAGCAGTTGCTTGAGATCGGTGCGCTGAACGGCGAGATAGGCGCCCAGCAGCATCGTGGCAGCGCCAAATGTCACGAGAACGAATTGCCAGAGGTCGGTTCCGCCGATCGTCGGGTTGATCCGCGCCATCAGATACACGCCAGCTTTGACCATGGTAGCGGAGTGCAGGTAGGCGCTGACCGGTGTCGGTGCGGCCATTGCTCCCGGCAACCAGAAGTGGAATGGCACCTGAGCCGACTTGGTGAAGGCCCCGCCCAGAATCAGGAACATGATCGGCACGTAGAGCGCGTGATCCTGAATTACGTCCGCCTGATCGACCAGGACCGAGAACTCCCAGCCCCCACCAGCGATCGCCAGCAGGATCAGTCCAACCAGCAGAAACTGACCACCGATACCGGTGACGAGCAGCGCCTGGCGGGCCGAGTATCTCGATTTAGAAGCGTTGTGATCGAACCCGATTAACAGGTAGGACGTCAGGCTGGTGAGTTCGAAGAAGACGAAGAACGTGATGATGTTGTCCGCGAGAACGACCCCGAGCATCGAGGCCATGAACATCAGAATGTAGAGGTAGAAGCGGCCGAGTTGATGATGGCCCTGCAGGTACCCGCCACCGTAGAGCATGATCAGGGTGCCGATTCCGCTGATCAGAAGGGCAAAAACGAGCCCGAGTCCATCGACGTGAAATGACAGGTTGATATTGAGGGCAGGGATCCACTCTATGGAGTAGCGGACCGATCCCCCGTCGGCGAGATCCGGAATGAAGGTAAGCAGGTAGATCGTGATTGAAAGCGGCAGGAGTGCGATGACCCAGCCGACACGATCACCAAACCAGCGCGTGAGCCAGGGGGCGGCCAGTGCCACCAGAAACCCTGACAGAACTGCAACGAGAATCCCCATCCGGTCTGCCCGTCCCCATTGACGATGGTCGGATACGCTCCCTGCACTGGATCATGGACAGTGCAAACCATTGGCGCAGTTCTGGAACCAGCGGGCACATGGCACCCCGGTCCAGTTATTGCCAGATAAGAGGCTACCATACAGCGCCTCCGGCGTTAATACTCTATTGTGAATCATGTAACAGAATCGTCGCCCGGGTCGGGGCCGTTCAGCGCAGTGCGCTCCTTGCGCCGGGTGTGAATCGCGTGGAGCGACAGCACAATCAGGGTGATCACGGTCAGCGGAATCACAAAGGCCAGCATGATCTGACTGTACTCGGGCAGCACTTCATGGTCCTGCGAGCGCAGGACCAGATATGCCGTGTAGGCGACGAAGTAGCCGAGAAACAGCCCACCTTCCCAGCGAGCGATCTCTGCACCAGTAAAGAAGATCGGCAGGCAGGCTACCGCGACCGCAATCATCACCAGCAGGTCGAAGTTCAGGGCTGAACTCGGTACCGGAATGTCCACGGGAACGATGAACCCGGCGACGCCCAGGACAAGGAAGATGTTGAAGATGTTGCTGCCGACTACGTTTCCGACGGCGAGGTCGCGTTCCCCTTTGATCGAGGCGATAACCGAGGTCGCGACTTCCGGCAGTGATGTCCCAATGGCGACCACCGTCAGGCCGATGATCATCTGGCTGACGCCCAGCGCTTCGGCAACCTCGACAGCCCCCTGAACCAGCCAACGGGATCCCAGCACCAGGAGCACCAGTCCGATAACGATGTAGACCAGATGACGACCGAGCCCGCGGTATCGCTGTCGTTCGACGGTGACAAACTCGCTTTCGTCCGGGATATCTACCGGCACCGTGCCTTTGCGGGTGCCGATGTAGAGCACGACCCCGCTGTAGATAAAGGCCCCAAGGGCCAGAATCCCGCTCTCGATCCGCCCGATGCTTCCATTCATTGCCAGAACCAGCAACAGCACCGAGGCACCGATCATGATCGGAACATCGAAGCGGACGAGCTGGCTCCGGACGACCAGTGGTGCCACCAGCGCGGCCATCCCGAGCACCAGAAGAATATTGGCGATGTTGCTTCCGATGACGTTGCCGAGGGCGAGATCGGTATCTCCGGCGAACCCTGCCTGCAGCGTCACTGCCACTTCGGGCGAGCTGGTGCCATAGGCGACGACGGTAAGACCGATCACGAGCGGAGAGATACCGAGTGCAAGCGAGAGTCTCGTGGCGCCGCGAACGAGAACTTCTGCTCCTCCAACCAGGAGAACCAGACCGGCGATGATAAACAGGATGGTGAGCAGGCTCATGAGAGTGCGCGTAGCTTTCAGTTACCGGGAGTTGAGAACCGATTCAGAACGGTCCCCGGCATTCTAAGCCGATTTCACTCAATATGGTCACGTATCCGGTCGGAGTTGGCAACGAAACTGCTATCATGAAGGCGTTACGAGTTGATCCGCTGCACGTCATCTCATCGATGGAGGAGCATGTCAATGGCGACACTTGCTGAAGCGATCGAACAGTGGATGTCCGATCAGGTCTCGTCGGCCGGAATGAACGGAGTCGTTGTCGGGCTTTCTGGCGGAATCGATTCCGCGGTCGTGGCAACACTGGCGGCACGAGCGCTCGGCCCTGAACGGGTAACCGGCGTGATTATGCCGGCCCACTCTCAGCTGGCAGATATTGAAGACGCCCGGCTGTTAGCCGGGAGCATCGGCATCACCCCACTGGAGATCGATCTCTCGCATCCGTTCGATACGATGCTCTCAACACTTCCAGAGGGAAACGACATGGCCGTGGCAAACATCAAGCCCCGGCTGCGTATGATCACGCTTTATCACATTGCCAATACCAACGGTCTCATGGTGATTGGGACCGGCAATCGAACCGAGTTGCTGGTCGGCTACTTCACGAAGTACGGCGACGGCGGGGTTGATCTGCTCCCGCTCGGGTCGTTGTATAAGAATCAGGTTCGGGATCTGGCGCGCGAGATCGGCGTGCCGCAGCCGATCATCGATCGTCCACCGAGTGCCGGCCTCTGGGCCGGTCAGACCGACGAGGACGAGATGGGAATCACCTACGAGGAACTCGATGCCATCCTGGCGGCGATAGAGTCGGGCCAGCCGACATCCGGGTTCGATCCGGATCGCGTTCAGCAGGTCCAGCAGATGATGGCACGCTCCAGTCACAAGCTCTCGATGCCGCCGATATTTGCGCCCCAAGTCTCGCACGTGTAAACAGGAGATTGCCTATGAGACGCGACGAATCAACTCACCGAACTGCGGCCGGAATCGTAGCCGGGCTGGTTGCCGGAACGGCATTCCTGCTGACCATGGCCGTGGATATTGCGCTGACTCGATACAAATCGAACGACTTGCGCTTGCTCTCGGGAATGGTTCCGGGGGGCGGTCGAATCTGGCCGATTCTCGGTACGGCGATGCACTTCTTCAACAGTGCTGCGCTGGGAGCGGTCTACGCACACGTCGAAGATCGCCTTCCCGGCCGGGGCTGGGTCAAGGGGACGATGTTCGGTCTGGCAGAGAACATGATTCTCTGGCCGATCATCACGATCCTCGATCGGGTTCACCCGGAGATCAAGCGCGGAACGCTTCAGCCGTTCAATCGGTTCACGCCGTTCATGCAGGAGATCCTCCGGCATATCGCCTATGGTGCGGTGCTGGGATGGGCCTACGAGTTCCTGCGCAAGAAGAAGTAACACCGAACAAGCACGCCGTGCTGGTTACCAGCACGGCGTCCCCTCTCGACTGATATGTAATTCCCCTGAACCTAAATGACTTGATGCCAGGTCTGTCCGCGATCGGTGGTCTCGAAGACGTCGTTGTTCATGGTGGCCACGAACATCCGGTCAGGATCAGTGGAATCCAGCGCGATCGAGAACACAACGCCGCCCTCGACGATTGGCATATCGCCCTGACGGCTCTCCCACGATTCGCCCCCATCAGTCGTTTCGGCCAGTCCCATTGTCTCGGTGTACGCTACGATGCGCTCCGGTGCGACAGGATCGACCGTTACGGCAGCAACCTGCCCGAGATCACCCCCGGTCAACCCCCAGGTTGATCCACCATCGCTGGAGACCATCAATCCTTGCTGGGTGCCGGCAAGCACTGTATTGGGATCATCTGCTGCGGCTGCCAGGCAGGGAACTCCCCAGCAGAGACCAAATTCGGGCAACCCTTCTGGCTCCATTGCAACGAAGTTATGTCCACCATCTTCACTGCGATAGATCTGGCCCATAAATGCGCCGTAGAACCAGTCTGAGTCCGCTGGGCTAATCGTCATCGAGTGAAAGTCGACAACCTCATCGCCGACGCCGGTGAAGATCTGCTCGAAATTCCGACCCTCATCGTCAGAACGAAGGACTCCCAGATTTCCCCCACCTTGCGGATGCCCGCTTACGAAGATGGTCGAGGTATTCTGCGGATCCATCGAGAAACCCATGAGATCCGAGCGCTCATCTCCTACCTGATGAATCTGGCCATCTTCAACGGCGAATAGACCGAAATGGGAAGCCAGGTAGAGCCGCTCAGCCTCTGGATCGAAGCCGATCCCATGCAGGTGATTGGGGCTGTGTTCGTGTTCGATTGAGTCGACCGGCTCGAATCCCGCTTCGGCATCCCCGCCTGGCCAGAGCATGACGGCCGAGGCAATCAGAAGAATCGCGGCCACGCCGATAACAGCCGCCATGAGTGGTGATGGAAATGCGCGGGCTCTCGGGGTCCGGCTGTTCGGTCTGCGTCCTCGTGAATGAGACATCTGGTGAGATCCTGTCGATTCAGTGGGTTGCGATGATCTACCGGTCCAACGCGAACCGGATACAGTGACAACTGTACCTGACGACAGGGGTGGTTCACCCTATCCGTCGGGGTAGTCCCCGAAGATTGATCAACCTGTTGATCGAGAGGGTCAGGCGCTCTGGATATGACCCAGCATTCCGGCGAGACGGTGGATGTCTTCCGGCTGGTGTCCCGCCAGGAGAAGCGGCCGGAGCACATCCTGTTCGAGTTCCGGGACATAGCTGACGAGTAGCCTGGCAGGTCCGGTCAGTTCGAGTGTTTGCATTGCGGCAGGGATCAGAACAGTTTGCCCGACCGGAAGATCGATCTGATCGTTCTGCCAGCTGGCAACGGCCGAACCCTCGATCACGCTGACCAGTCGGAAACACTGCTGGTCGAAATCGACGGTCAGTTGGTGCTCCGGGATCTCCCATTCCTCGAGTGCGAAGTATCGGCACGCCGCGAGAATCGTTCTGCCTTCGGCTACCTGGAGTGGCGCGACCCGGTCGGCGCGCAGGTCCGGTTTGACGACTTCCAGCGATTGATTGACATGGAGCTCGCGCGCAACTCCTGCAGCATCAACCCGTCCCCAGTCGTACATCCGATAGGTGACATCGCTGGCTTGCTGAATCTCGTAGAGCAGAATACCTGGCCCGATTGCGTGGGTCGTGCCGGCTGGAATGAGCAGGGTATCGCCGCTGGTGACATGTTGATGCACGACCAGTTGATCCAGCGAGACGTTCTGTATCGCCTCAGCGAGCTCGGCACGAGAGATTCCCGGTTTCAGCCCGGTGATCAGCGTGGCGCCTGGTTCGGCATGGATGATGTACCAGGCTTCAGTCTTGCCCCGTTTACCGAGCGGAAGCGCTTCTTCATCGTTCGGGTGTACCTGCACTGACAGAACATCAGTGGCATCAATGAATTTGGCGAGCAACGGAAATTCGTCGAACGGCTGTGTGGCGGCGACGCCACGTGGCCCGAGTAACCAGTCGGGGTAATGCTGGAGAAGATCCGCGAGCGGTCGTCCAGACATCGGCCCGTTGAGCACCGCTGAATCTTGCTCGCTTTCCAGCGACTCTCCGTAAGGGTCAGGGGTCGGCAGCTTTTTGCCCAGGAGCGTTGCCAGTCGGCGGCCTCCCCAGATCTTGGGATCGAAGCGCGGCGTCAGAAGCAACGGGACAGGAGGTGGATACATTGTGTCAGTGTCTGCCTATTCCTCAGGGTTGAGCTGGGCCAGGCTACCGAGCGTCACCAGTCGAGCCGGAGGACGTGCCGTCATTGGCTCCAGCGAATCTGCATCGACGCCACCCTCTGCCTCGATCATCTCGGCGACTGTCCGGAGGCAGAAAATGCCCTGACAGACGCCCATTCCGGCACGGGTGCGTCGCTTGACGTCGTTCAGTGTCAGATTTCCCTCCTGGATCGCGGCTGACACCGCTGATCGGGGGATCTCTTCACATCGACAGACGTAATCGCGCAGCCGATCGGGCAATTCCATGGTTCCTGTTCCTCTCATCGGCTGGTCAGGAAGGATTCAGCGAATCAGTCAGTCTGGATCGCTCGATTGCCTCGCGACGCCGTCGATTGGCTACCGTATTGAGCAATCCCTGTGCCCTCGTGAGTTCTGCGTCACCAGCGCCAGCAGCAGCCTTCCCAGCCAGCTGACCTTCCGCAACGAGCTCCGGCAATGTGGCAATCCCCGCGGCATCCCCGGCCACGTACACGCCAACTTCGCTGGTCTGGCCGTTGAGATCCCGGAATGGTGTATATCCACCAAGTACCCGGACGAACGCTCCCCGGGCTTGTGCCTGAAATGCCAGCTCGGCGTCCGGCTGTCGACCCATGGCGATAGCCAGCGCATCGACCTCGTAGACATCGTCCTCGATTTCGACATGTGCCAGGCGGTTGGTTCCCGACGCCCGGAAATTGTCCACCGAACCGTGCCGCACAACGATCTCCACATCGCACCGTGCCAGGTCTCCGGCAAGCTCATCGGCGTCGTCGCCCTCGCCGAGGATCGCCCAGCGATGGCCGGGCAGCACGCGATGAACATGCAGGAACGTTTGAGCTGCGCGAGCGGTCAGCACTCCGGGAAGCGTCCATCCGGGAAATGGCGCGGCGATGTCGGTCGATCCGGTTGTCAGGATGATGGCGTCCGCTTGCACTTCTTCGGCGTGGTCCTCACTGGCCAGCGCCAGGACACGATCTTCGAAGAGTCCCCAGGCCACGGTGTTGAGGGACAGCGTCAGATTGCTGAAGCTGGCGAGAAGTGATTCAAGCTCGGCTGCCACCTGTGGTCCCGGGCCTGTCGCCACTGGCAGACCTGCGTTGTCGGTGAGTGTCTGACTGATCCGCCAGTGGAGATGACCGCCTACCTTCGGGCTCTCATCGATGAGGAGTGTCCGGACGCCAGATTCTGCCGCAGCCAGCGCCGCGGCAATACCGGCTGGCCCGGCCCCCACGATGGCAACATCAACGGTCCTCATGGCTGGCTGTCCTCCCATTGACCGAGACCATGCTGGGTCTCCACGCGCATGCCTTCAGTGACTGGCGTGACGCAGGTGCGGACATTGAGCACACCATCGACGATCATCAGGCAATCGCTGCAGCGGCCCACACCACAGAACACACCGCGGGACTCGCCGGATTCCGGCATTGCCCGGCAGATGTCGATTCCGTTGGCCATGAGCGCAGCCGCGATCGGTTCCCCACTTCGCGCGCTGAATGGTTGCCCGTCAACGGTGATCTCGACAGGCTCGACATCCGGGAGCGGGCCGAGCAGTTCATGCTCGTTCAACCGGCGGCCCCGGATTGCGGTCGAATCGCCAGAATCGGTCATGCATCCCCCTGGAGAATGAACCTCGCCGTTTATCGATGGCGAATTGTCGCAGCACCCTTGTTCACCGTCAACGGGGATGCCGGCGCCGATCGCGTAGAGTTGACAGTAACTCCTATATCGGGTTAACAATGGAGTTGCCCATCTGGATTGATCGGGCACCGAATCTGAGGAGGGACCCAGGCGTGCAGACCCGAGACACCGATAACGTTCCCGCTCAAGCGTCATTCGATCGGCGGTCGTTTCTTCGTGCTGCAGCAATGCTGACCGCGGCAATTCCGCTGACCGGCGGACTTCTCAGTTCCTGCACCGGTGGCAACGGTATCGGATCATCGACATCGGGCGACGAAGAACCGGAACCCGTTGACTCGATGGACGACGAAGAAGAATCGCCTGACTCGACCCCGGAACCCGAACTAACCGGAGAGTTCGCCGAGGCGGCGTTCGGCGGAGACCTCCGGATTGCGCTGATCGACGAGCCGCCGACCTTCGATATTCACCAGACAACCACGTCAACAACTGCCTTCGTCAGCTGGCATATTTTCGAAGCGCTCTTCACCTGGGATGCAGACCTGAGCGTGATGCCCGAGATTCCCGAGGAATACACCGTATCTGAAGATGGTCTGGTCTACCGTTTCATTCTTCGCTCAGACATGCTGTTTCATGACGGTGAACCATTGACCGCAAATGACGTGGTGGCATCGATCGAGCGCTGGGGCCGGCTTGTGGGACTCGGACAGAGCCTCCTGGAGTCAGTAGACCGGTTCGTAGTCGAGGACGAGCGGACGTTCGAGATTCATCTCACCGAGCCGTTTGGATCGCTCCCGGTGGCGCTGGCCCGTCAGAATCAGGGCTGTGCCATCTATCCAGCATGGGTAATCGAAGAAGACGGAGACGACCCGATCCAGACGTTGATCGGCACCGGCCCGTATCGGTTCGTGGAACACCGTCCTGATCAGCACGTACTTCTGGAACGGTTCGAGGTGTATACCCCGGCACCCGGTGAAGTCGATGGGTATGGCGGGCCGAAGCACCGATTTCTCGATCAGCTGATTTTCATTGCTGTTTCGGATGAAGCGAGCCGGGTTGCCGGTCTACAGGCGGGCGACTACGACTACCTGGAGAGCGTCAGCCCTGATCAGATAGAAGAACTGGAGCATACCTCCGACGTTGTTGTGGAGCTGGATTCGGCCTGTTGTTACCCGAATCTGGTGATCAACCAGCGGTCACACCTGATGCAGAATCATCAGGTGCGGAGAGCGGTTCAGCTGGCGCTCGATCATGAGCCAGTTCTTCAGGCCGGGTATGGAGACGGATACTACCGTCTCGATCCGAGCCTGATCATGGCGGAGACGCCCTGGCACACCCGGGCCGGAGAAGAGAGTTACAACGTTCACGATATGGAGCAGGCATCGCAGCTTCTCTCCGACGCTGGGTACGATGGCACGCCAGTCCGGTTCATGGTGACCCAGGCGTATCGCGACCTGTACAACTCCTCGGTAGTGATTGCCCAACAGCTCGAAGATGTCGGATTCGAGATCGATATGCAGGTGATGGACTGGGCGACCCTGTCCGATCGCCGCAACGACCCCGATATCTGGGACCTGTACCTCACACTGGCGACCTTCCGCCCAGACCCGATCATGCGCAATCTGACCTGCGAGGCTACCGGCTGGTGGTGTGATGATGAGAAAGAAGAGCTACTTCACCTGGTTCAGGTTGAGGGCAACTTCAACGAACGCTACGCAATCTGGGAAGAGATCCAGCGGATGTTCTACGATCAGGTCCCCCGGATCAAGCTGGGAGATACCTTCCCGGTACTGGCGCGGTCCCCGCGTATTCAGAATTTCCCCCGGACTACCCAGCTCCAACCGGCATTCTGGAATAGCTGGCTGAGCGGAGACGATACGCCACCTCCTTCTGATGGTGCATCCGCGCACAAACGTTGAATTGGCACAAATGAGCAAATGTGCATACGTCAGTGCATAGATTAGTGGTGTTTGCTACGCTGTATGGTACGCACCTTGCGGGGTTTTCCTCAAGGTGGTAAACGTTGCCGCTGACGGTCATTACATTTGAGTGAGCCGCTCCAGGGCAGCGAATGCCCCGAAGCCGGCTTCTCATAATGTTCAACTTGGAGGAGGAGACTGTGACAGATAGGTCTAGAGAGATTCTCGGAATTCTCGGAAATTCGAGTGAGGTAATGCTGAGTCGTCGCAAGATGCTCAAGAGCACTGCATTGCTCGGTGCTGGAGCTGCATTGCTTGCGGCCTGTGATCCGGATGACGATGACATTGTCGACGACGTCCCACTTGTCGATGATGACGATGACGAGGAACCAGCGGCAATCGAGCCGGATGACGACGATGATGACGCAGATGTCGACCCGGATGACGATGAAGACATGGTCGACGACGATCTCACGGACGATGACGATGACGACGACGAAGCTGATGACACGGACGTCGCCGACGATGATCGTTACGGTGGCGAGCTCCGCATCGCCATCATTGGTGAGGCGCCTTCGCTGGACCTGCACATGTCCACCGCGACGGTAACCACGCTGATCTCGGCACACATGTTCGAGTTCCTGTTCACCTGGGATGAAGAATTCGAAATCATTCCGGATCTGGTTGACGACTGGGAAGTCTCGGATGATGGCCTGACCAACCGCTTGCACCTGCGCGAAGGTGTGATGTTCCACAACGGTGAAGAGTTCACCGCGGAAGATGCCTACGCATCAATTGATCGCTGGGCCAACGTGCTGGGTGTCGGATTTGGCCAGGAACTCATGGAGATGACCGATGAGATGGAAGTTGAAGACGACCACACGCTGACATTCCATATGAATGAGCCGTTTGGTACCTTCGCCGTCTCGCTGGCGCGCCAGAGCAATTCCTGCGCGATCTATCCGGCCGAGCTGGTCGAAGAGGCCGAAGATGGCACACTCTCGGACTTCGTGGGCACTGGCCCATACCAGTTCGTCGAAGCAGTTGCTGACCAGCACGTTCTGGTCGAACGCTTCGAGGACTACAGCTATCGCGATGAAGAAGCCAACGGCTATGGCGGACGCAAGTACGCCTACGCTGACACCATTCGCTTCATCCCGGTGCCAGACGAAGCTGCCCGAGTGGCAGGTATTCAGGCTGGCGACTACGACTATCTCGAGTCCGTCGGTTCCGAGCAGTTCGAAGCGCTGGAAGACGACCCGAATGTCGTGGCCGAGACTGGGCCACCATCCAGCAACGACCTGATCCTCTTCAATCTCGATCAGGGCCCGATGACCGACGTTACTCTGCGACGAGCTGTTCAGGCGACAGCCGATTGTGAAGAGATGCTCACCGCTGCGCACGGTGAAGGATTCTTCCGGCTCGATCCTGGCCACATGTGGCAGGAGACCATCTGGCACAGCACTGCCGGTGAAGAGCTCTACAACATGGCCGATCCGGATCTGGGTCAGGAATACCTCGAAGAGGCTGGCTATGATGGCGAGACGATCCGCATCATCACCACCCAGGAGTACATGGACATGTACTACACCGCAGTGGTGCTTGAGCAGCAGCTCGAAGACATCGGCATGAATGTCGAGGTCGAAGTATTTGACTGGTCAACGCTTCTCGAGACCCGTGGTGACACGTCCGCCTGGGACATTGCCATCACCGGCTTCGCCTTCCGGGTCGATCCGGCACAGCTGCACTCCAACAACTGTGACTGGGGTGGCCGCTGGTGCACGGACGAGAAGGAAGAGCTCGTATCCCAGATGCTCTCCGAAGTTGATCTCGATGAGCGAATCAATCTCTGGGAGCAGATCCAGCAGCTGGCCTATGACGAAGCTGCATTCCTCAAGGTCGGTGAAGAGAACCAGCTTCTGGTCTACTCGCCGCGGATTCACGATGTGAACCTGACTCAGCTCGTGGCTGCGTTCTGGAACGTCTACATCGAGGAATAGACTCCACACTTTAGTCGCCGCGAATGGAGGGGCCCCGGCTCCTTCATTCGTATGTTGCTAACTGGACGCAATATGAGAGAATCTGCGGGTACGTACCGACGGCATTTTGCCGCACCTGGAGGAGGAGCCTGATGGCAATTCGAGATCCGAAGATCCAGCAGTGGCTGGAGTCAATTCGCGACAATCAGATGTCGCGCCGGCAGCTGCTCAAGCGCGGTGCCGCACTCGGACTGGCTGTTCCGGCAGTTTCGTCACTGCTGGCTGCCTGTGAGGACGAAGCTGATGATGACGTCGTCGATGACGATGCACCAGCTGTCGAGCCCGAGGATGACGATACCGAGGACGAAGTTGAGCCGGACGACGATCATGATGATGAAGAAGACGATCATGACGACGAAGAGCCGGTCGACACTGACGACGATGAAGAAGACGACCACGACGATGATGCTGTCGCTGAAGACGGCCACGAGGGCGGAACCCTTGAGGTTGCGCTGATCGGTGAGCCGCCAACGCTGGACGC
Organism: Sphaerobacteraceae bacterium; assembly: GCA_007695115.1. GTDB lineage: Bacteria > Chloroflexota > Chloroflexia > Thermomicrobiales > Thermomicrobiaceae > SLMJ01. The sequence continues at coordinate 38,716 of REEK01000087.1, forward strand.
ACATCAGACCACGGCCACGATCGTTGCCTTCATCGCCTGGCACATCTATGAGCCGCTCTTCACCTGGGACGAAGACTTCCAGATTGCCCCCGAGCTGGCTGCCGAGCACGAGGTCAGCGACGATGGCATGACCAACACCCTTCACATCCGTGAGGGCATCACCTTCCACAACGGCGAAGATCTGACGTCCGAAGATGTCGTCGCTTCGGTCGAGCGCTGGGCTGAGATCAGTGGTCTCGGTGGCAGTCTCATGGAGAACGTCGACGATATCGAAATCATCGATGATCACACCATCGAGTTCCACATGACCGAGCCATACGGTGCGTTTGCCGTGGCACTGGGACGACAGAACCAGGGCTGCGCCATCTACCCGGCGTCGGTCATCGAAGAGAGTGGTGACGACAGCCTGTCAGATCATATTGGTACTGGCCCGTACGAACTGGTTGCCCGTGAAGCCGACCAGTACATCCACGTTCAGCGATACGAGGACTACGTTTCTCGCGAAGAGGAAACCAGTGGTTACGCTGGTATGAAGAACCAGTACATCGACGAGATCTACTTCCGCCCAGTGCCGGATGAAGCCGGCCGGATCGCTGGTCTGCAGGCGGGTGACTTCCACTACCTGGAGAGCATCATTCCTGACCACTTCGAGTCCCTGCAGGGCGACGACAACGTCGTTGCCGAGATCATGGGAACCAGTGGCTGGGCCGTGTTCGTGATGAACAACGCAGACGGTATCTTCACCGATGTCACCATGCGTAAGGCGGTTCAGGCTGCGGTCGACGCCGAGCCAGTCCTGCAGGCAGGTTACGGAGACGGCTTCTTCGAGCTCGATCCGGGCATCATGACCACGGACACCGTCTGGAACTCGCAGGTCGGCGCAGAGTACTACAACCTCGGCGATCCGGACCTGGCGGCAGAGCTTCTCGAGGAAGCTGACTATGATGGAACTCCGATTCGCATCATGACCACCCAGGAGTACCAGCACCAGTACAACCAGGCGGTTATGCTGGAGCAGCAGCTCGCTGACGCCGGTTTCGAAGTTGACCTCGAGGTCTTCGACTGGGCGACGCTCACCGAGCGCCGCAACGACGAGACTGCCTGGGACATCTTCACCACCAGCTTCTCCTTCCGTGTCGATCCGATCCAGCTGCCGATGCTCCAGGGCACGTCCTGGCCAGGCTGGTGGGCAACCGACGAGAAGGTCGAACTGACCAACCGCCTCGAGCGCGAGACCGAGTTCGAGGATCGCTATGAGGTTCTCGAGCAGCTCCAGGAGCTCTTCTATGAGGAAGCTCCGCAGGTCAAGATCGGTGACTCGCTGGAGCTGAGCGCCCGTTCGGCCTCAGTTCAGAACTTCACCACGCCAACGCAGCTTCAGCCGGCGTTCTGGAACGTCTGGCTCGAAGAAGAGTAATAGTTCGAACGGTGCTTTCCGGTTCGCGTCGCGGTAATCCCGCGAC
>REEK01000043.1 GCA_007695115.1 Sphaerobacteraceae bacterium
ACGGTGTCATGAGTTTCCCATCACTGCTGCTGGCACTCTTCGTTCTGACCATGTTCGGGCCGGCGATCATTAACGTGATCATCGCCATCGGAATCGTGTTTATCCCCAGGGTGGCCAGAATCATCCGGAGCGTCGCGCTGGATATCCGCACCAATCAGTTCATCCAGGCAGCAGAAGCGCGCGGTGAGCGTGGCTTCTACATCATACTGAGGGAGATGCTGCCGAACGCGTGGCCACCGATCGTGGTCGAAAGCTCGATCCGGGTCAGCTACGCGATTCTGATCAGTGCCTCGCTCGGATTCCTTGGCCTCGGCGTTCAGGAGCCGACGCCAGACTGGGGACTCATGATCTCGCAGGGCCGCAACGTGATCTCGGTTGCGCCATGGCTGACACTGGCACCGGCAATCGCAATTTCGACACTGGTAATCGCAACCAACATCTTCGCTGACGGCCTGAGTCGTCTCCTGCTTGCTGGCGGCCGTGTGGAGGGAGCAAACGAATGACGAGTCCGGTTCTCAGTATCAAGGACCTTCATCTATCCTACGGTTCAGGGCCGAAGCGGGTTCGCGCGGTGCGTGGTGTCAATTTCGACATCAACCCGGGCGAAGTCCTCGGGGTTGTCGGCGAATCCGGCTGCGGCAAGAGCACTGTTGCCTTCGCGGCAATGGGGTACGTGGCACCAGGTGGCCAGATTACGCAGGGTGAGATTCTCTATCAGGGGAAGAACATCACCACCATGCGTTCTTCGGATCTCCAGCGCCTGCGTGGCAACGAGATCGCCATGATCTTCCAGAATCCGCTCACCTCGCTGAACCCTTCGATGACCGTAGGTGAACAGGTGATCGAGGTGTTGGAGCAGCATGCCGGGATGCGTGAGTCCGAGGCACGTCAACGGGCGATCGACCTGTTCGAGAGCGTCCATCTTCCGTCACCGTCAGAGGTGCTTGATCGGTATCCACACCAGCTCTCCGGCGGGCAGCAGCAGCGAGTAGTCATCGCAATGGGCATGGCCTGTGATCCGGCTCTGCTGATCATGGATGAACCGACCACCGGACTCGACGTGACTACTGAGGCGACGATCCTCGACCTGGTTGCCGAGCTCAAGGAAAAGACCAACGCGGCGATTCTCTACATTACTCATAACCTCGGCGTGATTGCCCGGGTTGCTGATCGAGTCGTGGTGATGTATTCCGGCGAAGTTGCCGAAGAGGCAACGGTTACGGAACTCTTTGAGCGGCCACGTCATCCCTACACGACCGGCCTGATGGGTGCCGTTCCGGACGTAACCCGTGCCGGTATCGAGCTGCGCCCGATTCCGGGGCAACTACCCCGGCCAGGCAGCTACGACGGCGGATGCGCGTTTGCTCCGCGGTGCAGCTATGCACGCGACGTTTGCCATGATGAGCATCCAGCCCTCGACCCTGTCGGCGAGAGCCACTTCGCCAGGTGCTTCTTCTCTGAAGAAGTCTCGCTGTCTCGTGAGGAATCGAGCTACGTGCCCGAAGAAGAGGGTGCCCGTGAGGATTCGGCGCCGGTCTTGCAGATCAAGGATCTCAAGAAATACTATGAGCAGTCGCTCGGGATCCTGCCCTGGAGCAGCAAGAAGCGTGTGGTCAAGGCCGTTGACGGCGTCTCGTTCGAGATCGGTGAACGCGAGACACTGGCACTTGTCGGTGAGTCCGGGTGTGGAAAGACAACGCTCTCCTCGGCAATTGTCGGACTTCTGGACGATGTCGACGGCGGGATGTTGCTCAACGGTGATTCCCTGCAACCGAACGTCAAACGCAGGTCGAAGGACCAGCGACAGGAACTGCAGATCGTCTTCCAGAACCCTGATTCGTCTTTGAATCCGGCCCATACGATCTTTGAGATCATCAGCCGACCGCTCAAACTGTTCCGGGGTGAGGAAGTCAAAGGGCGCGTTCAGGAGGAGGTCACCAGTATTCTGGAGAGCGTCAACCTGCACGAGTCCTACCTCTGGCGACATCCATCACAGTTGTCCGGTGGTGAGAAGCAGCGGGTTGGTATTGCACGGGCGCTGGCCGCCAACCCGAAAGTGATCATCTGCGACGAGCCGGTCTCGGCCCTGGACGTCTCGGTTCAGGCTACGGTGCTGAATCTGCTGAAGCGGTTGCAGCGCGATCACGGATACTCGTATCTCTTTATCTCACACGATCTGAGCGTGGTGCGGTATCTCTCCCACCGCGTGGTGGTCATGTACCTCGGGCACGTGATGGAAGTTGGCCCGACGAACAACGTCTTCGAGCCTCCCTATCATCCGTATACCGAGGCGCTGACATCAGCGATCCCGCTGCCGAATCCGGGCATCGAGCAATCGCAGATTCGGCTGGAAGGCTCAGTGCCAAGCGCGGCGAATCCACCGTCGGGGTGTCCATTCCAGACGCGTTGCCCACGGAAGATCGGCTCAATCTGCGAGGAGGAGTTCCCACCCTTGCAGGATGCTGGAGACGGCCACCTGATCCGTTGCCATATCCCGATGGAAGAGCTGCGGTCAGTGAAACCGGTCATCCGTCTTCGCGACGATCGGGAAGCCAGAGCCGCTCGTCCTGAACCCGAGCCGCAGTCGGTAACGGACTAGTCAACGACTCTTGATCAGATTGGGCCACGCTGGTGATCATCGCCGGCGTGGCCCTTCTTTGTCTTGGGAACGTCATCAACGCGCGGGTATCGTGCTAGGATGCTTCCATTGATTCACAGGTGACCGACCGGAGGTTGAGACATGCCCAAGCCTCAGCTCATTAGCCCGATTTCATCCGGATTGCCGTCGTTCCTGGATTCGGAGCGAATCAAGCGACTGGACCAGCTCGAAGGGGCCGATGTCGCGATCATCGGAGTTCCCTACGGGGTACCCTACGATGTCGCCGGAATGCGCTCACCGTCGGCACCGGCTCCGTCGGCGGTTCGCGCGGCATCCCGACGCTTCACCAGATACCTCGGGCACTACGATTTCGACCTCGGCGGACCACTGTTCAACGATCGTGATGTGCGAATCGTTGATTGCGGCGACGTCTTCATGCAATCCGGTGATTTCGCCGGGAACGCCAGCCGGACCGAGCAGGTAGTTCGCACGATCCGCGCGCACGGGGCGGTTCCGATCATCCTCGGTGGCGATCACGCGATTCCGATCCCGGTGATGCGAGCCTATGATGACGTTGGGTCGATGGCCGTGATTCAGCTCGACGCCCATATCGACTGGCGCCATGAGGTGAATGGGGTCACTGAAGGCTTGAGCAGCCCAATGCGTCGTGCCTCGGAGCTTTCCCACGTCGGGGGAATGGCGCAGTTCGGGATTCGCGGGACGGGCAGTGCCGGAAAGGGCGATGTCGACGCAGCGCTTGCTTACGGCTCTCGTCTGGTGATGGCCGAACAGATTCACGATCAGGGTGTTGCCTCAGTGCTCGATCAGATTCCCGACGCTTCCAGCTACTACGTTACCTTCGACATCGATGGCCTCGATCCGTCCATTGCTCCCGGTGTGAACACACCCTCACCGGGCGGGTTGACATACTTTCAGGCGGCTCGTCTGATCGAGGCAGTGATCCAGCGCGGCAAACTGGTGGGGCTCGACATTGTCGAGATCGTGCCGGACAACGATGTCGGCGACATGACGAGCTTCAACACCGCTCGCCTCGTGCTTTTTACGATTGGCGCGCTTGCCCACGCTGGACAGATCGGACGCTAGCCGGCGGCAACCGCCGTGATAAGGAAAGAACAGACGTGACGGAATCGGGTGACCACTCATACGCCTCGACGACAACGCTCCTCGAAGGGCTGAGATCCGGACGCTGGAGTTCGGTGGAACTGGTCGAACACTTTCAGGCTCGGGTGATGAAACACAATCCGACGCTCAATGCGATCATTCTCGATCGCTTCGATCAGGCGCTGGAACAGGCTAGACAGGCCGATGAGAGGCGCTCCAACGGCGAGGACCTGCCATTGCTCGGTTTGCCGATGACGATCAAGGAGAGCATCGACGTCGCCGGGTTGCCGGCCACGTCCGGGATGCCGGAACACGCCAGCCGGATTCCAGAACGGGACGCTCCGCTGGTTCGCTCCCTGAAAGAGGCGGGGGCGATCATCTTCGGTAAGACCAACCTTCCCTACGGATGCAACGACTGGCAGGCCAACTCTCCGATCTATGGCACCACCAACAATCCCTGGGATCTGACACGCACACCGGGAGGCAGTACCGGTGGTGGAGCAGCGGCACTAGCCGCCGGGCTGACGCCGCTCGAGATCGGGAGCGACATCGGCGGATCGGTGCGGGTTCCAGCCTCGTTCTCTGGCGTCTACGGTCACCGACAGAGCGAGACGCTCGTGCCGCAAAGTGGGCACTTTCCTGGTCATGCATTGCCGAACCGGGCCGTTGTGCTGAACATCATGGGGCCATTGGCCCGCAGTGCCGACGATCTCGAGCTGGCGCTGGAGATGATCGCTGGCCCGGAAGAGGGCGAGTCGACGGCCTGGAAGGTAGAGCTGCCAGCATCACGCCACGAGCGGCTTGCCGATTTCCGGGTTGCGGTCTTCCCCGATCTTGACTGGTTGCCGGTGTCGAACGATGTGCGAGAGGCCCGGGATCGGGTCGTGACGGCACTGCTTGATGCGGGGGCAACGGTTGCAGAAGCGAGCCCGGATGGGTTCGGTGATCTCCGGGAGTATCACAAGCTGTATTGTCGAATGCTGCGGTCAGTAACCTCGCTCGATCTCGACCTGGATGCACGGGAAGAATTGCTCGAACTGGCGGCCACCAGGGGCGATCAGTTCGATGAGACGGTCGAAGATGCGATCAACGGAACGCCGGCCGATTTCATTATCTGGCATGGACAGCGGGAAGGCTACCGGGGGGCGTTCAGGACGTTCTTCGAGCGGTTCGATGTGCTGCTGTCACCAATCACGCTCACCACTGCCTTCAAACACATCCCGAGTGAAAAAGCCGGGCTGGACGACTATCTCCGGATGTTCGCGGTCGACGATCGAGAGGTCCCATACGACTATCAGGTCGTCTATCCGGGGCTTTCGACACTCTGCGGCCAGCCATCGACGGCATTCCCTGCCGGAATCAGTAGCGATGGTTTGCCGGTCGGCCTGCAGGCGATTGGACCGTATCTGGAAGACCGCACACCGATCCGGTTTGCCGCGTTGCTGGCCCGGGAGATCGGTGGATTTCAGGCACCGCCGAATTACGCCTGATTGGCAGACGTAAAATGCGCACGAAAGAGGGATCATGACGCCCGACGGGTCATTCGATATCTGGGGGTCTGCGCGCTCGCAGGTCAGGGCATTGAAGAATCGCGAAATCTCGGCAACGGAGTTGCTGGAGATCTATCGCATGCGCATCGAGCAGTTCAATCCGGGACTGAACGCGATCGTCGTAAAGTGTCTGGATCGGGCAGCGGAGCGTGCCCGCGAGATCGACGCGTTGCCATCCGGAGATGTCCCGGGCCCGCTCTGCGGCCTGCCAATGACGCTGAAGGAGAGTTTCGAGGTCACCGGGCTGCAAACCACTGGTGGCCTTATTGATCTGAAGGGGAGGATCTCGGAGTTCGATGCCCCACACGTCGAGGCGTTGAACGCGGCCGGGATGGTGTTGATGGGGAAGACCAACATCCCCACCGGTTGCGCCGATCTTCAGTCTGATTCCCCGGTCTATGGACGGGCTGTGAATCCCTGGAATCCTGAGCGAACTCCCGGGGGCAGCTCGGGAGGAAGCGCCGCCGCGGTGGCATCGGCGATGTCTCCACTGGAACTTGGCACCGACATCGGAGGGTCGATCCGGGTGCCGGCAAACTTCTGCGGGATCTACGGCCTGAGAACCAGCGAAACCGCGTTTCCCCGATGGGGAGACTATCCCGGTAGCACCCACCCGAATCCGACGGTGGTGATGACCGTCGCTGGTCCAATTGCTCGAACACCGGGCGATCTGGAGTTGGCGCTCGACATCATCAACCGGCCAGATCCGGGAGAGAACGTCGGCTGGTCACTGAAGATCCCGCCTGCCCGGCATCAGTCGCTCTCCGGTATGCGAGTCGGCATCCTGCAGGAAATGGACTGGGTTCAGGTCTCTAGCGAAATCCTGGCGGGCAAGGAGAAGGTCCGCAAAGCAGCCGAGGTGGCCGGATCGGTGGTTGTGGACGTTGACCCGGAAGAAGTGCTCGATGGTTCACTCCGGCATCACCTCGACTACAAACGACTACTCCACGCCATCGTGTCGTCTGACTTGTCGAAAGAGCAGCAGGAGTTGATGCTCGATCTCACCGCTGACCGACCAGAATTTCAGGCTGCGTTGAGGGATGCACTCAAGGCCAACCCGGCTGCAGTGTTCGGGTGGTTTGCGCGACGGGAACAGCAACGGGCCCGATACCGGGATCTGTTCACCCGGGTGGATGTGCTGATTGCGCCGATTACCTTGCGGACGGCGTTCCCGCACATCCCGGAGAAGCAGTCGGTGGTCGACATCTACAAGCGAACCGTGGAGGTCGATGCAGAGACATATCCCTACGATCTACAGGTTGTCTACCCGGGAGTCGCAACGTTCGCCGGACAACCGTCAGTCTCGTTTCCGACCGGACTCGCCGCCGACGGGCTGCCGATCGGGCTGCAGGCGATTGGCCCGTATCTCGAAGATCGAACCCCAATCAGATTCGCGGAACTCATAGCCGAAGAAATCGGTGGGTTTACGCCGCCTCTCGGCTTCTGATCGAGTATCTGTTATCCGGAGCTGGTCGAAACGGCCAGCCCGCGTAGAGAAGGAAGCGACATGAGCGAGTTCAAAGTAGGTCTCTATCAGCCACCGTCTGAGTTCACGATGGCCGGAGAAACCCCGCGCTGGGAGAACATCAAGGAGATGACGCTCCTCGGCGAACAGGTCGGCTTCGATTCGGTCTGGATGGCCGACCATCTCATCTTTCGGATGGGTGGAGGCGCTCCGGAGAAGGGCATGTGGGAGTGTCTGACGATGCTCTCGGCCCTGGCAGCCGTCACCAGCAAGATGGAGCTCGGCCCGCTGGTGAGTTGCATGGGATTCCGGAACCCGGCGCTGATCGCCAAAATGGCCGAATCGATCGATGAGATCAGCGGTGGCCGGTTTATTCTGGCGCTGGGTGCGGGCTGGCACAAGCCGGAGTACGACGCGTACGGCTATCCCTACGACCATCGGTATAGTCGATTCGTCGAGGGTATCAAGATCATCAGCAGTCTGATCCGCGAGGGCAACGTTGATTTTCAGGGTGAGTTCTACCAGGCGAACGACTGCACTTTGCGGCCACGGGGTCCACGAGCCGAGAACCTGCCGATCATGATCGGAACGTTCGGCAAGAAGATGCTCCGGGTTGCGGCTGAGTATGCCGACATCTGGAACGCCGACTGGAGCCAGCGATTTGCTGACATCGCCGAGCATAACGAGGAACTGACCCGCGCCTGTGAGGACGTCGGTCGGGATCCGGCAACACTGGAGCGAACCGCCTGCGTGCTGCTCGAAACCGAAGGCGCAGTCGGACGAGGCAGCAGCCATGCGTCCCGAAACCAGCCAACCGCGCCGATGTCGAACGATCAGGTTGTGGACGTAATCGGCGAGTACAAAGAGCGCGGCTATACCCACATCATCGTCTGGATCGATCCCAACACTCCAGTCGCGATCGAGCGCTTTGCACCGGTGATCGAGCAGTTGAAGAAGTAATTTCACGAATAGCAGACCAGAGGAGGTTGCGTGGCAATTGTTGTCACCGGAGCCCACGGATTCGTCGGGCTCAACGTGGTCAAGACGCTGGCGGAGCAGGGACAGACCGTTGTGGCGGTCGGCCGATCAGCCGCCGACGAATGGGTTAGCTCGTTCCTGGCCGGCACCAGCGATGTTCACCATGTTGTGGCGGATGTCAGCCGGCCTGGTGAACTCGCCGGCGCTATCAAGGGATTTGACGTCGAGGCAATCATCCATGCGGCCGTGGTGACCGCCACCACCTTGCAGGTGGAGAAGGACGACGCTGCCCGGATCATTCACGTCAACACGGGTGGGACAATCGAGGCGCTGGAGGCTGCCCGGATCGGCGGTGCCAGCCGATTCGTCTATGTATCGTCGCCATCGGCGATCGGAGATGCCTCGACCGATGGGGACATGGACGAGTCAGTGCCGAAGCATCCCGAATCACTCTATGGCATCAGCAAGGACGCCAGCGAGGAGATCGTTCGACGCTACGGGAAGTTGCACGATCTGTCGGTCGCCTCGGTCCGGATTTCTCAGCCATACGGACCGGGCGAGCGGGCCACCTCGTCCCGGATTCGCACGTCACCGATCTACGAATGGCTGCTCGATGCGCAGGCCGGTCGAACGCTGCCGTCCGGGCCGTTCTCACGTGCTCGGGACTGGACTTTTATCGACGATACCGCCCGCGGAATCGCTGAGTTGGCAACCGCAGATACGCTCCAGTACGACCTGTACCACCTCTCACTGGGAGGACAGATCACCGTCGGTGAGGTTGTCGAGTTGATCAAGAGCGAATTCAGTGGCGTTGATGTCAACCAGGAGCCGTCTCCGGACGATCTGAACCCGAACATCTCGGGGCCGTCCGGCCGAAAACCGCTCGATTCGTCGCGGTTCGCCTCGGAGTTTGGCTGGTCGCCTTCGATCCGGATCGAAGAAGGTATGCGGCGTTATCTCGACTGGTGGAAGGCGTTCCCACCGTTGAACTCGTAGACGATGCAGGCCTGGCCATGTTCGAGGATGCCATCCACAGTGGCCGGGCCGATGCCAGGAACGCGTTCGAGATCTTCGACCGAGTCGAACGGACGGTGCTCCATGATGGTCTGCGCTCGGGAAGGTCCGACTGACGGAAGTTGGACCAGGTCGAACGCAGTCGCCAGATTCAGGTCGATGCAATCCAGCACCTCGGGCGGCCGACCGTAGCGAAACTCATGATAGTGACGACCGATGTTGCCGGCTTCGACTTTCCAGCCCTCCGGGTTCGAGGGGGTGTAGGTAAGGCAACGCCGTTCGAAACACTGAAGAAGCACATCGGTCCACTCTCCACCAACTGGCACATGCACCCAGTAGGCATCGGTGATCGGGAAACCGGTGGCAAAGAACGGATCGTCGAAGAGCCTTCCCTGCGTGTTGACCCCACCCTCTCGAACGACCCCGGAGGATGTCATGAACTCCCAGAACGGCGCGGCCACGCTCTGCCCTGTTTGGGTCACGTAGTAGGCAGATTCCACGGCGTACTCGGCCAGATCAGGGACCGTCTCGAGCTGTGGAGTCTCCTGATCGACCGTCAGTTGCTGCACCAGTTCCTCGCCGACCGGCGTCGCCTCGGCATCGAGGAAATGGGAGAGATCGAAGTAGGTCGGAGATGAGGGATGCCGGTCGCCGGCGATCTGACTTCTGGACGGATCGATCTGTACGTGGGAAAGATGGCCGATTTGAACCCGGCCGGTGATCAACTCGGTCGCCAGGAGTCCATTGGTGACGAACCACGGATCGTCAGGATCAGCCAGCGGGTTGTTGATCTCCATGCGCGTCTTGTCGAAATACTGGACTTCTCGATAGCCGCCCGGAGCTTCCAGATACGGTTCCGAGATCGCCCCGGTGGTGCCAGTCGGCCCCCACATCCAGGTGCGAGTCGTTGCGCGATCCATGACCGGGCGTTCGGTGCGTTCCCAGGTTCGGAAGAACGCATCATTGGCCGGTTGAGCGGCGATCGCCACGCTTCCGGTCACCATCGCAACAATCAGGACAAGAACCACGGACCAACGGGATACTGACATCATCACCACCTCTAAACTCGATGACTTTTGACGTTCAGGTCCCTGAATTGGCCCGTGTGAACTCAACGTTCAATCAGTTGTCTGCCCGATAGCTATCGGCCATCCCACTCGGTGTCGAGATCGAGTGGCCAGATTGGTCGACGGACGTTCGAGAACGTGTATCGATC
>REEK01000042.1 GCA_007695115.1 Sphaerobacteraceae bacterium
TGACGAGAATGCCACTGCTTAGCGGCGCGGCTTCGCCGAAGATCGAACCAGGAAGATAGGATCGACTTTCGCCTGGGCCGAGAATGAAGTCTGCCGGCAACGGCGTGATCGTCCCAGCACCTACCGGGTAGGCATTGATCTTGATCTGCTCGCTCTCCAGATTCTGCACCGTGATCAATCCATAGTACGGACCGGAATCCGGGAAGCCTCGCGAATCTGAAATCACTTCGCCATACGGCACCCAGGGGAAATAGCGCTGGGTCTGCCCCGATTGCGGGTTTGGTTCGGCATGTCCGAATTCGCCAGAGATCCCGAACAGGCCAGCCACCAGCAGGAATGTCAGCAGATACCGGATCATATGACTGCCCATCGAGATTTACCTTCCTCTTCTGAGCCAGCCACCCGGGCCGGAGTCAGGGAGTAATGAATCCGTTTGGCGGGTCTGGTGGATCTGGATCATCTGGCACGCCGAGCACCGTCATGTTGAATGACGCCGAACCATCGAGCTGGACGTCGTAATTCACATTGTTGGAGATTCCGGTGAGCGCTCCGCCGCTGTGCACACCGACGATCATGGATCCGTTAAAACCGTCAGGTAGCTGAGCGAGTTCCATCGCGTAGATCGTTGTGTTTTCTCCCGGCCCGAGCGTCGGCGCTGGACCGGCCGGAATCGGCATCATGTTGCCGAACTGATCGAAGAAGGAGTACCCATAGGTGACCGTGGTGTTCGTTGGGTTGAACAGCTGCACGCCCGAGGTATTGCCGCCGCCAGTTTCCGGATTGCCCTTTTGATACAGGGGCATCGAGAGCTGTTGACCGGGGTAGGCCAGATCAGGCTGCATCATGTAGGACATGGCGTGCCCGGCTCCCTCGGCGGGGTCGCCCGTATATTTGACTTCGTCAATCGCGCCGAGAAGATGGCCTTCCGAGCTCACCACGCCGGACCCGACGAACGGAGCGCCATCACCGGCTGGCATGTACACGAAGTCCATCCCGGATGCCGGCAAGGTCACCACTTCCGAGTCCACCAGCTCTCCATCCATCGCGTAGAAGCTGACCGTTGCGTTGACCGGGACTTCGTGGGGATTCAGCAGGGAGATTCCAGTATTCCAGCCGAACCAGTCGCGCAGCACGAGCGGCAGATAGCTCACAGACGCAGCGTTCGCCGCTCGCTGGCCACTGTTCATGATCAGCATGCCGGTTTCGTTCTTGAACCGCTCGGCAACCACCGAGACGATCTCATCCGAACTGATCACTGCTGAGCCGATCCAGTCCAGGGGGACACCGAGAGCCAGAAGATCGAACGTGGCCGTTCCGCCAGAGTTCACCGTCTCATCGAAACTCAGCTCGCTACCACCACCGGCCTCGCGCAGCGTCAGATTGATCTTTGCCGTTGCTTCGTATGGTTCGAAGTTCGTCGCCCGGATAACCGTGTTCCAGTTGCTGTTCGTCTGAACGATCGGCAGCCGAACTACGGGGCCATTGGAGAGCGACCGCAGACCGGTATAGCCGCCAACCGTCAGATGACCGCCGTCAGTCTTTGCATCCACATCGATCGGCTTGGCGGCGGCCTGTTTCTGAACCCCGGAGATCCGGGCCGGGAGAGACGTATCAGAGAATTTGCGAGCGATGAAGACGACTCCAGTACCCTCGACAGTCTCATCGAGCTGGAATTGCTGGGGCGTGAACGTCCGGGCGCCGTATGCGGCGACTAGCGTCGACTGAAAGTCGCCGATCACCCCGAAACTTTCACCGTTTGTGGCCTGGTAGTAGAGGACGATTTGCTCGTTTTCCAGATTCTGGACTGTGATGGAGCCGTAGTAGGGCCCCGAGTCACTGAACGCTTCAGAGTGGCTCAGCACCGCACCTGATGGCATCCAGGGGAAGTAGAGCCGAGATTCGGCTACCGCAGACGCCTGAACGGATTCAGACCCAATCCCGGCAGCGACGAGCCCCAACAGGAGACCAAGCGTAAGAAGAACCCGGGTTGCCTTTGGAATCATGGCCGGCTCTTTTCAGTTTTCGTTGACCGCCTGGTCGGCAGCTGTGTGTTGAAGGACAAGACCACCGCGCGGGCGACAGATCAGAGAGACAGAGAGGTCACCAGGCTGCGAAGTTCGTTAGCATCGAGGAATGAATATATTGCCACCTAACACCAATAATTGTCTTTTGTCAAGTCCTGTATCGAAATGTGCCTCTCAATCATCCGGGCGTCCTGCCCCGTTCGCACGACGAGCAATGGACGCGAGGTGCTACGATACTTCCCGCGATGCTGGACGATTGATGGTGAACACCGTACCGGGAGAGTGAAATGGCCACGGAGACCCAGAGCTATATCGGCAAACGAATGAAGCGCCCGAACGCAGTTCCCCGACTGACCGGCTTCGAGAAGTACACCGACGATATTCAGATGCCGGGGATGCTTCATGCGGCCTACGTCAACAGCACCTACGCCCACGCTCGCCTGGCCGGTATCGATACCAGCGAAGCGTCGGCGATTCCGGGCGTTGTCGAGGTCATCACGGCAGCCGATATTCCCGAGTACGCCCGCAACGATTCCGCGATGGACCGTACATTCTTCTTTCTGGCCAGTGAGCGGGTAACGTTTGTCGGGCAACCCGTCGCGGTGGTGATTGCCACCGATCCGGCCATCGCCTCAGACGCTGCGTCCTTGATTACGGTGGACTATGAGCCGATCAACGCTGTTGTTCATGGACCTGACGCAATAGCCAAGGAAGCCCCGGTCATTCGGCCGGAGCGCCAGCAGGAGAAGCCGGACCAGCACCCGAATCTGAGTGCAGAGACCGTCTTCGAGCAGGGAAACGTTGAGCAGGCGTTTGCCAACGCGGCGGCAACTTCAGACTTCACGATGACCACCGCTTCTGTCCATCAGGGATACATGGAGCCACGCTCGGTCACCGCAGCACCCGATCCAACCGGCGGCCTGACAATCTGGACCGCCACCCAGGGGCAATTTGCCGTCCGGACGGCGGTATCCCAGATGCTCAGAATCCCGGAGACGAATGTCCGGGTGGAGCCAGTAACAGCCGGGGGCGGGTTTGGCGCCCGCTTCATGTTGTTCGAACCACTGGTGGGCTGGCTGGCACTGAGGTACACGAAGCCGGTCAAGCTGACGATCACCCGGACCGAGGATTTTGCCGGAACGACACCAGCACCGGAGAAAGTGATCTCGGTCCAGCTCGCCGCCGATAGCACAGGCAAATTTACCGCCGTACGGGGGGATCTCACCTTCAACACTGGCTATTTCTCCAAATCTCCGTTCGAACCGGCCGCGCTGATGCTCGGCTCCAGCTACCGGATTGCCAACTACGCCATCACCACCCGTGAGGTGTTCAGCAATCGCTCCGGTACCGGGGCCTACCGGGCGCCCGGATTGCCACAGGTCGCCTTTGCCCTGGAATCGGCCATCGACGATCTGGCGCACAAGCTTGGTATCTCGCCACTGGAGATCCGGCGACGGAACGCTGCAGCCGGTGGTGATCTGATGTTCGATGGCGCCGAGTGGCAGCCGTTCGATCCCCAGCCACTGTTCGACGAAGTCGAACGTTCACCGGTCTGGAGCGAACCGACTGGTCCGAACGAAGGTGTCGGCATCGCGCTCGGGTTGCGTCGCGGATTCACCGACTCCGCATCGGCAAATGTCCGGCTCAACGCCGATGGCACGGTGCAGGTCGTGGTTGGCTCGATGGATCTCACCGGTACCACCACCGGTCTGACCCAGATCGCCGCCGAAGTTTTCGGGATTCCGCCGGAGCAGGTTCAGGTAACGACGGCAAACACCGAGACCGCCCCACATGCCGGACGAACCGGCGGCAGCAAGATCCTCTATACCGTCGGCAATGCGGTGATCGAAGCGGCTGGACATGCCCGGCAGCAGGTGCTGGCAATTGCCGCGAGTGAAATGGAAGTTGGCACCGACGATCTGGAGCTGCAGGACGATCGGGTCACCGTTCGCGGCGCCGAGGATCACTTCCTGACTCTTTCGCAAATCTATACACGTTCAACCCAGCCCGGCACCCAGTACCCTCCGGTGTTCGGACACGGAAATCAGGCTAACTCCGTGAAGGCCGCTGCTGTCTCGGCCTGTGTGGCCAGAGTACGGGTCGATCCCGAGTCCGGACACGTCGACATCATCGGCATGATGACCGTGCAGGATGTCGGTCGGGCGATCAACCCGTCAGAGGTCGAAGGTCAGATCCGCGGCGGTGTACTGCAGGGGATCGGCATCGGGTTGTATGAGGGGCTCATCTACGATGAAGGTGGCCAGCTGCTGACGGGTACGTTCATGGATTACACCCTGCCGAGGACGGTCCAGGCGCCATCGATCGATGTCGTGCTGATCGAAGATCCCAGCCCGCATGGCCCATTCGGTGCCCGCGGCGTCGCGGAATCGCCGATCATCGCCCCGGCGGCGGCAATCGGCAACGCCATCTTCAACGCCACTGGCGCACGGATGACCGAACTGCCGATGACGCCAGAGCGGGTGTGGCAGGCCATTCAGGCACGGTAGTTTCTATGGACGCTAGGGCGACCCGGAAGACCCTGCGATAGTGCAGGGTCTCTGGCTTCTACGAATCGAGCAGGAACCGCTTCAATGCTGAGGCGACGAGCTCCGGAGCCATTACATCGGCTGCGTGCCCCTGTCCCGGTATCGAGTGGACCCGGCTGTCAGGCAGCACCGCATCGAGCGTTTGCGTCGCATTTTGAAACATTGGCGCTGAGGACTCTCCCAGTATTGGGAGAGAGCCTGTCCTGAGCGGAGCCGAGGGAGGTCCGAGGGTAAGGGCCGTTACCCCTCCAGCACCTTCTTCAACTGGTTGAGCCGTTCTTTCCAGTAACCCTTGAGCTCGGCAGCACGATCCGCGTCTGCGATCTTTTCGTGCTGAAGGGAGATGCCGGTCTTGTCTTCACCCTTCGGGGTCAACCAGACAGCGATGCGGGTGCCGTCGTGCCATTCAGCTCGATACGACTTCGGCGAATTGACCGTTGTGGGGTTGATCGAAACGTCTGGAAGCCACTCTCCACGCTTCGCGTCGTCTGCGAAGGCATCGAACGCCGTTTCCGCGGCTACGTTCACGGTTTTACTGGCGCTGGCCGAGAACTTTCCATCGGCCGTCTGACCGGGCTTTCGCATACCTCGAGCCTGTTCATAACCAACGGTGATCGACTGCGCCCACCAGCCATCTACCTCATGCTCGTTCGATAGCCATCGGGCGATTTCGGCGTGGGTGCGCTCTTTTGCGCCCCATTCGTCCAGCAGCTCGAACCACTCATCCCAGGCACGATCGGTCCGACGAGCCAGTGCTTCGTCAGAAATTCGCTGTCCAGCCACCGCGATCACCTGAGCATCTTCCGGTGCGGAGCCATTCGGGCTGGTTGCTTTGTCGATGAGTTGCTGGCGAGCGGTGGTGTAGCTCTCGCCGGTCTTGTCCATGCGTTCGCGAATGCGGGTCTTGAACGATTTCTGCGTCGTCATGAGTAGTCTCCCGATCTCTCGGCACAGTCGATGAACTCACGCTTCACTCGACCCGCCGTGACGGGTTCATGACAGGTTCGTGATCCCGAGAACTCCAGGGTCCCCTTTGCCTTCTCGAAGCCGGTGGCGTGAGCACCGGAGTGAAGGTTCGGCGAGGGATATCGCCAGGACCTAGCCTGACACAATCTGATGCTGGTGACAACCGCTCGATCAGGGCTTTTTGACGAGCTGTCCAAACTTCCCGGCCAGCCACGGTTTCGGCCCACTGGCGCGAATCTTACCGGTCAGGATCAGCTTGAGTTGCGATCCACGGCCGTACCCCATCATCAGGAACGCGGGGGCGTCGGCATCGACCCGGCAATCGGCGGGACCTCCCGGAGCGACATGCGAGACGCTCAGATCGCCTTCGTCGAAGTGCAGGCGCAGGCACTCGCCGCCACGCAGGCAGATTTCATAGGTGGCGACGAACCCACGGGCGGCTTCCTGGATGACCATCTCGGGCATGATCGGGGTGATCGTATACATGATCCGGCAGGCATCCTGTGGCTCGATCTCGAACTTCTCTCCGGTTACCTGTGCCAGATCCCAGCCGTGAATCAGGAGCTCACTGGACATCATTACCATCGCTTGTGGCGGCTTAAACTCAGCTCCGGCGTGGAACGGCACAATGAAATCATCAGGCATCTCCCGGAATCGCTGCTCCATGAATCTGACCGCTTTTACGAACCGGAGCACCAGCCGATCGATATTTCGCTCGGGATCTCTTTGCAGAAACTCAGCATTGGTCTCGGCGATCTGGTGCATATCACCGTACGGGCTCGGCTTCCCCTGAACCAGCTCTCCGGCCACCTCCACTCCCTGAGTAACGTGGAGCGCCAGATCGCCAACTGTCCAGTCCAGATGCGGGATCTGCCGGTCCGGCCCGATCTGGCGTCCGGTGAGACTGCTCAACATTCGCTCAAGTCGTCGACTGGCCCGCTGAAACTGGTCGAAGGCCTCGTCGCGCGCAATCAGCTTGTCCATACGGCATCTCTCCCTCAGTTGTCGCCCGGGCCAATGCTGCAAAAATCATACCCGACAGGCTGCGGCCAGCGAGAATCGCCCGCCAGAGCATGTCCGTACACATTTCCGGACCGCGAATTCTGACATGGAATCTGTACGGACACAAATTGCCAGTCAAGCATCCACAGCATGTGAGCGGGAAATCTGCCACAATTCAGCCGCCCGTGTGGGCATCTATCGACGGATCTGCAGAATCAGTAATCGGAGCGATGAGTATGGCCGGATCTTTCGCTGAGCGACTTGTTTCCGCGGTCGCAGGAACCCATGCGGTAATCAACCTCGATGCCTATGCCAGCAACGTCCAGGTGATGCGTAACCGGCTCAGAAAGCGCGGTGACGAGCTGATGATGGCCGTGGTGAAGGCCAATGCCTATGGTCACGGCGCCGTGATGTGCGCCAGAACGGCGATTGATGCCGGGGCCGACTGGCTCGGTGTGGCTCGTATCGAAGAGGCACTCCAGCTGCGGAACCATGGCATCACTGCTCCGATCCTCGTACTCGGCCCGTTCAATCCCACCCTCATTCACAAAGCGGCTGAGAACGATATCACCGTAACAATCGGCGCTCCGGATGCTCTGGATCGCATCCTTCCGGCGCTCGAGGATATGCCAGATAACAGCCTGAACGTACACCTCAAGATCGACACCGGTATGCGGCGCTTTGGGGTGATGCCTGAAGAAGCAGCCGAGGTCGCCCGTGAGCTGAGCGAGACCCCGGCAATCCGGTATTCCGGCATCTTCACCCACTTCGCCACGGCCGACTCCGAAGACGAGAGCTTCCTTATCGAACAGCAGAAGCGCTTCGTGGAGACCATCTATGAGCTGATCCCGGAGGGACTGGCTCCCCAGCTGGTTCACTTCAGCAACAGCGCCGCATCACTGCGCGGAACGTTGCCAGACGAGCTACAGCACTTCACGGTGATGTACCGGCCGGGCCTGGCGCTCTACGGTATGTCACCATCCGGTGATGTCCCGATCCCGAAGGAGTTCCACCGCGTTGTCACCGTCAAGACCCGGCTGGGGCGTGTCTTCAAACTCCAGCGGAATGAGGGTGTCTCCTACGGGCTGAGCCACGTCGCCAGCGCCCCGACGATGTGTGGCACGTTGCCGATCGGCTATGGCGATGGGCTGAACCGGCTGCTTTCCAATCGGGGCTGGATGTCCATGCAGGGACGTCGCTGCCCGATCATCGGCCGGGTCTGCATGGATCAAACGGTGATCGACATCAACACCATCTCGAACCCGCAATCCGGCGATGAAGTGATCGTGCTCGGCGATGGTCGGGCAAACACGATGACCCCGGAGGATGCCGCGGCGAAGATCGACACCATCAACTATGAGGTCACCACGGCGATTCTGCCGCGAGTTCCCCGCATTTTCATGAGCTATGAGGAAGTTGTGGCCGTGGAAGATCTCGACGGGCTCGTCGAACGCGGCTGATTGAGGCGACCCGCGAAAACGTCATCCCGAGCTTTTCTCACACGTCGTCCTGAGCGGAGTCGAAGGATCTGAATTGCCCCTACCTTCCCCCTCCCGGACCAGCGTCTCCGTGTCGGTCGTCCGAGATTCCTCGACAAGCTCGGAATGACGTGGTGCGCGACTCGGCAACCTATCTGCCCGCGAAAAAACTGTCATCCCGAGCGGAGTCGAGGGACCTGAGGGCTTCGCGGGCGGGTTGCCTCCAGATGGCCGCTTCGGTGTCGGACGTCAGGGATTCCTCGACAAGCTCGGAATGACGCGGTGGGAGCCCGAAATCACCACGTCATTCGACTCCCGCTGCCCCGCGCGACAGGACGCTATGTCACAATTCTGCTACGAGATCCGTCTTTACCTGTAATGCAAATCGTTGATGCATGGACCAACTGGGAAGAAGGTGTACATGCACGCCATCGCATACGTTCGGGTGATGATCATTCCAGTAGCTCTTCTGCTAATGGTGGCTGCCTGTACCGAGGCGTCAGATGACGATGACGGCACTGATGCGGGTGCAGAAGCCTCCCCGACTCCTGTAGAGACTTCCGATGAACAGACCGGGGAATCGCTGGGACTCGAGGAGAACGATGTAGCCAGCGTACCGTGCGAGGTTCGGGAACTGGAGCCGCCCCGCGACGATGCGCCGGAGACGGACCTGGAACGCGTCCAGGAGTGGCAGGAGACCGCGACGACATTCAACGATGTGACGATCGGCCAGGATGGCAGGTTCTACATCGGCTCCTACCGGCATGGATCGGTTCTTGTCCTGAATGAGGAGCAACAGCTCGCAGATGTCTGGACCGATGGCGTCCGGAATTCCCAGCCACAGATCGAAACGCATCCGGACGGCCGGATCCTCCTGCTCCAGGACAATGGCCTTCACTTCTTCGAACCGGATGGCGAACATCAGAAGTATCTCTCCATGTTCGATGGCGACGCTGGCTGGTTCCCGGAGTACGGTGGGCTCGGTGTCGATAGCGATGGCCATTTCTATGTCGGACTTGATCGCGAGGAGTTTCTGGTCAAGCTGGATGAGGAGTGCAGCGTTCTCGGACGCTGGTCGGATGAGGAGTATTCGGGGCCAGTTGCAGTTGCGGTCGATGGAAACGATCTGGTCTATGCCCTCGAGCGAGACATCGGTAGAGCGGCAGTCTCCGTGCGGGATGGTGCCGATGACGTGGTCGGAGAGTGGACGATCCAAGCGCCTGACGAAGATGCCGTGTCGGCCTCAATAACCGGGCTGCCAAACGGTGGAATGGCCAAGATCTGGGTGATTGCTGAAGAGAACCCTGATCGTGATCCACAAGCGCGGGCGGTGGCTGAATTCATCGTGGAACACTACTCGGCCGAAGGCGAACTGATCGCCGAGTGGGCTGCCACCGACAGTGGCGCTCCCGAGATACTGGCTCAACCGCTCGGAATGACCGTAGAAGCCGACGGGACCACCCACATCGTCGATCACGCAGTTGGCGAACACCGGATGCGGATGCACAGCTTCGATTCCGATGGGCAATTCATCGATGAGTGGCGGCTGGACTCCGACGAGGCTTTGTGCGATTTCATCGACGACGATGCCCGGATCGGTGGCTGCTAGCTGAGGTCGCCGATCCACCGATAGTCACAAGATCACCCCAACTCAAAAACCTACCCGTAATCATTCCTCGGCAATCCCGTTTACCCTGTTAGAGCAGGGTGAAGTAATCGGCGGGATTCATGCGCATGACCGAATCGACACCACCAGACACGGGCAAACGATCGGCCGACGTGCCGGAGCCACTCCGCGA
>REEK01000040.1 GCA_007695115.1 Sphaerobacteraceae bacterium
TCCTTCGGCGGCTGCGGGAGTGCTTCGCCCTGCTTTGGCAACAACGCAATGAACGGCAACGCCAGGAACGACATCGAGGCGATGATCCAGAAGGCCGTTTCGATCCCGATCGAATCGGCCATTGTCCCGAAGCCAATTGAGGCAAGGCTCATGGTCACGAAACCGACCGCCAGCATCATCCCGGCCATCGGGCCGCGGGCTTCCGGAAACAGTTCCTGCGTCTGAGCCAGGTTCACCGGTCGGACCGACATCGATACCAGCCCGGCGACCATCAGAACCGAGAGCACCCACCAGGATCCATCTTCGAGCCAGAGGTAGAGATAGAACAACGGGGCGGTCAACAGGGTAACGATGGTTAGCGTGATCTTCCGGCCGATCCGGTCAGACACCATCCCACCGATAAACCCACCAATGACACCGGCTCCAAAAAGAAGCGAGAGTGCGAACCCGGCGTACCACTCGCTGTAACCCTTGCTGACCAGCAACGCCACCAGGAAGAAGTGGAACGGCACCGTGGCAACTGCCTTGACGATCGAGTAGCCAAACAGACCCGTCAGCGGCCGGATGCGAGCTTTCAGTAGCGGTTTCAGTGCCGCCTGATTGCCTCGCTTCGCCCGGGCATCACCCTTACTGGTATCGAGCGTGAAATACAGAATGATCGACGCCGCGACACCGAAGACTAAAACGACGAACGATCCTCTGAAGGTAAATAACGCGATCGCTGCGGTGATAACCAGCGGGCCCATCGTCCGGGCGAGCTCGCCACCGGCCATGAAGATCGCCATGGCGCGGCCCATCTTCTTGCCGCCGAACTCGCCAACCATCGCCACGGCCGGAGCGTGAAATGCCGCCGATGCCAGTCCGGAAATCAGCAACAGAATGATGACTACCGACAGATGCGGTGCCAGGCCGATCATCGAGAGCGACAGCGCCGCGATACCCGGCGTCAGCACCACGAAGAGGCGCCGGCTGGTTCTGTCTGCGAAATAACCGATGAACGGCTGGAGAATGCTTGGCATCTGCTGGGCAGGAACCATCAGACTGGCGAGTGCCAGTGAGATGCCGAGTTGAGACTGAACATACGGAATCAATACGCCGATGTAGGAGGGATAGAGGTCGTGAGCAAAATGCGCCCCGGAGGCGATCCAGGTTCCCTTCGCGTTGTACTCGTCCTCTTCCTCTTCGGCTGTCTCGATGGCCGGTGCTTCGACCTGGTCAGAGATCGGTCCGGAATGATCTCCAGCGAGTGATGAGCCTTTAGAAACCACAACAAGAACCTTGCTAATTCGAGAGTCCCGCGTCGTCGGGACAGTATACGACCGATGGCAATATCGCGATAGGGGCTACGCCATTCATAGGACATCAGGCGTCAGAACATCGACTGCTGCTCGGCTTTGTGATCCTCATCCAGCGGTTCGTGCGGGAGATCCATCAACTGCATCAGACGGACGGCATTTCGCGGCCCCTGATCGGCGTAGTTCGTATTGAAGAAGACGTGGACTGTCTCGGCAGCTTCCATCGCCGAGCGAATTTTCGGGATCCACTCTTCGAGCTCAGAGTCAGCATATTCCCAGTTGAATCGATCCCGGCTGGAACCTTTCCAGTTGTACCAGGTCTCGGTGTTTCGCCCGTGAAACCGGATCACCGAGAGTCCAGGATTGGTGATCCCGTAGACCGGCGGCACACTGCCCGTGCCGACCTGCGGTTCATCGGCCATGGTGTAGCTCATGCCGGCATCCTGCAGTAGCTCCAGCGTCTGCTCGGCGTGTTCCTCATCCAGCCAGTCCCGACGGCGAAACTCGACCGAAACGTGATAATCCGGAAAGAGCTCCGGCAGGAGCCTGATGTAGTCCCGATGCTCTTCGGTGTTGCGGTAGGAAGGAGGGAACTGGAATGTCACCGCACCGAGCTTCCCGGCTTCGTGCAACGGTTTGATTGCCTCGGCGAACTCCTGCGCGATGTCGGCATCCGGCTCCGGTGGCGTATCTCCGGGTGTTTCCGGAGTACTGGTGAGCTCGCGTGGTGGTTTGACATCGAACGTGAAATCGTCCGGCGTTCGATTGACCCAGCCTTCGGCCATCTTCGCCGTTGGCATCCGGTAGTAGGTCATGTTGATCTCGACCACCGGGAAGAACTGCGCGTAGTAGGTGAGCTGCTTCGTTCCCCGGATACCGGGTGGGTAGAAGGGGTCATGATCGGCCCAGGCCGAGGTTCCGACACGGATGTTGGTCATGGCGTCTGGCTTTCAACGATGCGAACGTGAGCTGTCTGAACGAGGAGCTTGTCTGATGATGACTGGAAGCCGCGAACGGCTCCCAGTCTCTCGTCGTTCGATTTGGGTTTAGCCCTGCACGATCTTCCGTGCCTTGGCGGCGATGTTCGCTCCAGTGAGACCGAACTCCTCGAGCAACGCATCACCGTCGCCGGACTTGGCGAACTGATCGCCAACATCGACGAAGGCGATCTTGCATGGATTGGTCTGAGCGATTGTCGATGCCACCACACTGCCGAGCCCGCCGTGATGCAGGTGCTCTTCGGCCACCACGATACCTTTCGTATCGACAGCTGCCGCGCGCAGTGCTGCTTCATCGATCGGCTTCACGGTGTGCATGTCCAGCACGCGGGCAGTGATGCCTTCAGCGGCCAGCTCTTCGGCTGCATCGAGCGCGGCCGACACCATCAGTCCATTGGCAACCAGCGTGACATCGTTCCCGTCACGCAGGATATTCGCCTTGCCGATCTGGAAGTCGACATTCTCATCGTAGATGAGCGGCACATCACCGCGGCCAACCCGCAGGTACGTCGGGCCATCATGCTCGATCATCTGCTGAGTCGCCTTGCGGGTGGAATGCTCGTCAGCCGGAACCATCACCACCATACCTGGCAGTGAACAGGCCAGCGAGACATCTTCGATACCCATCTGGGACGGGCCGTCCTCGCCGATGCTGATCCCGGCATGACTGCCGACCAGTTTGACGTTCAGTTTCGGGAACGCCACCGACATCCGGATCTGGTCGTAGGAATTGCAGAGCAGAAACGCAGCAAAGCTGGCTGCGACCGGGATCTTGCCGCTAGCGGCCAGTCCGGCAGCCACGCCGATCAGGTTCGACTCAGCGATACCAACATTGAAGAAACGCTCCGGATTGTCCTTGCCGAACCACTCGGCACGGGTCGAGTTGGCGACGTCGCCATCGACCACGACAACCTTCGGATTCGAGGCACCGATCTCCTGTAGCGCCCGGCCAAATGCGTCCCGAGTGGCCTTGCCCATTGTCAGGCCGGCACGAGTTCCGAGTGTCATCCGATTTCCTCCAATGCTTCCGCAAGCCGATCCTTCGGCACACCACGACCATGCCAGGAGAAGTCTTCTTCCAGGAATGAGACCCCTTTACCCTTCTTCGTGTGGGCAATGATCGCGGCCGGTCCGTTGGAGTAGTCAGCTGCTGCGGCAAGTGCCGCGTGTGTTTCCTTGAGGTCGTGACCATCAATTTCCACGGTATGCCAGCCAAAGGCACGCCATTTGTCGGCATAGGTCGATGGATCGGTGACCTTTGTCACCGGGGCAGTCTGCTGATACCCGTTGAGGTCAACAATCGCTACCAGGTTACTGACGCCGAAGTTGGCGGCGGCCATCGCCGCTTCCCAGACCTGGCCCTCCTGGATCTCGCCATCGCCCATCATCACGAAGACGTTGTAATCGAGATTATCCAGCTTTGCGTTGAGGGCGTGGCCAAGCCCCATCGAGAGACCCTGCCCAAGGCTTCCGGTCGAAGCCTCGACACCAGGCACGCGAAGCATGTTCGGGTGACCTTCAAGTGGGCTATCGATCCGCCGGAGCGTGTTGAGCTGATCCTTCTGGATGTATCCAGCTTCAGCCAGCACGGCGTAAAGAATCGGCGAGGCATGTCCCTTCGAGAGGATGAAGCGATCCCGATCTGGCATTTTCGGGTTCTTCGCGTCGTACTTCATGATGCCGCCGAAATAGAGTGAGGCCATCACTTCCACCGCTGACATCGAGCTCGTCGGGTGGCCGGAGCCCGCCTCACTGGTCATGGTCAGCACGTCTCGTCTCAATGATTTCGACAGCTCGGCCAGCCGATCGAAATCAGGTGCTGTATGTATTCCTGTCATTCCGGCTCCCTCCAATGGAGCGAACGCTGCTTATCGTTTCCATGGGTTTCGCGTCATTGCGGTCGAACCGCATCTTCCAATACTATAGCGACTTGCCCAACTGTGGGGGCGTGATCGCATCTTTCAGACCGTAGACCCCAATCATCCGGGCTTGATGATACGATACCCCGGCTGAAACACATCTAAGGGAAAGGACCTGCCGGTATGGAGATCTCGTTCGATCAGTTCCAGGCCGTCGATATGCGCGTCGGCCGGATTCTCGAGGTCGAGGACTTTCCAGAGGCCCGGAAACCGGCCTACAAGCTGAAGATCGATTTCGGACCGGAGATCGGCATCCGCCAGTCTTCTGCCCAGCTACCCCCACGCTACGAGAAAGATGAGTTGATCGGACGGCAGATCGTCGCCGTGATGAATTTCCCACCACTGCGGATAGCCGGATTCAAATCAGAAGTTCTGGTACTCGGGGCAATTCAGGCAGACGATAGCGTGATACTCCTGCATCCAGATGATGGTTCCGAACTGGGAGCTCCGATCGCCTGACCTCTGAAAGCACAAACCCGCGGCCAGAATGTTCTGGCCGCGGGTCTGCTGAGGAGGAGAGAAATGTATATTGCTGGTCAACAAGAGCGCATAAGACGCTAAACTGCATTCCAGCTCGCAGCATTTCGTCTGCGATGTCGATCGGGATCCGTGTGGCGTCGGATCATATCCCGTCGACGCGTCAACTATTGCAGAACCTGTGCCATCATAGATTAAATGCAGGTGAACGTCGGAAATTGAACATCGTGAACAGCGAAGGAGTCCCAGACAGATGGCGAGTAGAGAAGAACTGCGACAGCGAATTCTGGACGCAATCGACGCTCACAGAGACGAAATCGTCGAGCTGGCCGAAACGATTCGGTTGAACCCGGAAATCGGCTACCAGGAACACATGGCATCTGAGCTTCTGGCCCGGAAGATCGATGAGCAGCCGGGGTTCGAGATCGAGAAACCACTGGGCGGTCTCGACACGGCATTTCGGGCAGCTCGACACGGTCGGGGCGATGGACCGACGATCGCCGTGCTGGCTGAGTACGACGCCCTGCCGGGTCTCGGACACGGTTGCGGTCACAATATGATCGCTGGTTCCGGCCTGGCAGCAGCGATCGGCCTGAACACCGTGATGGATGAATTGAACGGCACCGTGGAGATTCTCGGCACTCCAGCTGAAGAGGGTGGCGCCGGCAAGGTTTTTCTGGCTGAGGCCGGAGTATTCGACGATGTCGATGCGGCGATCATGATCCACCACGGTGGAGACAAGACCGGCGCCCCGAGCGAGTATCCAGACGGCACCTGCCTGGCCGTTGCCCACCTCGATCTGGAGTATTTCGGGCAGACCGCTCACGCCGGGATGGATCCATACAACGGACGAAACGCCCTCAACGGACTGATTCACTTCTTCAGTGGCGTCGACTCACTTCGCCAGCACGTTCATATGGAAACTCGGCTGCACGGAATCATCACCCACGGTGGCGACGCCGCGAACGTGGTGCCCGGCTATGCGGCAGGCAAGTATTACGTGCGGGCCGCCAGTCGAGAGCAGGTAGAAGACGTCCTGGCCAAGGTCAAACAGATCGCCGAGGCATCGGCCGCGATGACGATGACCGAGCTCAAACTTACCGAGCATCCAGTCTGCTTCGACATGCTGCCGAACTACGAGATGGGCAAGCGTTACAACGCGAACATGGAAGAAGTCGGCCTGACACTGAACGGTGGTCGGGAAGGTCGCGCTTACCACTCGACCGACTTCGGGAACATCAGCCACATGTTGCCGTCGGTATCCGGCATGTATGCGATTAGCGAAACCCCGATCCCTGGTCATTCGCAGGAAGTGGTCGATTGCTCCGGCTCTGAATACGGCTACGAGCAGTTCATCAAGGTATCCAAGGCGATGGCGCTGACCGTGTTCGATCTTCTGTACGAGAAAGAACTGATGGACGGCGTAAAGAAGGAGATCGCGGAGCGGGATAGCTAGACGGCCGGTCACAACTCGAATCGTATCTATGTAGGGGCGCACGCCCCTGTGCGCCCGGGATCTGCACCGCAGGCCTTCGGGCCGGCAGGGGCGCCGGCCCCTGCCTCGGTTGAATCCATCCCATCGTAATTCCGGGGGTTGCTACAGATCACTCTGGGCGACTACTCTTCCGCACGGCTGTAGATGTACAGCGCAATAGCCACCCCGGTAATCAGCACAGCGTAGTAAATGTGTGGTGTCCAGATTTGAATGATCTGAACCGCTGAGACGTCACCACCCCGCGCATCGCTAAGCGTTAGTTGCGCCAGGGCGAGATTAATCGCGAAGGCAATCATCGCCGCCACGCCGACGAACTTTCGAAGCGACAGTGAGCGCCGCACATTCGACGTCGTGAATGACGGAGGTCCACCTCCTTGACCTTGACCAGAAGCAGGCGTGTCGGACGCATCGGACTGCGAATCTGGCCGTGGAATCGGGTTCAGCATCAGGGACTCCCGTTGAGTGCTCTTATCGGCGTCGCGTGCTATTACACTAGCCTATGAACGGGAACACAGGTATTCCCGCTGACATTTGCCAGCGGGAATCAAATTCAAACCCGGGTGGGCGTTTGGCTCTCACCCCCTCCCCTCTCCCAATGCTGGGAGAGGGGAGGATTCATACCTTCGGTAGTCGATGACTTCCGTGTTATCCCGTCCGGCGAACCGGTCTGTCGGGATAAGGACGGTATAATCCCGGTACACTCAATTTTCCCGTCGTTTCGTCTCTCACACGACAGGAGCGCGATCATTTCCACACCAGACGTCACCTCCCAATCACCAGCCACAACCTTTGTTGTCGGGACAGCTGGACATGTTGATCATGGCAAATCAACACTTGTTCAGGCGCTCACCGGTATCGATCCAGATCGGTTGGCTGAGGAAAAACAACGCCAGTTGACGATCGATCTCGGCTTCGCCTGGTTCGATCTCCCCTCTGGTCAGCAGGTCTCGGTGGTCGATGTTCCCGGTCACGAGCGGTTCATCAAGAACATGCTCGCCGGTGTCGGGGGGATCGACGCTGCGCTGTTGGTGATCGCGGCCGACGAAGGTCCGATGCCCCAGACCGAAGAGCACCTCGATATTCTCGGCCTGCTGGAGGTCGAACGCGGGCTGGTGGTGCTGACCAAGATCGATATGGTGGAGCCCGAGTGGCGGGAACTGGTGGTCGAAGAGATCCGCGAACGGTTGCAAGGCACATCGTTCGCTAATGCCCGGATGATCCCTGTCTCAGCCATAACCGGCGACGGGATGGACGACCTCCGGACAGCGCTTGATGAACTCCTCGCCGGTATTCCGCCGCACACTGAAACCGGGAAACCGAGGTTGCCGATCGACCGGGTCTTCAGCGTCACCGGCTTCGGCACGATTGTCACCGGTACGCTCCTCGGCGGACCGTTGACCGTCGGGCAGGAGATCGAACTTCAGCCCTCTGGCGTTCGCACGCGAGTTCGTGGCCTGCAGAGCCACCAGCAGAAGGTTGAGACCGCCTATCCCGGCAGGCGCACCGCCGTCAACCTCACTGGAGTGCCGATCGACGATGTCTCCCGTGGGGAGGTTATTACCGCCCCGGGATGGCTCCGACCCACCACGATGCTCGATGCCCGGGTTCGGGTCGTCGAGAACGCGCCGTTTGCCCTTGAACAGAATGACGAGGTCGACTTCTTCGTCGGGTCATCGGAGACGGTCGCCCGGGTGACGCTGCTCGATAGCGAACGCATCGAACCAGGGCAGGACGGCTGGATCCAGATCCGGTTCCCGAAACCGGTGGCAGCGGTCCGTGGGGATCGGTTCATTGTCCGCCGACCATCCCCGAGCGAGACGATCGGTGGTGGACTGGTCATCGATCCCCATCCGCGTCGCCATCGGCGATTCCGCAAGGAGGTCATCGAGGGCCTCGAAGCGCTGGCATCCGGATCGCCCGAAGAAATTCTTCTGCAAACGCTGGGGAGTCAGCCAGCCGAACTGCGGGAACTCTATCGGACGATCACTCTCCCCGAAGATGACATCCGGCAGGCAGCCTATAACTTGCTCGCCAGCGAAGACATCATTCACCTCAAGCGAGGGGCGAACGAAGACAGCACCCTGGCGCCATCGGATTTCCTGATCGCCTGGGGACCGTATCGCGATGTTCTCGATCGAATCCAGAAACTGCTCGGCGAGTACCATCAGAAGCACCCGCTCCGGAAAGGCATGGCCAAGGAAGAGGTCCGCAGCCGTATCGATATGCCGCAGCGAGCCTTCGAGGAAGTGATCGCCCGGGCAGCCGACGCGGGCGCGATTGTGGACGAAGGCAATGTGATTCGTCGACCGCAGCACGAGATCCGATTCACACCGGAACAGCGGCAGCGGATCGACAAGTACCTCGCCGCCCTCCACGCCGCACCATTCTCACCGCCATCGCCGGGGGAGTTTGGGCTGGATCTCGATCTGGTGATGGCATTGTCCGAGACCGGTGAAGTGGTCCGCATCGACGATAGCATCGTCTTCACCCGGGGTGCCTTCGACGATATGCGCCAGCAAGTGCTGGATCTGATCGACAAGAACGGCAACATCACCCTGGCTCAGTTCCGGGATCACTTCAGCACATCCCGAAAATATGCCCAGGCGGTGCTGGAGTATTTCGACAACCAGCGAATTACCCGACGTGTTGGCGACGAGCGAGTCCGCAGTGTCAACGCCTGATCGCCGACCAGTCTTCCTGTCGCCCCATTATGACGACGCCGAACTCTCATGCGGCGGCACGCTGGCAACACTGGCCGGCGCCGGAGCGCGACCGCTAATCATCACGATCTTCGGCGGGGAACCGGCGGGCCAGCTCAATGAGTTCGCCCGGCAAATGCACGACTTGTGGGGCCTCGGTCCCCGGGATGCGATTGCCCATCGCCGCGAAGAAGAAGCCTGTGCGGCGGACATCCTCGGAGTCGAGTCACGCTGGCTCGATCTTCCGGACGCAATTTACCGCGAAGAGCGCTACCTGAACGACGATCACCTCTTCGGCGCTATTCACCCGAGAGAGGCAACCCTCTTCCGGGATCTTCGCGACGCCCTGTTCAACCTGCTCGACAGGCTCGAGATCGAACCAGACGCGTTCTATTGTCCGATCGGGGTCGGTAATCACGTCGATCACCAGCATGTACTGGCAACCGCGCAGACGTTGACTTTTCGGGGGTACGACGTCATCGCCTGGGAAGACTATCCCTACGCGGGAGATCCTGGCGTCGATGTCGAAACAGTGGCGAAGCGGCGATCGAACGGCGTCCCGGAGATACGTTCGTTTGATGAAGCGGCCATGCGGCAGAAGATCGCAGCGATCAACTGCTACCGCTCGCAACATCCGGTCATCTTCCGCTTTCAGGGAGATCCCG
>REEK01000184.1 GCA_007695115.1 Sphaerobacteraceae bacterium
CAGGATTCCGGGGTGGACAAGTACGACACCGGCCGGGAGAACCTGGTGCTGCAGGGCCAGCTGATGCGGGTTTCCGCGGATGACCTGACTGAGCGTGTTCCCCGTTTGCTGGAGTGGGTCGGCCTCACCGATGCTGGCGACAAGATGGTCGAGACCTACTCTGGCGGTATGCGGCGCCGTCTCGATATCGCCATGGGGTTGATCAATGAGCCCGAAGTACTCTTCCTCGATGAACCGACTACCGGGCTCGATCCGGAGAGTCGGGCGATTCTCTGGAAAGATCTGGAACGCATTCGCAACGAGCGCAACATGGCGGTGCTGCTAACGACCCACTATCTGGAAGAAGCCGATGTGCTTTGCGATCGGCTGGCGATCGTGGATCACGGAACCGTGGTTACCGAGGGTACTCCCAAAGCGCTCAAGGCAGAGATCAGGGGCGATAGCATCACCCTCGATCTCAACGGCGAATCATCACAGGCCAGCGACGTGCTGTCCGGGCTGGAGAATATCCTGGAGATCGTCCCCAATGGACAGGGTATGCTCGTCCGGGTGGAGAACGGTGCCGCGGCTATTCCGGTGCTGGTGAGCCGGCTGGAGCGTGCTGGAATCACGGTGCATGAAGTGACGATGAGCCGTCCGACGCTCGATGATGTCTACCTGCATCACACCGGGCATCACTTCAGTGCGGCCGGCGATGATGGGCAAACGGAAGAGGCCGGGATTCGATGAGGACGTTCGCTGCCGATACCTGGCACCTCTACCTGCGCTATATGCGAAACACACTGCGCCTGCCGATCTGGATCGCGGTGACGCTGGTCCAGCCGGTGATCTGGCTGTTCCTCTACGGTCAGCTCTTTCGCCGGATCGTAGAGCTGCCGGGCTTTGGCGAGGTCACCTACATCCAGCATCTGACGCCTGGCGTCGTGATCATGACCGCGATGTTCGGGTCGGCCTGGTCCGGGATGTCGATGATTCGGGATCTCGATGAAGGCATCATGGATCGGTTGCTCTCCACCACGGTTCATCGAGGTGCGATTATCTCCGCCCGGGTGATGCATGCCTCGTTTACGGTGCTGGTGCAGAGCATGATCATTCTGCTGATGGGGTTGGCGCTCGGGGCGCGGATCGACGGCGGGGTGACGGGCGTTGTGGCGATCATCATTCTGGCGCTGTTGCTGGGGGCGTCGTTCTCGGCGATATCCAACGGAATAGCCCTGCTGGCCCGACGCGAAGAGACGCTGATTGCGGTGGTTAATTTCTTCGGCCTGCCGCTGGTGTTCCTGTCCACCGCGTTTATCGCCGCTGATCTGATGCCCGGCTGGATTCGCAGCGTCTCGGAGTTCAACCCAGTCAACTGGGCGATTCTCGGATCCCGCTCGGCGATGCTCGGTGAGGACTGGATGCTGGTGCTGCAGTATTCCGGGTTGCTGCTGGCGTTCGTACTGGTCTGCAGCTACTTCGCTACGCTGGCGTTCCGGGTCTATCAACGGGCTTCGTAGCTGGAGCCGTCCCTCAGACTTCAATTCCTCGGGCAATTGCGATGCGTTGATCCGTGCTTATACTAGATTAGTGCACTCACATCAGCATCCGAGGAGAGGGCTGCAAGCGGATGAGCAACCCCGGGGAGTGGGATTCTCACAGGAATCTGCCATACCCGTTGTCGTCACTGGTGGGTCGGGACGACGACCTGGAGTGGGTTTGCGCACGTTTGCGGGATCCCGGGATTCGACTTCTGACGTTGACCGGGCCGGCCGGGGTCGGAAAGACTCGATTGGGCCTCGAAGCAGCAGCAAGGTTACGTGGCGATTTCTCCGGCGGGGTCTGGTTCGTTGAGCTGGCGTCGGTCAGCGAACCTGGACTGGTCGCATCTACGATCGCGTCGGTGTTCAGAGCTCGTGAGCAGCAAGGGACTACAGCGATTCGCACGCTGTCAGAGGTGCTGCAAGCTGGCCCGGTGCTTCTGGTTCTCGACAATTGCGAACACCTCCTCGGCCCGTGCGCTCAGATCGTTTCGCAACTCCTTCAGAGAAGCCCCGAATTGAAGATTTTGACAACCAGTCGGCAGCGTCTGGGAATCTCAGGAGAGATGTCCTGGCAAGTCCAGACGCTTGCCCGGCCCGCCTCGCTTGCCACGCCATCAACTGCTCAACTGCAGGCGTTCCCGGCGGTCCGACTGTTTGTCGACCGTGCCCGCGCGTTCCAGGATAGTTTCGCCATCAACGATGAGAACAGTTCCGCAATCGCCCAGGTCTGCACTCAACTGGACGGAATTCCATTGGCGATCGAGCTGGCGGCTTCCTGGATACCGGTGCTCAGCGTCGAGCAGATTGCCGAAAGGCTGGATGACAGGTTCAGATTGCTCGAGAACAGGAACCTCCAGTCTGAACCAAGGCAGGCGACTCTCCGTAAGGCTATCGATTGGAGCTACGGTCTTCTGACAGAGCAGGAACAGATCCTGTTTTATCGGCTGTCTGGCTTCGCGGACGGTTACACACTGGACTCGCTCGAGGCGGTCTGCGCTGACAACGAAATCAGGCGGGGCGATGTTATGCGATTGCTCGCCAACCTGATCGAAAAGTCGCTGGTTTCTGCCGAACCGACCCCGGACGAACGCCAGCGATACCGGATGCTTGAAACACTCCGAGCCTATGCCAGAGAGCGGCTCGTCCTGAGTGGGGAGGCGCAGTGGCTATATCGGCGGCATGCCGAGCACTACCTGACCCTGGCCGAGGAAGCCGAGGCATCGCTATGGGGGCCAGATCAGACAACCTGGCTGCGGCGCCTGAGCAGGGAGCACGAGAATTTTCGAGTGGCTCTGCGCTGGTCTGCTGGGCGAGGTGAAGCGGAGATCGCACAGCGCCTGGGAGCGGCTCTCGGACAGTTCTGGCGCGTACGCGGTCACTTGAGCGAAGGGCGGCGCTGGCTAGAGCAGGCGCTGGAATGGGAGTCCGGTGCGTCGACTATGATCCGGGCCCGGGCGCTGGAGGCGTGCGCTAATCTGTGCCGAGATCAGGGAGATCTGGACGCGGCCGAGCGATTCTATCGCCAGGGACTCGACTTGCGTGTGCGAAATGGTGACACTCAGGCGATACCGCGCCTGCTGACCAGCCTGAGTATGGTCGCCCAGTTTCGTGACGATCATGTGCTGGCCATCAATCTGCAGGAGCAGTGCCTCACACTTCATCGCGAACAGGGGGATCAGCAAGGCATTGCCGTGTCACTGATGACACTCGGCACGCTGGCCCAGCTTCAGGGGGATTCCGAACGTGCTATCCAGCGATATCAGGAAACACTGGCGTTGTTCCGCGATCTTGATGACAAGCATGGGACCGCCGCCACGCTGAGCAATCTCGGTACGCTGTCCCATCGCCGGGGTGATTACCAGGCAGCTAACCACTACTATGGAGATGCGCTGACACTGTTCCGCGAGATCGGCGATTTTCATGAGATTGCGGCATGTCTGAGCAACCTCGGCGGCGTAGCCCGGGACATAGCCGATCCGAACCGGGCGCGAGCATTCTACAGTGATAGCTTGCAACTGTTTAACGCTCTGTGCGATACGGCCGGCATTGCCGCACTGCTGCTCTGTCTTGGGTCGCTGAGTGCTCAGCAAGGTGATGCCGGGCGCGCCACGCGCCTGTTTGCCGCGGTCGAGACGCTCCATACCTCCAACGATATTGTTGAACGAGCTTCCCTGGGACCAGCTCATCATCGGACGATAGCTGCCTTGCGCGAGCAACTGGGCCAGGTTCGATTCGATCGGATCTGGGCTGAAGGCAGAGCATGGTCTCTTGACGATGCAGTTACCCATGCGCTCGAAAACCCGACAACTCCCACAGGCGCCCTGATACCGCTGACTCATCGTGAACATGAGGTTGCCCGGTGCATCGCTCAGGGGCAGACTAACCGGGAGATAGCCGCCGCCCTCTATATCTCCGAGCGAACCGTTGACACTCATGTGGAGCACATCCTTGCCAAACTTGGCGTGCGCTCACGTGTTCAGGTAGCCGCCTGGATAGCTACCTCTTGATCGGGCGCGACATGACAGGTACCGGCGCTATGTCACCCCGCCCAGGCTTAGAAATACGTACCCGTATCCGCCTTTTGCCCGATACCGCCTGGTTTCTCCGGAACCTATAGTAGACGCATCGAGCTCGGTGAGGCATATCGATTTATCAGAAAGAGGGATTGATCGTGGCGAAGTATCTGGTCGAACGTTACCTTCCTGGCATCACGCCCGAAGAGCTTGCTGCCGCAGCTGGCAGCGCCAAGCGCACGACGTCGGAAATGTCACAGAACGGAACAACAATCCGCTATTTGCGATCAACGTTCATCCCGGGTGAAGAGAAGTGTTTCTGCCTTTTCGAGGGGCCATCGGCGGAGGCGGTCAAGACAGCTAACGAGCGAGCACAGATTCCATATGAGCGGATCGTCGAGGCGATGCACTTGTCTTCAGAGGACGTCGACTGAGCAAGTAGAGTTGACGAGCAATAACTCTGTGACCGGCTGGATGATGGTCAGTAACTCGCTTGCGTCGACCGTAACCTCGGAAGATTATCTGAAGAGTAGCCCGGCGCGATAGCGTCGGGTTGCAGCTACTTCGCTACGCTGGCGTTCCGGGTCTATCAGCGGGCATCCTGAGCCACTGGTTAGCCGGAGAAGATACTCCAGACGATTGCGGACAGGGCGACAAGCACGAGCACCACGAGAAATACCCATCCGAGCCAGAGGATCGCTGTGGCTCGTCGTTTCCATCCCACCATCGCTTCTCTCCTCCTCGAATCTCAACGGTATCCAGTCTTCGGCAAGAGGTCAATCCTTGCCTGGCTTACGCATCTGAATCCCGGGGGTCTCCGTACTGTTCCAGCGCCCAGTTTGCCCAGGCAATCGCTGCTTCGGCTTGATAGACACCGGCTTCCAGAACAACACGGGACGCTTTTTCACCCTCGGTTTCCGGCGTCCAGTACTGTTTGATCTCGTTATAGCCGTCGAGGCGTTGCTGGAACCACGTCCGGTAGTCCCGGAGATAGGTCCGGGCTTCTTCCGGGCTCAGCATCCAGAGAAAGAATGAGCGGAGCAACGGCTCGCTTCGGATGGACCACTCGGTTGGGATCTTCGTCAGCCAGTGATGCACGGCAGCCCGTCCGGCGTCGGTTGCCTGATACTCTTTGCGTCCTCTTGGCCCTTCGGCCACGATCTCGATCAATCCTTCGTTGTTCAGCTTGTTGAGTTCCGGGTAGATCTGACTGTGCCGGGCAGGCCAGACGTTTCCCATCGATTGTTCGAATCGTTTGGTCAGGTCATAGCCACTCATCGACTGGTCTGAAAGAAGCCCGAGCAGGGCGAACCGTAACGACATGAGCCACCTCCTTTATGTGTAGTCTAACATGTTGATCTTGACTGGTGCCACGATGCAGTCTATACTGACATGTCAGAAAGTACATGTCTAATTCGGCCTTCAGTCAGGAGCGTGTAAGTGAGTCATGAATCACGGCAGATGGCGGGAATCCTTCTCATCGTTCTGCCAACCGTTGCGTTTGGTGGGGTGAGTTTGTTGCGGATGTTGATCGGCGATCCCGAGTACATGGAGAACCCGCTGCGACAGGATCTCTGGCGGGCAGGGCACGCCCATGCCGGTGTGTTGCTGCTGCTCTCACTGATCGCGTTGCGCTATGTCGATGAGGCTGTCCTGCCCGACCGGATGAAGACCTTCGTCCGAAACGCCATTCCGCTTTCGGCGATTCTACTGCCGGTTGCCTTCTTTCTCTCGGTGCTCTCTCCGGATGCCGAGGAGCCGAATGCACTGATCAACCTGGCGTACGTCGGGGCGATCTCGCTGATGGCGGGGGTGCTGGTTCTGGGGATCGGGCTGATCCGGCGCGAGCCAGATGACACGCACCGGGAGGTTCCGGAGTGATGTGCTATCCAGCTGCTCGTCGCTTGTAAGTCACCATCATCATCCCGGCCGGACGATACATCATCACACCGATCAATGGCAGCCCGCAGCCGGGACGGGAGTCCTGGTAGTCGATGCTGGCCACTTCCCAGCCATCCTGCTCGAACTGGGCGCGCTCTCGATCGAAGGCGAGCTGATTGTTGGCCGGGTAGGCTCGCGTGGTTGTCTCTTCCATCTGCGGTTCACCTCTCTGTTCGATGCGCCGGGGGTAGACGCTGGCTTCCCGGCGCGGATCAATTGAGAAATGAACGCACGATCGCTTCCGCCTGTTCCGGGGTGAGCCAGGCGGGCGTGTCCGCTTCCAGAGCAATCAGCTGCAGATGGTGAGCCACACCGTCTGATGCCCACCGGATTTCCCGAATCGCTTCCGGGTCATCTACCTGAATCGAGATCCCGTCGGCCGTCTGGATCTGATCGACACTCGGAGGCGGTTCGACGCCATCATCCGGAAACTGCGTGACCTGGAGGGTGAGATCATCGAACTCGGTCGACGTGTAGGTCAGCGTGGTGATCCCGGCCTGCGTTTCGTGATCGCTGAGCTGGAACGTCTCGCCGATCGTCTCCGGAATCTCCCCGTCCTGAATTCCCGCTGGAGCCTGTCCGTTGTCCACCCACTCGATCGACTGGTCCGAGGTTGCCCGCTG
Source organism: Sphaerobacteraceae bacterium (assembly GCA_007695115.1). Taxonomy (GTDB): domain Bacteria; phylum Chloroflexota; class Chloroflexia; order Thermomicrobiales; family Thermomicrobiaceae; genus SLMJ01. The sequence continues at coordinate 6,601 of REEK01000184.1, forward strand.
AAATGGCTGGGGGATTGCTTCGATGAATTGTCCGAGCCCAGTCCAGAGGAGAAATGCGGCAATGACAAACATACCCCCGACCGCTGTCAGGCTGGCAGCTTGCGTCCATCCTCGATGCGGGCGGTCCGTCTGCTGATCGGCTTCCTCATAGAGTCGGATCAGCAGGTCATGCCGGGCATGGTTTTCTGGCTCTGGCATCGTCTCCCGCAGCACAAGCATGGTGGACTCGGCATCGGCCAGCCGTTGCTGGCAGGTTGGGCAACCGGGCACATGCGCTTCGAGTTGCTTCATGCGCCCCTCGGGGAGCTCTTCTTCCGTGAAGGCAATCAGTTCATCCGGGGCTACATCGCAAGCTGGGTTCATTGGTCTGCTCCATCGAGTTGCTGGTAGAGCGTCCGGAACTGCTCGTCAGCCCGGCTGATTCGCTGCCGGGCCGCGGTGGGTGAGATGTTGAGAATTCTGGCGACGTCCTTGCTCGGAAATCCCCAGAGTCTGGCGAGCAGGAGCGCATCACGCAGATTCGGGCTGAGCTCATCCAGTACCTGCTGGATCTGATCACGCTCGGTGGCAGTATGCGGATCGCTGGAGCGATCGTTCGTGGGCGGGCTGAATCCGAACTCTTCCTTCAGCTTGTCGATCGAGAGAAACTGCCGGATTCTGGCGCGACGCCGGTTCGAACGTAGCTCATTCTGAGCGATCCGGAAGAGCCAGCCAGCGAATCGCTGCCCATCTTCCAGGGTCCGGACTTTCCGGTAGGCGATGACCATCGTCTCCTGTGCCAGATCCTCGGCCAGCTCCCGATCTCCTGTCTGGCGCACCAGATAGCCGAATATCGGTCCGTAGTAGCGCTCCGCCAGCTTGGTGAAGGCATGATCAGATCCTCCGACCGCTGCTGCGACCAGATCTTCCTCGGTTTCCAGTCCTCGTTTGGACCAGAACTTCTGCGGATGGATCAGCTCTGTCACCTGCTCACTCATATCTCTGGCGCTTAACGACGTCCAGCTTGCGTTTTGTGACATCTTCCGGCTAAATCGAAGAGAATCGACCACATCCGGGCAGTAAACATGCGGACGATTGTGATAGTCAAGCCTATTGATCAATATCGTATGTCACAATTCCACTGTGCCGGTACGTGTTAAGAGAAGAGCGCTGACCATTTCAGGCTACCCTGTACCGGGTTCCTGAACTCAATAAACGGAGGTTGCTATGCCCTGGGGTACCGGAGGCGGATTCGGCCACAACGATCACGCGCGAATGCACGCAGAGCTTCATCATCGTAAACATGAGATCGAATCACGGAGACAGGATCTCGACGAGCACCACAACGTCGCCCGGGCCGAAGCCGACGGTGAGCGGCACCGATCCTCGTTCATCGTCCGGGTCTTCCGGCGAGTGTTCGGTCGCGTCTGAGCCTGGCCTGCGTCCGCTGCATCAATCGATAAACGGAAGATCTCGAGCAAGAAAACACCCCCGCTCCCAATGAAGGGAACGGGGGTGTTGCTGTACCGGGCGACGGAGAGTTATTCGTCGTCTTCTTCGTCTTCTTCGTCTTCATCCGCTGGTTCGTGCGCGTCCCAGTTGTACTTGCCATCTGGATTCCAGAGGAACCAGCCGCTGGTCACGGTTGATTCGGCGGCTTCGATTTGCTCGCGCACTTCCTCGGCTCCATAGTCGATCCCCAGTCCGTAGGAGAAATCCTGAAGCCAGGGGCGGATCTTCCCAGTCAGGTGGCGGGGCAGAATTTCCACGCCGCTCTCCAGGCTCCGGCTGACCATCATGTACGGGTGCTCACCCGGACGTTCGACACCCAGCGAACCGGTGGCGAAGTGTGATGGATAGAGCAACGGGTTGATATAGTCGATCCGCTCGGCCATGGACTGCAGATCCTGTCCGGTGACATCGTTGGTCTCTTCCCACAGGCTCATGGCAAAGATGCTGGCGCTGAGCACTGATTCAGTGCCGGCGATCGCCGCATAGGCATCGTCCAGGAACCCGGAGATCGTCTGCTCGCGCAGGCTGGCTGAAGTTGCCTGACCGTAATCTGCCCGATGTACCAGTCCATGTTCCGGGAACTGTGCCGATGCCAGATGGATCTCGTCGAACCCGAGTCCGGCGGCTTCGGCGATTAGCGCAACGTTGTAGGCCTGAACATCACTGTCGAGCGGGTTGGCCCAGGCGCGACCCTGCCAGGTTCGCCACAGGTCATCGTTCAGGTTGTCCTGTATTGCCAGATCCGGTCGAGCTTCGGCCAGGGTTGGATCTTCAAATGTCGAGATCCGACCGATTGCGTAGAGATCACGACTCTCGAGCTCATCGAGCACCGCGTCTACATCGAAGGTGCCAGCCAGTGCTTCGATCTCCTGAGCCAGCTCGACACCGGAATCGTAGTGAACCTGTCCGAGGTGATCCTTGAGATCGATCACCACACCGGTCAGGCCAGCTTCGTCGATGCTGTCGAGTACGCTGGCGAATTCATCCGGGTCGGCGACGATCGATGCCGGGATGTAGACGGCCGAGACTTCCTGCGGTTCGAGGAAGATTCCGCCATCGAATTCGTCGATCGGAATCACGGTTGTCTCGTGTCCGGCCGCTTTCACGATGATCTCGGAGGCATCACCCTCGTGCGGCAGCTCGAAGACGCCGTTTTCGACCGATCGAGTGTAGGTATCGCCCACCGCGATCGTGGCACCGCGCAGCGGGCTACCGATGACGCTGGAGATTCGACCCTCCAGAACCGGGTAGCCGAGCGCGATCTCATGATCGTCATCCGGACCAAGTGTTGCCTCGGTCGTGGCGTAGCCATTCAGGCTGAACGATACGGTCACGTCGTCGTCGATTCCCTTGAGCTGGAATCGACCATCCGAGCCCGTGGTGGTGAGTATCTCGCCGGATTCATCACTCTCGGCAACAACCGTTACCCCGGCCAGAGGCTCGCCCGTATCTTCGGAGACAATGATCCCCTCGACGGACGGCTCATCGGCTGGAACGCCACCAACACCGGCATGGGGGGTGGCAATCTCTTCTGCCGATTCCTCAAACCCCGGCGTATACTCGATTTCCTCGGCCTGCTCGGTCGGCTGTTCATCTGACGATGTCAGTGGCCCGACCACGATCCCTGTCACGATCAAAACCGCGTAGAGGGCCGCAACGCCGAGTATGATGCGATTCAATGTATAGTGCTTCACCGGCATTCCTTTCCGAGGGTGTGCGATCGGTACCGGCTATGACTCTGGCACCGCCACATAGATACTTCGTAGTATGCCATACGGACACACTGTACGTACAGGGGTTCGGTGACAAATTGTCGGAATTCGGGTCGGCGAGTCTCATTCAGGCGTGCGCTTGCCCTTGCAGACGCGGTTTGCAGGGTGTCAGAACCACCGGGCGTTTCGTAAGCTAGTAGCAGACGCGGAATCGATACTGAACATCTTGGGGGACCTGTCGTTATGCTGCCGAGTCTGACTCATCGTTCCGTCTGATCGCGTCTGGACGGGCCGTGTGCCCGTCGCTGTTTCGGGGCGTGGCGATGACGGAGAAGAAGCCACTCATCTCCATGACGACGATGCGCTGGGGGATCGTCGTTGCGGCAACCCTGGTGCTGGCTGTGGCCGCCGGAGGACGATTCCTGATCGGTATCGTCTTCGATCAGGTGCGCGATAGCTTCCAGATCACTCACGGCACACTCGGACTGGTTGTCACACTCAACGTGCTGGTGATCGCAATCACCCAACCGCTGGTTGGCTGGCTGGTAGACAAGATGCCAGCTCGCTATGTCACCGGTGGCGGGATGGCGCTGGTGGGCATCGGACTGGTGCTGACCGGTGTATCCGAGACCCTCTTTTCCCTCTTCTTCGGCTATGGTTTGATCGTTGCCCTGGGACTGGCTGCAGTCTCACCGGTTGCGGTGACGCCGGTCGTGGCTGGCTGGTTTCAGAAGAAGCGGGCAACCGCGCTCTCGATCGTCAATGCCGGTGGCTCGGTGGGTCAGCTGGCAATCGTCCCAGCACTGACCGTCACGGTGGGCACCATCGGCTGGCAGCTCTCTTACATCTACCTCGGGATTGGCCTGGCGGTTATCGGTGGGCCGCTGCTGCTCCTGCTTTTGCGGGAACGGGAAGAGACCTCCGAAGGCCCGAGCGATGCCGGGTACGGCTGCAACGTCTATACGGCTTTGAAATCGAGTTCATTCTGGATGCTCGGCTGGGGCTTTCTGGTCTGCGGGATCACCATGGCCTGGGTGATGACGTTCTTCGTCGATTACGCCCTGCTGACCGGGCTATCCCGGAACAACGCCGCCGTCGGCCTCTCCCTGATGGGTGGGATGAGCATCATCGGCGCATTGATGATGGGCTGGTGGGCAGACCGTTCCGGTAAATTGCTTCCGCTGGCGGTTACCTACGCCCTGCGTGGTGGTGGGTTCGTGATGCTCTTTGTGGCGGGAGCGAGTTTCCCGTTGATGCTGATCGCGATGACGATGATCGGTATCTCCTGGACAGCTACCGTTCCATTGACGTCGGCCATCAGCGCCGATCTCTATGGCCGACTGCGACTGGGGACCATCTTCGGGATGATGTTCGCGGTTATGCCGCTCGGCTCGGCGATCGGTTCAGCAGCGGCTGGATTCCTCTACGACCTCACCGGATCCTATGATGTCTCGCTCTGGATGAATGCGGCAATCGGCATCGCCGCCGGGATCGTGGTCTATCTGGTGCATTCCCGACCGCTGTTCGATCGGGAAGCTCAGCAGCAGCAGATGAACAGCCAGACCCCGGCAGCTCTTCATGCTGACTAGGCGTGTTTGATGTCGATATCGGCGAGGATCGAGACCCCGGTGATCGTGATCGCCGGTGCGTTGGCTGGAAGTTCCTGGCCATGGTCGGTGTTGTCTTCGAAATCCCCCAGGATCGGCATTCCGTTGACATGAACCCGCCAGCCACGCGGAACGAAGATCGTGATGTCTCCAAGCAGGCAGAACGTATCGATTACCGCGCCATCAGGATGTAGCTGGGCGTTCCGGAGATCGAGCTTCACCTCGCCAAGCACTGATGTCAGCGATCCGCCGTCGAATTTCGTTGCCTCGCTCCGGATCTTCTGTTCGCTGAGGACGCCAACCAGTGTGAGCTGATTGCTGTGGTCTGCCTTGCCACCGCCAAGGCCCCGGAATACGAGGCTCAAGCCAATACTGATCAGGACCAGCGCGATGATCAACTGCCAGATCGCGATATCCAGAACATCGAGCGTGGCCAGCAACAGGACGCCACCACTGATCACCAGGATCGTCCCGCCGAGGATCGAGCCAGGCCGGATCAGCAGCATGTATCCGCCGATCGCGATCAGAATCAGCGGCCACCAGTTGCCGATCAGACTTCCGATCGGGATTATCCCGGTCGAATTGAGCAGAAATGCCACACCAGCCAGCACCAGCAGGATGCCGAAGATTGCTCGAGATCGATCAACCATGCCTGGTTCTCTCCCTTCCTCGCTAGCTTGACTCGTGCTTGACGTCAACCCCGCCGAAGAGTGCCACACCGCTGACGATCAGCCGCGGCGCATCCGGAGCTGGTTCGATTGAGCGATCCACATTGTCCTCGAACGAGGCAAACAACGGCATACCGGAGACGGTTACGCTCCATCCACGCGGCACGATGACACTGATCGAACCGAAAGCCGTGAAAACCTCGATGCCAGCTCCGTCGCTAACCGGGGTGGTCGAGCGCAGATCGAGATCGATACTGCCGAAGATCGCCGTCAGCGCGCCACCGGTCAATTCGCTGGCCCGGGCCACGATGTTCTGCCCGCCAAAGATCGTGAAGCCGCTGACCTGGCTCTGAGCATCTCCACGTCCAGCTGTGGTGATCCCGGAGCGGATCAGCAACAGACCGAGGCCAACCGAGATCAGAATCAGCGGGAAGATCAACTCTCCTGACGATACCGGCAGCAGACCGAGCGACGCAATCAGCAACAACACTCCAGCGAAGGTGATGATGCTGCCGCCGATCATCGAGCGAGATGGGCCGACCAGCGCCATCACCCCGAACGCGATGACAGCCAGCGGCCACCATGTACTGACAATGCTGCCCGCGTTGACGATATCGCCCAGATCGAGCAGATACAGCCCACCCACCGCGAGCAGTCCGATTCCAAGAAGTAACCTGCCAGGGTTGTTCATCACCGCACCTCAACCTTCACCAGAGGGTATCGATCAGACGGATTGTTCGCTATAGGGTAACAGGAACAGCTGCATTACAGAGATTTTGCGGGCAGAGGAGATTGGAGTGCAGGAGCCCGCATACCGACATCTATAGAATGGCATAGCGCTCGTCGCGGGTGAGTGTACTGCCGGTCACCGCAGTCTCAGATTCGTGACAGATTTCCCGACGCAACAGCACGTGCGCCAGGAACACGGCCCTCGTAATAGTTGCATTTAGCGTGTATGATTCACGCTATGGTTAACGATATTGATCAGACAATCTCCGCGCTGGCAGACCCGATACGACGGCAAGTCGTTGAGCATCTCCGGCACGGTTCCCATCGAGCCAGTGAGTTGGCTGACCTTGTTGGAGTCTCGCGTCCTGGACTGAGCCGGCATCTTCGGGTGCTTCGAAGATCAGGAATTGTTCAGGTGACCATCTCGGACGCTGACGCCCGGGAGCGATTCTACGAACTCCGGCCGGAGCGATTTCTGGCGCTACAGGCCTGGCTAGACCAGGTGCAGGCGTTCTGGGAAGACCAGCTGTCATCGTTCCAGAAACATGCCAGCGAGACCAGAACGGACAAGACACCATGAGCTATCGGGATAGTGTGACGGTTTCCGTGCAGGTTCCTCAAGAGCCGGATGAGGCGTTTCGGATGTTTACGGAGGAGATCGACCACTGGTATCGGAAGGACCGCAACACACTTTTCGATGTTGATCGTACAAAGCGACTCGCCTTCGAACCCTTTCCAGGTGGCCGGTTGCTGGAGATCTATAGCGAAGAAACCCTTGAAGGCCGTGAGCTTGGCCGGATAACCAGCTGGGTTCCTGGCCGGCACCTGATCTTCAAAGACCATCACGGGACGACCGTATCAGTCACGTTCGCCACTCATGGCGATGGAACCTGCGTGACCCTGACGCATTCCGGGTTCAGCCTGGTTCCCGAATCAGAGCGAGAGACGGTGCGGCAGTTTGGGTGGACGATCACGCTTCCGTGGTTTGCAGCAGCAACCGGGGCAGCAATTGACTGAGAGGAAATCGGCTGTGGATAGCTCCCTAGACGCGAGTAACGACAACATCAAGGGAATCAGCCCGTATCTCTACTACGCCGACCTCGGTGCGGCACTCACATGGCTGGGCGAAACGTTCGGCTTTACGGAGGATGTTCGCTTTGTGGATGCTGACGGTGTTGTTCAGGAAGCAGAAATACTGGCCGGCGAAACGCGAATTCACATGGGCGGGTGTGCTCCGGGTCCGAATGATGGACCGGGGCAATTGCTGATCGTCAATGTGAATAATGTGGATGCAATCTACAGTCAGATGGTCGAAGCAGGAGTTGACGCGGAGCCTCCCGAGGACAAACCGTACGGGCCACGAGTCTGCGAGACTGTGGATCCATGGGGTTACAAGTGGGCGTTCTGGCAATGGAGCTCACGGCCGGTTGAGATGCCGGAAGGCTGGAGTATGATCAGCACGACGAGCGGATCATCAGACAACGCGTCACGATAACCGAACACCTGGCCAGTCACCAGCCGCTATCCTGATACGGCTGGTGACTCGCTATTCATAGCGGAGCGATTCAGCGATCGGCACCCGGGCGGCCTGCCGGGCGGGAATCCAGGACATAATCAGCGACGCGGAGATGGCGATGACGGCGAAGACCAGAATCTGTCCCCACGGAATGAGAAATCCTGCGCCGCCCATTGTTCCGGCAAACACGTCCGATGTCATCACTTGCCAGGCGAGAAGCAACCCCAGCACGATGCCGGAGATCACGCCGAGGACGGTGACGATTGTCGATTCCAGAACAAAACTGGCGGCCAGCATGCTCCGGCGATAGCCGATCGCCCGCAGCATCCCGATCTGTTGACGCCGCTCGACAACGGCCCGGAACGAGATCACACCCAGAGCAGCAATGCCGACCACCAGCCCGAGCGCCATGAACCCTTCGAACAGGTACAGGATGGCCCGTGATTGCTGCGTAGACTGCTCCTGAATCGAGGCAGTCGACTGAGCCATGACGCCGAACGTCATCAATGCCTGCTCCATGCTGGTTGCTGCGGCATCGGTATCGATCGATCCAGAGACCGCGGCATAGTGCAGCAGGGCATCAGGTTGCTCATAGAGTCGGGCGAAGCCATCCTCGCTCAGATAGATCCCTAATAGCAGATGAACACGCATGTCGACAACGCCGATTACCGTGATCGTTTCCGGTTGCCCTGTCACCGAGCTGCGGACTTCGATGTCCATCGGAGTCATCGTTTCGTCGTCCGGGCTGACTCCGGTGAGTTCGAAATTTGCGGTGTCGAGCCGCATGATCAACGGTCCGGGTACAGCCTGCCCGTCGACCACGGCGAGAGTTGGATCCTCGCGAAGGGCGTTCCAGACATCCTGACTGGTCTCATAACCCTCTGCCCTGATACTGATTGGGACTTCGTTGATTGCGTGGTCGATGAAGCCGTCATTGGCACCACTGATCGGGTACCGGCCCCACTCCGAATCGCCGGAGACGCGAACCTCGGTGCGAAACGCCCCCATCTGCTGTAAACGCCCAGCCGATGTGATCACGGACGTGTCGAAATCGTGCGTTTCCAGCGTGGCTGGGAGATCCTCGATCGGGTTGTTCGGTGCCTGGATCAACTGGACATCCCAACCGGCGGCCGATTCGTCGCCGATGAAGGCGTTGGAGACGTTGAGGTTCATGGATGCCATCATGACCAGGCTGAAGATGATCAGGCTGAACATGGCGATCGTCAGACCTGTGCGACCCCGGTTGGCCATTGGATAGGAGACGGCGGTTTTGACAGCTGGCACCCAGCGGCTGAACCGGCGGCTGGTGAGGGCAACCCCCCGTGTAATCAGGTCGGCGTTCCACATGATGAGGACGGTTGATCCGGTCACCAGAATCAGCCCAGAGATGACGAACATCTCGATGCCGCCGGATGGCATGTCCGGGCTGATGCCGAGCGTGGACCTGACCGGGAAGAGCCAGTAGATCAGCACCAGCAGCGAGGCCGTGCTGAAGACGCCCCGCCCGGAAACACCCCGCCGGTGAAGCAGCATGGCAATGGCGAACGGTATCAGGGTAATACCCAGTCCGAAGACGAACGGGTTGAGAATAAGATGCCCGCCGATCAGCGCAACCATTCCACCTGTCAGCAGAGCAATTTCCAGAATCGATCCTCGGAGCCCACCAGCCGGCCGGGTCGGGTCCGGCAGGTTCCGGATGGCCGATACGATCGTGATCCGGCTGACTCTCCATGCAGAGATCGCGATTGTAATGAAGGTGATCGTCACGCCGAGTGTGTAGGCAATGGTGAGTGATCGCCAGCTCGCGGTTGGCTGCATCGAGAAACCGAGGTCGGACAGGATGACGGTCATCAGGTTGACCATGACGATAGCAACGCCGATCCCCGTTATTGCTCCAATCAGAGCTGCGCCGAGGTCGTAGGCCAGCCCTTCAGCCATGAACATCTGGGTTAGCTGTCGCCGCTTCATGCCGATTGCCCGGGCGATACCCATCTCCGGTTTTCGCTCTGCAGCAAGCAGGACGAAGATCAGGAAAATCAGCAGAATGCCTGCGGCGATCGAGAACATGCCGAATATCATGAAGATGGAGCTGAACAGCATGCCAAACTCTTCTGCGGTCTCTATAGCCTGCTGTTTGACCGGAATGACGGTGTATTCGCTACCGTCCAGCACGGCCCGGAGTGTGGCAACGACTTCATCCGACAGTTCCACCCCGCTGGCGATGTCGCCACGGTTGGTGACTGCGATGTAGCTGATCTCTCCTGGTTTCCCGGTGGCCGCCTGTACTGCCGACAGCTTCATCGAGAAGCCGCCGGGTTGCCCGACATCGTTCATTCCGGTGAACGCGGAGTCCGCAGCAATGGCTGCTACCGTGACGCTGAGTGGCTGGTTCTGGACGAAGAGCTGCAGGCTATCCCCGGGTGCGGCATCGAGTCGCTCGGCCGGGGTCTCCCCCAGAATGACGTCGCGTTCGGAGAGCGCGTCAAAATCGATGGCCTCACCATTGATCGTGCTCAGACCACCGAAGACATCGATCTGGTCGAAATCGAGCCCCACCATATTCAGCGCAGGTTGCCCGAGATCGACTTCCTGGTGCAGTACCGGCACTGGCTCCGACAGCACCGGCATCATGCCGTCGATATTCGGATCATCTCCGACCGCCGCTTGAAGATCGTGGATCACGGCCTCGGGGAATGTCACGCCATCCAGCGGCCGGGCCTGCTCTTCATCCTGGCCGGCTTTGACGATGAATTCATCACTGTAGCCGGCGACCTCGAAGACATCGCTCCTGATCGTGTTCTGCATGATGTCGCCGGTCGTCAGTGCGGCGGCGATGATCGTGGTGCTCAGCATCAGCCCGATCATGATCAGAATGGTCTGGGTTGGGCGTCTGGGGATGTTCCGGATTGCCATGCGGAAGATCACCCGGTGCCGGATAATGATCCAGACCGCTACCAGCAGGCAGGCAGCAAATGCACCGAGGAGCACGTACATCAGTGTGTCAGCGGGAATACCAAAGATCCTGCTCATGGCTCTGCCTCGTTTCGGGCCAGGCCGTCATCGATAATGCGCCCGTCATGCATCTGGACAATCCGGTCACAGCGCGCACCGATCCCCGGATCATGGGTCACGAGGACAAACGTTTCCTGGAATGCCTCGTTCAGGTCACGAAGTAGCTCCATGATTTCATCGGCCGCTTTGCTGTCCAGATCCCCGGTCGGCTCATCTGCCCAGACGATCGCTGGACTGTTCACCAGGGCCCTTGCAATCGTCACGCGTTGTCGCTGGCCGCCGGAGAGCGCAGCTGGCCGGTGATGCGTTTGCGGGTCGAAGATACCCACCCGCTCCAGCATGGCAATCGCCTGAGTACGGGCTTCAGCGATCGATACCCCGGCGATGAGCAGCGGCAGTTCGACGTTCTCCACAGCACTCAGCACCGGAAGCAGGTTGTAGAACTGGAAAATGAATCCCATGTGCAGGGCACGGAAATCGGTGCGGTCGTTGTCTGACATATGGGAGAGTTCGACGCCGTCGATATGGATCGTTCCTGTATCGATCGTGTCCAGCCCGGACAGGCAGTTGAGGAGCGTTGTCTTGCCACAGCCAGACGGCCCCATGATCGCGACCATTTCTCCTCGTGAGACACGGAAGTCGATATCGCGCAGGGCGTGAACACGGATCGACCCGGATTCATACGTCTTCGAAACGTTCTGGGCCTCGATCATTGCGCCGGTGCGCGGTCTTTCGACCTGGTGTTTTCGTTCGGTCACTGGTGCGGTGACAGCCATGAGACAGCCTCGATTCAGTCAGGTTCTGATTACGACAGAAATCCCTCGACCTCAGCATGACAGCGTCTCCGTGGCGGGCGAGTGTACTGCCGGTCACCGCAGTTTCAGATTCGTGTCAGATTTGCTGTCCGGACATGCTGCATATTTCCTCGACCTGTGCAACGATAGTGCCCATGAGTCACGCTGAAGGGAGAGTCTGGTTCGGCGTGTCTCGGGGGAGCGATTGGGGAAGCGCGCGAGCTACAGGGGGAAAGACAATATGATAGCGCGGATTCTGCTGGCAACACTGATTGCCATTACCGCCGTCCTTGCGCCGTTGCCGATGACTGGCGAGTCATCCGACGTCTCGGCCCAGCAGTTTGCACCGGGACCGGAAGCGGTCTATTTCAGTCCGACAGGTCACTACCTGGAGGGCGATTTCCTCGAATTCTGGTGGAAGTACGGGGGGATGCCCGTGTTCGGGTATCCGGTTTCCCCGGAATTCGAGCAGGACGGCATGACCGTCCAGTATTTCGAACGCGCCGTGCTGGAGTATCACCCGGATAATCCGCAGGAGTGGCAAATTCTGCTGCGCAGGCTCGGAGCCGAGGCGCGAACCGACGAGCTCCGCCAGCATCCGGCGTTTGCTCCCCACCAGAAGGCAGAGCCCGGGCTATTCTTCCCGGAGACCGAGCACAACCTTCGTTTCGGATTCCGGGACCACTGGGAGAAGAATGGCGGTATCCGGATTTTCGGATATCCATTGAGTGAAGAGTTCAATCAGGACGGTCTGACCGTCCAGTTCTTCGAGCGGGCGATCTTCGAGTTTCATGCCGATAACCCGCCGGAGTGGCGTATTCTCCAGCCGTTGATCGGCTCTCAGGCTGCTCGTGAAGACGGGGTGGATCGCAGCCCACAGGAGTGGGACGAAGAGACTCCGGAATATCACCCGAACCTCTGGCGGCAACCACCACCCAGAGTGGTCTATCTGACGTTCGATGACGGTCCGCATCCGACCTGGACGCCACAGATTCTCGATATTCTGGCGCAGTACGATGCCGATGCCACCTTCTTCGTACTCGGTGAACTTGCACGCATGAACCCGGGTCTGATCCAGCGCATGCAGCGTGAGGGTCACTCGATTGCCAACCACAGCTACAACCATCCTTCGATGGCCGGCATGTCGTTCAGTCAGTTCCAGTGGCAGGTGCAGGCCACGGAGAACGCAGTCCGGAATGCTGGTGGCCAGATGGCTCCCTGCCTCAGACCGCCCTATGGCGCTATGGATGGCAATACCCGCTCGTTTGCCGCCGCGCTGGGATATAACATCGTTCTCTGGGATGTCGATCCGCAGGACTGGCGCCAGCCGGGGGCGAACGTCATTGCTGATCGAGTGGTCAACAACACCCGAAATGGCAGCGTGGTCCTTCTTCATGATGGAGGGGCAAACCGTGCCCAGACCGTCACGGCGCTCCGCTCGATCATGCAGCGGCTGGATAGCCAGGGCTACGTGTTCCAGGCGATGTGCCAATAGATCACGCAACCGAACGCACAGACAGGCAAACCGGGGGAATCGTTGTTCCCCCGGTTTTGCTGATTAACTGAGATTTGCCGGAACTAGTTCACCTGTGATGCCAGCGAGGCTGACGAGAGCGGAAGGCGGACGACGATCCGGGTGCCGCCCCGGTCGGGGAACTCGGCCAGCACATCGCCACCGTGCAGCTCGACGATCTCCCGACTGATATAGAGGCCGAGGCCCATCCCACCGCTGGAAGGTCCCTGCTTGTCAGCCTGATAGAAGCGATCGAAGATCCGTGGCCTGTTTGCCAGTGGAATTCCGGGCCCCTGATCCTGCACGCACAGTTCGATGCAATCGCCATCTGGCCAGTCCAGTGAGATCGTGACTTCGCTATCCGGCGGGCTGTACTTGACGGCGTTGTTGACCAGGTTGATGATCACCTGCTCCATCCGGATAGGATCGATCTCCACCACCATTGTCTCCGGTGTTTGCACGGTGATGGTGTGACTGTTGGCGCCGATGTAGGCCGAGTCGATCGATTCGTGGATCAGGTCCACCATGTCCACCGGCTCTCGATCGATCGAGAGCTTGCCTCCCTTAAGGCGGGAAACGTCCAGAAGTTGTCCCACAAGACGGGAGAGTTTGTCGGCCTGAGTGACCACTGATTCCATCAGTTTGTCGAGCTTCGCTGGTTCATCAGTCCCGGCTGTTCTGAGCCGTTTCAGTGCCAGCTGCGCTCGACCGATGAGCGATGTCAGCGGTGTTTTCAGCTCATGTGCCGCAATCGAGACGAATTCTTCTCGAATCTGGAGCGCAGATTCGGCGTCCTGACGGGCGGAACGCTCGGCATCGAGGGCATCGCTCAATCTCTGCTGATCCCGAGCGCGTTCTGCAAGCTCGTGCTCCAGCTGAGTCGCCTTCTGCTGAAGCAGGGCAACTTCGCGAAATCGTTCGGATTCCGAGGTCAGCGACGAATAGCTTTCAGCGGGAAATACCGCACTGTGCTGCTCGCAGATGTCCCGCAGCATACTTGCGGTCTCCTGATCCCGGAATGTTTTGATTGGATAGGCGCAGCAGAGCGAGAAATCCTGCTGTTCCAGCAAATCGTTCCAGAGATGTTCCAGATCCACCGTCGCGGATGCGTAATTGAGCTCTGCAGTCAATGCCACCATCTCACCGAAAATGCGGACAGATGACCACTCGGCTCGAATTTGCGCGATCAGTGAGCCAAAGAGGTTCCGGAACAGTTCCGGATCTGGCTGACCGGCCACCATAAACTGCGGCATGATCTTCGAGGTATCCAGAGGAGTGAACTGGCCCGCCGCCTTCTGAGCGGAGACGTCCAGCCCGTTGCTTTGCAGTATCTGTTCGATCATGGTCAGGTGATCACCAGTGGCGACGACAATACTGGCTTCATTGTTTTCGAGCGTGGTTGTCACGAACTGTGACAGCATGAGCAGCAGGTAATCTTCAGACTCATAGAACTGCACGAGATGGCGATACGCCGGACTGGCGTGCCAGGGACCCTGATGAAATGATTGCTCAACATCCGAATTCATCATCTTGCCTCCATCAGAACTGCCGGTTTCCTGAACCAGCCACTAAGGCGGGTATAGCAAACAGCGTTCCGTAGCGTGAGGCTATTAAGTTAAGTAAGGTCGGCTGGATCGGCGATTAGCGCAAGGCTGGCTTGTGCCATCCACCCAGATGGTGTTCGAGTGTCATGGCCACACGCATGGCGAGGCGATCCTGCCAGGGGTGCGCAATCACCTGTAGCCCGATCGGCAGTCCCTCGGCCGAGGTCCCGCAGCGCACCACAACCGCTGGCCAGCCGGTGAGGCTGAAAGGCACGGTATACAGCGCATCGGGAGTGGTGGTTCCATGAACTGGAGCTGGCGTAGCGTTGACGGGTCGGATAATCAGATCGTAGGACGCGAACCATGTGGAGAGTCGCCTGCGATACTGATCCCACGCTCCCAGTATCTCGTAGAGCTCTTTCGCGCTCATCTCATCGCCATACGATCGCCAGATACCCTTGATGAGGGACATCCCCTCGTCAGGAAGTTCAGCATTGCTGACGGCTGCACGGTTCTCGGAAAGTACCTGAGCCGCGGCCTGGACCGTTGCGATTGTCTCTCGGGAAGGGGCGACTTCTCCGTTGTCGAGCTGCACCGCGATACGCAGCTCGTCCGGCGCAATGGTCTCCTGAACTTGCGGTGTGAACGGGATCACTCCCGGGTCTCCGGTATCCGGCCCGCTGATGACCTTCAGGAGTGTCGACAGGTCAGCAACGCTGCGGGCCATGGGGCCAGCCTGGGTACGTGGATCCCGGCGAACACCGAGATTGCCCATATCGTCCAGAATACCGGTCAGCGGGACTCGCCCGGGGGTTGGATTGATAGTGGCGATACCGCAGGCGTGCGCCGGATAGCGCAGGCTTCCACCGGAGTCGGTTCCGATACCGCAGGCAGACATGGCGGTGGCGATTGCTGCCGCCTGTCCTCCGCTACTTCCCCCGGCTGTCCGGGCGGAATCATATGGATTGACGGTCTGTCCATAGACCGGATTATCGGTTTCGAGCCCACCGCCCCATGGCGGGCAGTTGGTCTTTCCGATGAGTATTGCCCCGGCAGCCTTCATGCGGTTAACAACAGTGGCATCCTGATCAGGAACAGTGCGCCGGCGATCGGGAACTCCGATTGCGGATATCATATCGGCCGTTTCGATGTTGTCTTTAACAGTGAAGGGCACTCCGGCCAGCGGCCCGACGGATTCTCCCGCCCGAATCGCGCGATCGATCTGGCCAGCGCGGTGAAGCGCCTGATCGCTGTCGGTCTGGACCACCGCATTGATGAACGGATTCTGTGATTCGATCTGTTTCAGGTGAGCATGAACCAGCTCAGTGGCGGAGATCTCTCCGTCAACAACTGCGTTGGCCTGATCGAGTGCTGATTTCCAGATCAATTCCATGTGCAAAAGCTCCATCGGGCCGGCAGCAGGTTGATAATCGCCACAGAGGTGTGGATCGTGGCCAGGCGCAGACGCATGAGAGATGTCTCGTCAGAATAACCGAATCGGTGCATTTTTGGGAACGACGGGTGCGATTGTGCCTGTGTGGAAAGGCAAGAATATGGACGAACAGACTTCCCGGAAAACGTTTGACCCCCGACCCTACCTGCGAACCATCTCTGCTGATGGAAGGCAGACCGAGTATCTCGACGTTCGCTGGCGTCTGGCCTGGTTGCGCACCGAGCAGCCGAACGCCCGGATCACTACCGAGCACATTATTCTGGAACAAGATGAGGCCGTCTTTCGGGCACTAGTCCAGATCCCCGATGGCGGCTGTGCGACTGGCTACGGCAGTGAGACCCGGGACGACTGGGACGATTTCATCGAAAAAGCCGAAACCAAAGCAATTGGCCGGGCACTGGCTGCGCTCGGTTATGGCACCCAGTTCGCTATCGATTTCGAGTCGGATGGCGATGCTGAGAAGAAGAAGTCCGGTAGGGCATCCGGTGAGCGCCAGCGATCCCGCCGTAATGATGAAGAGCGCAAATCAGCACCAGACGCTGCCGGATCTCGCGCTCCGTTGCCCGGTGGCCGTGAAGAGTGGGATGAGTTCTGGCGCTGGGCGCGCTCGATCGGATACATGAACCGGCCACAGCTGGAGGAGATCTTCGACCACCCGCTGGACGGGATGACCCCGCGAGAAGTCCGCGAGGAGTTGAATGATTACCTCCAACGCAATAACCTGACAGAAGCACCAGTTGTGGAGCCGGACGAAGAGTAACCGGACCACCGAACCGGAAAGACAGGGAAGGGACAACGCAATGAGAGTGCTCATCTCCGCCGATATGGAGGGCACGGCCGGTGTTGCCGTCTGGCAGCAGGTCATTCCGCCTGACCTCGCCGACAAGGGCGCACCTCCCGAGTATGAATCCTCACGCCGGCTGATGACGGCTGAAGTCAATGCCGCGATTCGGGGAGCCCGTGCGGCTGGGGCAACCGAGATCATCGTCAACGATTCACACGACGGTATGCGGAACATCATCCCGGCTGAGCTCGATCCCGATGTCTGGCTGATAACCGGCAACCAGAAGCCGCTGGTGATGGTCTGTGATGTCGACAAGGATGTCGATGCGCTCGTCTTCACGGGATACCATGCCCGGGCCGGGACCCAGGACGGCGTGCTGGCCCACTCTTTCACCGGCTGGATCATGGACATATGGATCGGTGACATACAGGTCGGCGAGCACGGCATGAACGCCGCCACGGCTGGACACTGGAATGTGCCCGTGGTTGCGGTGAGTGGCGATGAGGCTGCGGTGCTTCAGACGCAGCAACTGGTGGGGAACGCCTGTGCCGGAGCGATCGTGAAATATGGCCGTGGTCGACATGCCGCGAAGCACATGCACCCGAACAGGGCCTGCGAATTGATCGAAGCCACGGTCAAGGATGGCGTCTCCCGTGCCGGTGACATCCCGCCGTTCAAGCCATCATTCCCGACCACGGTCACCGTTCGGCTGGATACCGCCGATCGGGCCGACAAGATGGCCAAAGTGCCCGGAACCAGCCGCCCGGACGGCGACACCGTCAGCTTCGAGGCCCGGAACGGCCAGCATCTGATGGAGCACTTTCTGGCGATGATGGGTTGTGCTGGATAGCGCCACACGATGCCAGATGGCCGGGCATCTGCGAAACTGATGTCCGGCCCCCTCGATCATTCAGAGAGCAGAAGCCGATGTTCCGTCTGATTCCGATGATCATTGCTCTGGCAACGCTGTCCCTGATCGCTGCCTGTGGCAGTGATGATGACGCAGATGTGCTCGAGATCGACGACTTTCAGGTGACGCCGTACATCGAGAATCTCGATATGCCCGGAGCTATGGCCTTCACCCCGGATGGTCGACTCCTCTTTACCGAGGTCCACACCGGACAGATCAGGGTGGTGGAAGATGGCGAGCTGAGAGAGGAGCCGTTCGCCGAGCTGGAGGTTGCCCGTCCGGATGGCTACACCGAACATGGCCTGCTCGGGATGGCGCTTCATCCGGCGTTCGAGGAAAATGGCTATGTCTACGCGTTCTACACTGCGACAGATCCGGCCGGGGAGCCAGACGGACAGCGAATCGTGCGCCTGACCGATGACGATGGCTACGGAATCGACGAGACCGTGCTGGTCGATGATCTCCCGTTCGGCCCGAGCTGTTGCCACAATGGCGGCCGGATCGTCTTCGGTCCGGATGGTTACCTCTACGCCACCATCGGAGATATCGAGCAACCATCGATCAGCCAGAATCCGGATCTGCCGGCCGGCAGCGTGCTGCGCTACACGGAAGATGGCGCGATTCCGGATGACAACCCGTTCGGACCGGACAATCCGGTCTACGCTTATGGCCTGCGCAATCCATTCGGTATGGCGATCCACCCGGAGACGGGGGATCTTTTTTTGACTGAGAATGGCCCGGACGGCTACGACGAGGTCAATCTGATCCAGTCCGGCGGCAACTACGGCTGGCCGGAGGTTCAGGGGATTGCCGAAGAGGACGAGTTCATCGATCCGATCTGGTCCACCACCACAGAACGAGTTGCCCCCACCGGCATTCACATCCCGTCGACTGACGAGACGCCGGAACTGGCTGGCCGGGTTCTCTTCTGTATCTGGAATCTCTCGATGCTGATGGCCCTGGAGCTCGATCCAGACGACCATGCCAGCGTCGTGGATCAGTCAGAATTACCGGTCAACTGCAACCTCGATGTGGTGACAGGGCCGGACGGCGCCATTTACACCTCCACCGACATCCGGATCTACCGCTATGGGCCCGCCGAAACCGATTGACGAGCCGCCATTCCTCCGCCATATTGGACGGCAACGCTTGATCGTTGATCGTTACCATCAGAGCAAGGCACAGGGGTCCATTCAATGCCACGACCACTCGACGGTGTCCGAATTCTGGCGCTCTCCCAGTTCGGGGCGGGCCCGTTCGGGATGTTGCAACTCGCCGATCTCGGCGCCGAAATCATCAAGATCGAAGACCCGACCACTGGCGGCGATGTCGCCCGCTATGTCCCGCCCTATCGATCCGGCCAGGACAGTCTCTACTACCATTCGTTCAACCGGAACAATCGCGGCATCACGCTCAATCTCCGGGTGCCGGAAGCTCGCGAGGTACTGCACGATCTGGTGCGGGAGTCCGACGGGTTCTTCAGCAATCTCCGTGGTGATCAGCCGGAACGGCTGGGGTTGACCTACGAGCAACTCGGCGAGATCAATCCGAAGATCGTCTGCTGCTCGCTGAGTGGCTTCGGGATGACCGGCCCCCGGAGGACCGAGCCGGGCTACGACTATCTCTTTCAGGCCTACTCCGGGTTCATGAGTCTTACCGGCGATCCATCTACCCCACCGACCAAAGCGGGGGTGTCGATCGTCGATTACGCCGGTGGCCTGAATGCGGCGCTCGGGCTGATGATCGGCATCTTTCAGGCTCAGCGAACCGGCAAAGGATGCGACGTCGATATCAGCCTGCTCGATACCGCGGTGTCGATGCTGGCCTACGTCGCCACCTTCAGTCTGAACTCGGACTACGAGCCGAAGCGCCTGCCGGAATCATCACATCCCACGCTCTACCCATCGCAGGTCTACGCCGCCAGCGACGGCTATCTGGTGATCATGGTGGCCAAGGAGAAATTCTGGCCACCGCTCTGCACCGCACTGGAGCGACCGGATCTGATCGATGACCCGCGGTTCCGGACCTTTGATGACCGCTACCAGCACTATCAGGAGATGAACGCGATCCTCAAGTCCGTCTTCAAAACGCGCACGGTTGAGGAATGGATGGACCGGTTGCGGGGATCGGTTCCCTGCGCGCCGGTGAACTCGGTGGAAGAGGCGCTCAACGATCCGCAGATTCTCTCCCGGGAGATGATCATCCAGACCGAGACCGAACAGTTCGGCACGGTTCGTCATGTCGCCAGCGCTATCCGGATGAACCCGGGTGAGCCGACACCGACCAGGCCGGGACCGGCGCTTGGTGAGGATACCGATGATGTGCTGCAGAGCCTGGCCGGCTATGACGAGCAGCGTATTCAGCAGCTTCGTGACCTTGGCGCTATCTAATTCAAAAACTCAAGAGAGGAATCTGGATCATGGGTACTCGTAGCCGCTGGCTGATCGACAAGAGCGAGGCCACATCGCCGACCGGGATGGTCAGCGCCATGCAGCCACACGCTGCCGAGGCCGGCGCAGAGATGCTTCGCAAGGGCGGCAACGCGATCGACGCGGCAATCGCCACGGTGTTTGCGATCGGCGTGGTCGAGCCATACATGAGCGGGCTCGGCGGGATCTCCTTTCTGGTCTACCGGGATGCCAGCAGTGGCGAGACCGTCTGTCTGGATGGCAGCACGATTCTGCCCCGGGCGATGCGTCCGGAGCTGTTCGAACTGCTCGGTGAGGATCAGCGTTCCGGCATGTACGGCTGGCGAGCAACGAAGGACAACGCTGCCGAGGAAGGCTGGCTGACCCCGGCCGTACCGGGAATGCCCGGCATGGCGGCCGAGGCGCACCGTCGCTGGGGCAAACTCTCCTGGGATGAGGTGCTGGCTCCGGCAATCCGGCTGGCAGAAGAAGGGTTCGAGGTCGATCACTACTTCACCTCGATGACCGCCGTCAGCTACCGGAAGCTTCAGAAGGTCGATGAAGCGCGCAAGACATTCTTCAGTGCAGATGGCGCCCCGCTTGCTCCGGCGATGGGAAGCCCGGGAGACCTGTTGAAGCAGCCGGATCTCGCCCGCACTCTGCGGTTGATTGCCCGTGATGGCGTCGATGTGATCTACCGCGGGGAGATCGGCCAGCGAATCGTCGATGACATGCAGCGACATGGTGGACTGCTCACGATGGACGATCTGGCTGATTTCTCAGTGCAGGAGTTTGCTCCGCATCAGGCGGACTACCGGGGACATCAGGTTCTGGGGCAGCTCCGGAACACCGGCTATCCGACGGTGGTCGAGGCGCTGCAGCTACTGGAGGGCTTCGATATTCCCGGGATGGGGTTTCAGTCTCCAGAAGGATCGCACCTGATTGCCGAATCGATCCGCCATGCCTTCATCGACCGGCTTCGCTATCTCGGGGATGTCGATCTGCAACCGATTCCGTTGCAGGGTGTCGTCTCCCGGGCGTATACCGATCAGCGGCGTGGCGATATTCATCCAACCCGTGCCATGCCGAATGCCGCACCCGGTGATCCCTGGCCGTTCGATCCGGGACAGGGGCAGATGCCGGATCGGAGTGGTAACGGTGGGGACAGCCTGACGACGCACATGTCGGTCATCGATAGTGATCACAACATGGTCTCGCTTACCTCGACGCTCGGTGCGCTGTATGGCTCCGGGGTGGTAATCGAGGGAACCGGCATCGTGCTGAACAACGCCACCATGTGGTTCGATCCGGAGCCGGGCGCCGTCACCACGGTTGGGCCGGGCAAACGGGTGATGTCTGCCGCCACCCCGGTGCTGGTGCTGCGAGATGGACAGCCATTCGCCTCGATTGGCTCACCGGGAGGCCGCCGGGTCATTTCGGCCGTCTACCAGATTCTGGTCAACTTGATCGATTATGGAATGAGCGTCCAGCCGGCGATCTCGTCGCCCCGGCTGCATAGTGAAGGCCCGCTGACCGAGATCTCGTCCCGCTATCCGGCGGCGGTGATCGAGCATCTGCAGTCGATTGGCCATCAGGTAGCTGTGCGGGAAGAGACGCTCTCCAGCAGCTACTTTGCCCGTCCCAACGGCGTGATGATCGATCCGGAAACGGGTGAGCTGCGTGGTGGGGCGTTCCCTTATTCGCCGTCGACAGCGGTCGGCATCTGATTCCGGGCATAAGAAAGCGGTGTCACCGGGCGTGGGCTACCGGCGGTGACACCGCTTCTTCGTGAGGAGGAGTAAGAATCGTCGAGATGATCGAAATTAGCTGAGACCGGAAATCTGTTCCGGCACCGTTTCTCCGTTAATCAGGAGGAACGAAAGAAGATCATTTGAGTCTACGATCCATTCCCCGCGGTGCTGATCCTGGATTCCAGGCAGCTCACCGACGCGAACCCAGTAGTGAACCGCATCCGGATGATAATCCGTGATCCGGGCTACCTCTGCGATGGTGTATTCCTGACGCGCTGCGACTTGCATCTGATCCCCCCTGACGCGATCGTACAGATCCCTGAACTGTGTACGTACTATCAGCCTAGCAGTGCTGTGACAGCCTGGCAATAGATCAGATGTTCCAATTCTGGAGGGTGATTCCGTTGTTTATGCTGTTTTTCCCATGAGAATCACGAAAATAGCGTGTGTTGTTTCCCGGAATTGCTTGTTGGTCCTGCATGAAGTTGTGACTTTCAGGGCATTAGTCAGATTGCGATTGTCACGGAAGTGCCTGTTCGAGGCGGGAAATCTGATCGACGTCTGCGCTCAGGGGATGAAACAGGAGCTCATCAGCACCGAGCTCTTCTATTCGGTCGATCATCCGACGAACATCGGCTTCGCTCGTCGGAATCATCGCAGCCATTGCCTGCAGGTCGTACTCCGGTGATCCAGCGTAGGCACTACGGAGGTACTCTTCGCGTTGCGCGTCCGATTGCTCACCGAGCGCAAAGTAGATAGCCTGTACGTGGCGTGGCCTTCCCTCCCGACCCTCGTCCTGCCAGGATTTCAGGGCAATCTGGTAATGCTCGTCTGTCAGGAGCTCTTCACTAAGGACTGCACCAGCGTATCCATCAGCGAAACGGCCGATGCGTCTCAACGCCCGGGGTGCCCATCCACCAAGCAATAACTCGGGGCCTCCCGGCTGGACAGGCGTAGGACCAATTGCTCGGCCAGTGTCACCAACCGGCTCGCCGTTCCATATCTGCCTCAACTCAGTGAGCTGCTGATCGAACCGTTCTCCACGCCCTCGCATGTCAACGCCTGAGACGGCGAAGTCATCAACCAGTTCGCCAACTCCCAGGCCCAGCGAGAGCCGTCCGCCCGAGAGCACGTCGATGGTGGCAGCCTGCTTTGCCAGCAACGCGGTGTTGCGGGCGAGACTGCCAATCACGT
The DNA here is from genome assembly GCA_007695115.1 of Sphaerobacteraceae bacterium. Taxonomy (GTDB): domain Bacteria; phylum Chloroflexota; class Chloroflexia; order Thermomicrobiales; family Thermomicrobiaceae; genus SLMJ01. The sequence goes on from REEK01000184.1 coordinate 29,687, forward strand.
AGGTCATCAACCGAACCCGAGTGGTCAGCGCCGCAACGGCAGCCAGTGTCGTTAGCGACTCAAGACTCGGACTGACAATCTCGTCAACAATGGCAATGGTGTCGAAGGGGCCCGCTTCAGTTCGCTTCGCCCACTCGAACAGCTGTGTTTCCGTGAGTCCCGGGACTTCCACTGGTAGCCCAACACCGAACTTCATGGGAACCCCTCCGCTCGCTGTAAACGGTATGGTGAGTTACCAGTATACGGTGCTAGAGCTCAGAAGGAAATATTGTGTTGAGAAGAAGTGGGTAAAAGAGCCTGACGGCTATTCCGCCGGAGCAGGCTCTTTTGCCGAGGAAACAACGAGATTGACGAACCAGCTGTGCAGGCGGCGGTCGCCGGTCAGTTCCGGGTGGAACGCGGTGGCCACCAGATTGTTCTGGCGCACGGCGATGATCTTGCCGTCGGACAGCGTGCCGAGTACTTCGACATCCGGTCCGGTGCGGGAGACGATCGGTGCCCGGATGAAGACCGTCGGCATTGGTTCACCGGAGATCGCTGGCATCTCCAGATCAGCTTCGAAGCTATCGAGCTGAGTGCCGAACGCATTGCGCTTGACGGTGATGTCCATCAGTTCCAGGAGTGGTTGATGCTGGGCACGAGTGCTCTGATCGACATCGGTTGCCAGCAGGATCATTCCGGCGCAGGTTCCCCAGACTGGTTTGCCATCGCTCGCCATCTCTGTGATCGGCTCACGAAGCTCGTACCAGTCGATCAACCGGCCGATCGTTGTGCTTTCGCCACCCGGGATGATCAGTGCTTCCACCCCGTCGAGGTCCTCCGGCAGCCGAATCTCAACGGCTTCGGCACCGATTTCCCGGAGCCGGTGGACATGCTCGATAAATGCTCCCTGTAGTGCCAGAACGCCGATTTTCGGCATAGGTGAATCTCCTCAGTGCTCTCACCATCAGCGCTGGACGGAATCGACGTTTCGCGAACGTCTGAGATCTCTCGACAAGCTCGAGATGACATCAATTCCGCCCCCCTCTCCCAGATTTGGGAGAGGGGCCGGGGGTGAGGGCCTACTTACAAAACCCTCTACCAGCCGCGGGCGGCCAGCAGTTCCTTCTCTTCGATCTGACCAATCTCCAGGCCGCGCATCGGCTCGCCGAGGCCACGGCTGATCTCGGCCAGCTTGGCCGGGTTCTGGTAGTTGGTGGTTGCTTCCACGATCGCCTTGGCACGGACGGCCGGATCTTCTGACTTGAAGATACCGGAGCCTACGAAGACACCCTCGGCACCGAGCTGCATTACCAGCGCGGCATCGGCCGGGGTGGCGATACCACCGGCACAGAAGACCACCACCGGCAGCTTGCCGGTTTCGTGGATCTCACGGACCAGGTTGTACGGCGCACCCAGATCACGGGCGGCGCTCATCAGCTCTTCCTTCGGCATCGCCTGAATTTCCTTGATGCCGCCGTTGATCTGGCGCAGGTGCAGGACTGCCTCGACGATGTTGCCGGTTCCGGCTTCGCCCTTGGAGCGAATCATCGCGGCACCTTCACCGATACGTCGAAGCGCCTCGCCCAGATCACGGGCACCACAGACGAACGGAATGTTGAAGTCTTCCTTGGCAATGTGGAAGAAGTTGTCGGCCGGAGTCAGCACTTCGCTCTCGTCGACATAGTCGACACCGAGCGCCTCGAGGATTTGCGCCTCGACGAAGTGGCCGATACGCGCCTTGGCCATGACCGGAATAGTAACCGCGTCCTTGATCTGAACGATCAGTTCCGGATCACTCATTCGGGCGACACCACCATCGCGGCGGATGTCGGACGGTACGCGCTCCAGCGCCATAACGGCACAGGCGCCGGCTTCTTCGGCGATTTTGGCCTGCTCAGCGTTGACGACGTCCATAATGACGCCACCCTTGAGCATCTGTGCCAGGCCAGCTTTGGTCTTGAAGGTCGATTTCTCCATAACGTGTGTCCTTTCTCCTGTAATGTTCGTCCGACAGGCAACAGCTTCCTGCCGGGTTGAAACCAGTTTTGTGATTCAGACGATCGGGGTTACGGCCTCTCTGGCCTTCCGGTCGTCCGTTCCGCGGAGTGATCGCAATGATTCGATCGCTCCAGCCAGCCGGCGGATACCTTCGTCGATCTCCTCCGCTGCAGGCAACGTGAAATTCAGACGCAGGGTCGATTCACCCTCATCGTCGACGTGGAAGCTCTCGCCAGGCGCCACCGAGACGCCAAATCGTGCCGCTTCCGGCAACAGATCGCGAGCCCGCAACCCATCGGTAAGGCGTGCCCAGATGTAGAACCCGCCGTGTGGTCGGTTCCACTGTAGCAGGCCGGTACAGTGTCGCTGCAGAGCCTCGAGCATGAGATCGCGTCGATACGGATAGATCGACTGCAACTCCTCGACATGCTCTCGCAGGTGACCGCGATCCAGCAGTGCCCAGACCGCCCACTGTGCCAGTGGGTTGGTGTCCAGGTCAACAATCTGCTTCATCAGGGCCAGTCGCTTCAGAATCGGCTGCGGTCCAGCGATCCAGCCAATCCGGAATCCCGGAAACAGGATCTTGGAAAAGGTGCTGAGATGAATGACGATCCCGCGCTGATCCATCGCATGCAGGGTCGGCAGCGCCGGCCCCTCGTAGCGAAGCACGCTGTACGGATCATCCTCGATAATCGGAATCCGGTAGCGTTCGGCCAGATCGAGCAGGCGTCGGCGCCGATCCAGGTTCATCGTGCCACCGCTCGGGTTCTGGAAACTCGGCAGCGTGTAGATCAACTTCGGCCGTCGTCTGGCCAGCAGATCTTCCAGCAGTCCGACCCGCATGCCGTTGCTATCGACCGGAATCGGTAGCAATCGCGCTCCGGCTGCCCGAAAGACCTGCAACGCCCCGAGATAGGTCGGTGATTCGATCACCACCAGATCATCGGGATCGAGCAGCGTCCGGGCCAGCAGGTAGAGTCCCTGTTGCGAACCGGCTACCACCAGCACGTTCTCCGGATCGACGGGTTTACCATCTCCGGCCATCCAGTCACCGAGCGAGCTCCGGAGCGGCCAGTAGCCCTCTGTGGGACAATGCTGGAGAAGCGCCTGCCCATCGGTATGCAGCGCCTCATCGAGCAAACCACGGATCAGCTCGATCGGGTAGAGTTCGGGAGATGGAATGCCGGTGGCCAGAGAAATGACATCCGGACGGGACGAGATCATCGTGGTATCCCGGAGCAACGGATCGTTCATGACCTCGGTGGTGGAGGTGAACAACTGACTCCACGGAATCTGCTGATGATTACTGGACTGGCCCGTATCCGGATCGGGATCGGCGACAACGGTTCCACGCCCGACGTGACCTTCCACCAGCCCGTCGGCCGCCAGTTCACGGTAGGCGGTGACGATGGTGGTTCGGTTGACGCCGAGCATCGCTGCCAGGCGTCGTTCAGGCGGGAGTTTGCTCCCCACGGCGAGATCGCCAGTGTGGATCCGCTCCCGGATCTGGTTGCTGATTTGCAAATAGAGCGGAAGATCGCTCTCGCGGTCCAGTTCGACCAGCATATAGCCCTCCATTGGCCCCGTCCAATTGATTCTACTTATTGTGGTCGTATGATGAAACATCCATTGTCCGGCGTGCCGACCCCTCCAGTTACCATCCAATTGGCTGGTGCGAACCAGTCGGAGGTGGCCCATGCCTGAGATCACACTCCGGGATCTCTGCCGGTGGGATCGCCGTATGCAGCTGGTTCCCCCCACGACACTCAGCCGGGACGCGGCGTACGACCGCGGGGTGTCATGGGTCGTCTCCGTCCGGACTTCTCCGCCATTGCTGCCACCACTGCGAGGCGATGAGCTGGTGGTGATTCCGCGCCGCGTGCTGGAACAGATCGAAGATGCCGCGATGATCACTCGCGACCAGCTTCTCAAGACGCTGGTGGAGCATGGGATATCGGCAATCCTCACCGAGCCAGCCTTCAGTGAAGACCCGATCGAGCATCTGCCGATGATCACCATGCCGGCGCCGTTTCCTCAGGATGCCGAGGGCACACTGAATCGGCTTCTCACCGAACGCCGGGCCGAGCTCTACCGTCTGGGAAACGATCTCTCCCGCCGGTTGTCCGAGGCCGCAATGGATCCGCGCGGGGTGGAGGGAATTCTCGACGTCGTTGCCGAGTTCTCCGGCCATCCAGTCATGCTTCAGGATACGGACGGCCAGTTGATTGCCAGTGGTGGAACCCACGACCCTGACCCTGCTCCGATCGATGCTCTGGATCTGGCCCGGACGTCAGGGCAATCCGTGACCGTGGTTGATGACCACGGCAGCGAGCGATTGGTCGTCCCGATGCTGGCTCCGACCGGGAGTGCCTATCTCAGTGTGGTGGCGCCGGTTGGCAGGCTAACCGAGGTCGATCGACTGGTACTGACACAGACTGCCGGAACCGCGGCGATCGTGCTGGCTCAGGGAAATGCCGCTGGCGCCCGGAGTGCCCGGCAACGGGCGATTGCCGAGTTGCTGGAAGGTCGCCTGGCATCAGAGACCGCCGCGATTGCCCGCGCCAGGGGTCTGGGGATCGAGGCAGTCCGCCCGGTCCGGGTCGGAGTCATCGATGCCGGTGAAGATCTGGAGCGGGCCCATCGGATCGCGGATCAGCTCCTCGGCGGGCTGAGCGGTGTGGAACGAGCCGAGCTCGATGGCGAGATCGCCTTTCTGGTGACTGACGCGGATCGGGAGACGCTGGAGCAACGGCTCCACCGGATGGAAGCACGCGATGGTTCTCAATCTTTGTGTGTTGCAATCGGCTCGGTGGTACCGGTCATCACCGGTGCATCTTCGAGCCTCGATCAGGCCCGGTTTGCCCGGGGACTGGTGCGGGCTGGCGTGTTGACCGGTCCGGTCAGCTGGTTTGATTCACTGGAGGATATCGGGGTGTTCGGCTTGCTCTATCACCTCTGGGGAAATCCGGCTGTGGAACAGTTCCGTCAGGATGTCCTCGGCGCGCTCGAGGCGTATGACGATCGCCGGGGAACCGAGCTGATTCCGACGCTTCGCGCCTATCTCTCGAGCGGCGGATCGATCGCTGAAGCATCGGCAATGCTCAATGTTCACCGTAATACGCTCTCCTATCGAGCTGCCCGTATCGGCGAACTGAGTGGTCGGAACCTGAACAATCCGAACGATCGCCTGCTGATGCGCGTGGCGCTTCTCTGTCTCGATCTGCAGCAGGTTTCCAGAAGCTGAGCGATGCCTGCCTACCCGAGGTAGTCCCTGGCGGCACGCCGGAGGATGACGCGTTCCATCGAAACCGTCTGGACTTCATCGAGAGCGATCCGGCGGCGACCGAACAGCCCGTACCAGGTACCCACCAGTATTGCGCCCGCACCAAGTGGCTCGCCGGCGGTGGTGTCCGCCCCGTAGCGATGTTCCGGAGTCTGAGTGGCCGGGCCGAAGTTGCCGACCTCACGCGTTGGCGCAGGGCCGAGTGCCTCGCCGTCGTATGCGCGTATCTCCGGCGTAAACGGTGGATTATCCGGGATGTTGCTGGCGGCTTCCGGCCCACGAATCACCCGAATGATCGTGCCGACTTTCTCGCCATCCAGCCCGAAAACATCCATACTGCGCCGGATTTCGGGAGAGCGAAACCCGTGGGTCTGCGGTGACGTCATGGACGATGCTCCCCACGGACATCCGGCATCGGGCTGATCATCTCGGCCAGCAGGCCTACAAGGGGAATCCGGAACGGCTGGGCCTGGTAGGAACGCACCGCGGCGTAGATCGCATAGGCATAGAACGCAAACGTGACGACCATGATGCTGACAACGAAGACCATGATGCCGACCGTCATTGCGATGCCGAAGGCAACCTCACCGGTGCCGGAGCTGGCGGCAAATGCCAGTCCGAACGCGCCGAAGGCAAAGGCCATCACGATCAGGATAACGATGACGGTCAGCACCATCACCAGGAGCTGAAAGATAACCGCCTGACCAGCCTGGAACGCGCCATAGGGCTGATTTTTCCGGGTATGCAGGTAGATCCAGAGTCCAACTGCGACCAGAAACCCGATGGATGACACGAAGACTGAGAGGTGTGAGATGCAGGCCAGCGTGCGTTCATCCTGGGTCGGCCGGTAGAACTCGTCCGCAGTGTGATCGGCTCGATGTTCAGTGCTCATGAGTCAGCAACGCTTTCAGCGAACCGTGGTTGATCGTCTATTACACTGAGTATGACGTATCTGTACCCGGGTTTGTCACACCCAGCGGTCGTCGTCGCGCGAGCCGAGATCGGGCTGATCCTTCTGCAACGTTTTCCACTGATCGAAGTAACAGGCGACACAGGTAGCTTCCAGATCATCGGCGGTGATCCGCTCAGCGCTATCCCCGCGTGGGGTTTCTCCGACGAAATCGACCCCGACGCGCTCCGTGGCACCACATCGCTGGCACGTCTGGTTATCGCGTTCGAGCGCTGCCTGCACGATTCCGCCGTCGAGGCTCTCCAGTTGTCGGATGCGAACATCTTTGTCGAGCACATCCCTGCGGATGCGGGTGGCATAGCGCACCATCACCCAGAGCAGGATCAGCAGCGGTATAAAGACGATCGCGCCGATCAGGAGTTCCATCTGATCTGCTCCGTTCCCGGTGAAATGCCGTGCGTTCAGTCGATGATACCTGACTGCCGGGTAATTGCTGTACAGCGAGCGCAACGAGTGATGAGCTGGCGCAGCTGCACCTGATCATCGGCTGGCGGGTCATCCACGAAGTCGACCAGTAGATCGCGACTGTCGCCGCAACGCTGGCAGGTGTAGCTGTCTCGCTCGTAGACACGAAAGCGTAACTCCGACGGTATATCGTTGAGCAACTGTACCCGCCGCGCATCGGCCGATACCCGCGCGCGCACTCGTGTGGTGTGACGCGAGATCAACACCATGATGACGGTGGCGATCAGAATCATCCCCACCGTAGACGGTATCCAGCTGGAATCGACCATTGCCTGCACCGTGTCCATCCTGTTGATGGTAGCCTATAGGGTCGAAATAAGAGCGCAATGACGCGTTCGGCAGGAAGAGGCACCACAAATTTCCACGCACGATGAGACTCCGGACGGGCGTCCACGCCGAGGTCGACGCCTGCAGCCGTTCTATGGCTGGTGGATCGCCGGAGTTGCCGCACTGGTAGCGTTTGCTTCGGGACCTGGTCAGTCCTACGGCTTCTCCGTATTCATTGACCCCCTCATCGAGGACACCGGATTCTCTCGTACCGAAATTTCGGCCCTGTATGCGGTCGGTACCGGCCTGAGCGCGATCATGGTCTTCCTGGTCGGTCGACTGGCAGACCGCTATGGCGCCCGGGTGATGCTGATGTTTGCCGTCACCGGCCTCGGACTGGCCTGTTTCGGTATGGCGTTCGCGGTTGGCCCGATCGCCTTCTTCTTCGCGTTCGCCTCGTTGCGCGCATTCGGGCAGGGATCGCTGCCGGTCAACGGTACATTGCTGGTGGCCCAGTGGTTCGTGAAATACCGCGGCCGGGCGATGGCCGTCATGGGCATCGGTGGTGCTGCGTCCAACGCAGCCTTCCCCACGATCTCTCAGCAGTTGATCGAGATGTTCGGCTGGCGCGAGACCTACATGATTCTCGGTGCCTTCGTCTGGATACTGATCATCCCGCTGGCGATCTTCGTGGTGCGCAATCGTCCGGAAGATCGTGGCGAGAACCCGGATGGTGCCGACGAGTTGCCAGCCTCGGAGCGGAGAGCTGCCGAATCGACTGATGCCCCGTTGAGTGACAACGCACTGAAAACGCTCTTCTTCTGGGTGACATCGCTCTCGATCGGCGTGCCGTCGATGGTCGGCACGGCCTACGTCTTTCACCAGATCTCGATCCTCACCGATTTCGGCCTGTCGGCCAGCCTGGCGGCCGGACTGTTCGTTCCATTTGCGATCACCGCAACGATCTCCAGCTTCATCGGTGGCTATCTGGTGGATCGCTACGATCCGATCCGGGTCTATACCGGAAATGCGATGCTGTTCATTGTTGCCACGATCGTTCTGGTTTTCGTCACCAACCCGTTTCTCGGGTTCGTCTATGCCGGGCTGATGGGGCTGTTCCAGGGAATTCAGATGATTATCATGAACTCCACCTGGGCTTATTTTTACGGGCGGCAAGGACTGGGCAAGATTCAGGGTGCCGGATCGATGACCAACATCGCCTATTCGGCGATCGGCCCACTGCCACTGGCGGCCCTCTACGGAGTGTTCGGAGACTTTCGCCCGGCGATTCTGATTCTCGGGACACTGATGATCGTCTCGGCGATTTCGATCAATCTGGTTCGATCGCGGGCGCCAATCGTAGAATCCTATGAAGATTGATGCGGGAAAGGAACAGACACACGATGCTCGATGACAAGCAGCGCGGATTGCTGGACAAGCAGGCGTTCGCCAAGCTCGTGACGCTGATGCCAGACGGCCATCCGCACGGGACGGTGATGTGGTACCGACGTGAGGGAGACACCGTCCGCATGATGGCGCCGGAGAGTGCCGTGAAGACGAAGAATCTCGATCGTGATCCCCGGGCAACCGTGGTGGTCGATGACCCCGATTCGGGCTACAGCTATGTCGAGCTTCGGTGCCGGTGCGAGGTTGTCCATGACGATGCCGCAGCCCGCGAAGAGCTGCATCACATCGCCAGTCGGTATATCGGTGCCGATAAGGCCCCGGACTTCGTCGCCGCACTGGATGATGCCCCGCGGGCCATGTTCATCTTTCATCCGTTCCGGGTTCAGGGACAGATCCGGGATTAGTTCGTCGGTCTCTGGTTCCGAACATCCACCGAGACCCAGGAGAGGTTGGCCATCATGAGCGCCGGACACGCATTCGCCTTTCCCGATCTGCCATACGATGACTGGGAAGACAG
>REEK01000038.1 GCA_007695115.1 Sphaerobacteraceae bacterium
CAATGCCAATCCGCTCCCACCTGCCGCACAGGAGAACCTGATGCGTCAGTACGGCCTGGATCGTCCACTGTACGAGCAATACGTCATCTTTGTCTGGAAAGCTGCCCGGCTCGACTTCGGCACCTCATATGTCTACCGGACACGAGAAGTTACTGACATCCTGAGGTCCACGTTCCCGGTCTCATTGCATCTTGGCTTGATGGCGATGGGATTCGCCGTGTTCATCGGAGTTCCGCTCGGGGTCATGGCGGCCGTGAGGCGAAACGGGTTTATCGACTACGTCGCCAGTTTCGTGGCTGTTCTCGGAGTCTCCTTCCCGAACTTCGTCGTCGCCATTTTTCTGATCGTCACCGTCGTCCTGCTTTTACCAAACCTCCTTGGATTTCACATCATCCCGCGTACTGGTGGCTGGACTGGCCCGGTCGACTGGATCCTGCCGACGATCGCGCTGGGATTGCAGCCACTCGGCATTCTGGCCCGGTACACCCGTTCGGCGATGATCGAGGTGCTGAATCAGGACTATGTTCGCACGGCACAGGCGAAAGGGCTCGCCCCTCGCAGAGTCGTGGTGGGTCACGCACTCAAGAATGGCCTGATCCCACCGCTGACGATCGCCGGGCCAATGTTCGCGGCAATTGCAACGGGGTCGTTCTTCGTCGAAGCCGTGTTCCGGGTTCCCGGAATGGGCCGGTTCTTCGTGGAAAGCATGCTGTCTCGCGACTACCCGATGATCATGGCCGTGATTCTTCTGTACGGAGTATTCCTGGCTGTAATGAACATTCTGGTCGACGTCCTGTATGGGGTCGTTGATCCGCGCATCCGGTTGAGCTGAGAGGGAACGCAAAAATGGGTGTAATTCGTAACCGCGGGGCTGATCCAGCCTCGGCAGCCACCGGAGCGCCGCCAAACGCAGCGAGGAGTGACGCACTGCGTCACGCCGCCCGGCCACATCGAACTCTCTGGCGGGATGCCTTCAGCCGCCTGATAGCAAATCGCCTGGCGTTGTTCGGGATGATCGTGATCCTTGCGATCGTGTTCATGGCTGTTTTCGCGCCTTTGATTGCGCCGTATGACTATCGCGATCAGCACCTGGGTTCCACATTCCAGTCGCCCAGCTCCGAGTGGTGGATGGGCACGGACAATGTCGGGCGTGACATGTTCAGCCGGATGATCTACGGGGCCAGGGTCTCTATGCTCGTCGGCCTCGGGGCACAGGTGATTATTCTTGCCATCGCATTGCCGATCGGCATCATCGCCGGCTATTCAGGGGGCAGAGTCGACAACCTGCTCATGCGGCTTGTCGATGTCATGTACGCCTTCCCGCAGCTTCTCTTCGTCATTCTGATCATGGCCATGCTTGGGCGAGGCCTTCAGAACATCTTCCTGGCTATCGGGATCACGGGATGGGTCATCCTGGCCCGCGTGGTAAGGGCTGAATTCCTCTCGCTTCGGGAAAAAGACTACGTGGTATCGGCCCACGCTGCGGGCGCCGGTTCCTGGCGGATCGCGATGAAACACATACTGCCCAACGCGCTGACACCGATCATCGTCACGATCACCTTCGGTGTTCCGCTCGCCATCTTTACCGAGGCCGCGCTGAGCTTCGTCGGCGTCGGGATTTCCCCGCCGATGCCGAGCTGGGGTGGGATGGTTGGTGACAATCAGACGTACATCAACTCCTACTGGTTCCTTTCGCTCTTTCCCGCACTGGCCATCGCGCTGGTGATGATGTCGTTCACGTTCTTCGGTGACGGCCTGCGTGACGCGCTCGATCCGCGTTCCGGCAGGCGATAGCACCCTCGGTGTGTAGGCGAAAGGAGACTGCCTGAGACGATTCGCCTCTGTTCCAGAGGTGCCGATGGGCACCGGGGCCATTCGAATGATCAGTTTGTGGCAAATAGGCCGGCACTGTGTGGTGCGGTCTGAGGAGGATTGAATAACCATGGCCAGCAATAATTGGTGGAATTCCGCAAGTCAGATCGACCTCTTCCAGAGGCGTTTCGAGACGATCCACATGGATCGCCGTGCCCTGCTGAAGCTCGCGGGAGCCGCCACCGGCTCGATCGCCGCACTGTCTCTGCTCGCTGCCTGTGAGGATGACGACGAAGAGACAGCCGCCGAAGAACCAGACGACGACACAGAAGTCGATGAGCCGGATGACGACGCAGAAGTCGACGAGCCGGATGATGACGCTGAAGATGAGCCGGACGATGAAGACGTTGACGAGCCTGATGAAGACGACGACGACGAAGCCGATGAGCCGTCTGGCGATCTCGCAGCCGAGCAAGTACTCCGAACGAACTTCGAGCGTGACCCACAGAGCCAGGACTTCAACAAAGACCTCTACTGTGGTGGCGAAATGCAGCTCTTCGCCATGCTCGGCCAGTTCGACGTTGAACTGGAAGCCGTGCCAGACATCGCTGAAAGCTGGGAAACCGACGACGCCGTCACCTGGACCTTCCATATCCGGGAAGATTCCGGCTGGAGCAACGGTGACCCAGTTACCGCACACGACTATGAGTGGTCGTGGAAGCGACAGCTCAACCCGGAGACTGCGGCTCCATACGCAGGCTTCCTGTATGACATCCTGAACGCCGAAGCCTATAACCTCGGCGAGATCGAGGATGAGGACGAAGTCGGAGTTCGCGCGGTCGATGACTATACGCTGGAAGTCGTCTGTGAAGGCCCCCGTGCATACCTGCCAACGGTGGTGACCTACATCGCTGCCGCACCATCGCACCGGCCTTCCGTTGAAGAGCACGGAGATCAGTGGACCGAAGCCGAAAACATTGTTACCAACGGTCCCTGGACACTCGAGCGCTGGGATCACGACGTGACCGTCGATATGATCCGCAATGAAAACTACTGGAATTCAGAGAGCATCACGCTCGAGCGAGTTGTGCGACCGATCATCGGCAGCGATGCGTCTCAGCTAGCGTTTGAGAATGACGAGATCGACTGGCACTTCCGAGGCCAGCTCGGTCAACTCGAACGGGTCGAGAACGATCCCGAGCTGTCCGAGCAGATGCACCGCTACAACCTGACTGGCACCTGGTACCTCGTTCCGGACCCGAACTTTGAACCGTTCGACGTTCCGGAAGTTCGGCTGGCAATTGGCCACGCGATCGATCGAGATGCGATTGTCGACCAGGTATTGCGGGGCCTGGCGACACCTGCATATACCTTCCAGCCACCAGGAGCTCCCGGCTATGACGAAAACACCTACGACGAGTACACCTCGTATGACCCGGATCTGGCGATGTCGATGCTGGATGGAACACCATACGAGGGCGGGGAAAACTGGCCAGACATCACCTTGACCCACCGTGAGGAAGGTGACGCCCCGCGTGCCGCGGCGGAAGCAATCATCGAGATGCTGCGGCAGAATCTGAATATGGATATCGAGCATGAGATTGGTGAGCCCGTCGAGACCTATGAGCGTATGTGGGAGCACCGCATTCAGTTCATGTGGGTCCGCTGGTTCAATGACTACCCGGACCCGAACAACACGCTCTATCAGGTCTGGTACTCCGGATTCCCGGATGGTAACCGACACGCCTGGTCAGACGAGGAGTTCGACCAGCTCGTTGACGAAGCACGCGGCGAAGACGATGAGGATGAGCGATGGGCGATGTATCAGCGCGCCAACGAAATCCAGATCGAGCAGGGCGCGGCGATCTACGTCTACAACCCATGGAACTACGGTCTGATGAAGCCGTGGGTTACGAACTTCCCTCGCAATAGTGATGGGGACTTCGTTCCGAACTGGAACATCTTCATCAGAGACTATGACCACTATCAGATTCTGGAGCACTAGGATCAGACTGCGGGTACGCAGGTTGACAATCTGCGTACCCGCGCGTCGAACGCGGGGGCACGTGCACTTGCACACACCTGAACAGTTCAGCGCTGGTGCAGCTGATCTGTTATGAACCTCCTCGCAGCCGGACGAGCGATCGGCATCCCACACACTGATCCTCGTCCGGCGTTTCTCATTCCTCTGCTATTTCCTGTGGGTATGCCAGCGAACCACATCGCGTGAATTCGCGGCGTGATCATTGCGGGAACTGAATCTGGGACTTGCACAATTACGCCCCGTCTTTTCCACAGCAAACGACCCACAGAAAGGTTCACGAATGAGACTCAGATCACGTTTCGGCTATCCGACGCTGCTCGCGATTCTGGCGTCCCTCACTCTGATAATTGCCGCATGCTCGACCGGGACATCAACATCGGACGACGCATCAGATGTCACTGGCAATAGCGAGACGCCTGCCGCCGTCAGCGACGATCAGGATGTTCAGTCGACCGCGGCACAGGCGACCGATGATGAAGATGATGCCGTTATCGACGACGATGCCGCCAACGACGACGAAGCGGCTGATGATGCCGAACTGGACATCGATGTCTCCACGGATGATGCCGAGGAGATTGATGAGGAAAGACCGGCTGACGAGCCATCTGATGTCGAACTCGCCGTCGAAAAAGTCAGGCCGGCGGTTGTCTTCCTCTCGGTTCAAGTTCAGTCGACCGGAGCATTCGGGATGCCCGAGGAACAGGAAGGCGTTGGCTCAGGAGTTATCTTCGACGAAGGTGGACACATTCTGACCAACAACCACGTTATCGAAGGTGCGTCCACCATTAACGTGGTTCTGCCCGATGGTCGATCGTATGAGGGCAATGTTGTGGGTCGCTCACCGGATCGCGATCTGGCAATCGTCGACATCGATACCGACGACGAGCTTCCGGTGGCCGAACTGGGGGTCAGCGGAGACCTGCGAATTGGCCAGAGTGTGGTTGCTATCGGCAATGCGCTGGGCCTGCCCGGTGGGCCGACGGTGACGACTGGCGTGGTCAGTGCGCTCGGACGAACTATCCAGGCGGGAATGGGACAGCCTCCGATGGAGAGCCTGGTTCAGACCGATGCAGCTATCAATCCAGGCAACTCTGGCGGCCCGCTCATTAACCTGAATGGTGAAGTCATCGGGATTAATACGGCGCGCATTCAGCAGGCTGAGGGCATCGGCTTCGCCGTATCGGTAGACACCGCGCGCAACTTCGTCCAGCAGGTCGTTGACCAGGAACCGCAGCCATACATCGGTATCAGCGGTCTGGACATTTCGCCGGCAATTGCTCAGCAGCAGGGTCTGCCGGTTGACAGCGGTGTGCTGATTATCGAAGTCTCCCCTGGAACCCCGGCAGAGGAATCGGGAGTTCAGCCAGGTGACATTCTGCGGTCGATGAACGGCGTGGAGATCGAGACTGTTCAGGAATTGCAGAGCGAACTGGAGAATTACGAGCCAGGTGACGAGGTTACACTGACGCTCAATCGTGATGGTTCGGAAACCGAGATCACGCTGACCCTCGGGGAATCCCCGATCGTCCAGTAGCCTGTCAGGTATCCGGTTGACGGTCTGAAGACGGTCCGCGTGACAAGCTGTTCGCTCGGTGGCTATGATGTAGGATCTATGTCCTGAGTCGCATTCATATGCCACCGGGCGAATCTTCTGGGCAGGAGCACGACCGTTGACACCTCCGGATGGCGCCATATCGCGCGATAGCCTTGCTGAGGCAATTGCCAATCGGGCGCTTCCTGATGTGCGTAACGCATTGTCGAAGAGCTGGAATGTCGACCAGTTCGATCTTGATGAAGGGGCAATCCGATACGCCGCGACGCTCGTCCATGCGGTGACAGAGGAATCCTTCGAACCCCTCCAACACTTCGTAGAAGGTATGGACGGGTACTGGCAGACTGACCAGTTCGCGATTCATCCGATCATCGAAGGGGTCTTCTCGATCGAGGATGCCGCACACCACGAGTGGCAGCTGGAAGACGCGCAGGAAACGGCTCGCACTCATGGGATCATCACTGAATTCACCCGGCGCGTTGTCTCGATGCTCTCGGAGCGATCCGTCAGCATTATCCTCGAACGATTGCACGCTCAGGTAGAAGGACATCGAGAAGGTGAGCGGCGTTTGCTCAGCCTGCAACGGGTCAGCACATCGATGGTCAGCGATCTCGATCAGGACCGGACGTTGCAGCTCATCGCCGATGAAGCGCTCCGGTTGATCGATTCCGATACCATCATTATCCGGATTGCCGAGGACAGTGACGCACTGGCATTCGTTATTGGCAGCGGAAATGAGGGTCTGGTTATCCGTAAGGGCGGACTGCCGATCGATTCCTCGCTGAGCGGTGAGGTACTCCGTTCCCGGACACCCGCCTATGTGGAAGACATTCGGACAGATCCCCGCGTCAATCTCGATTTTGTTCATGTTCCTCAGAGTCGTTCACTGCTGATCGTTCCGCTGGTCGCCCGGGAGCGTGCAATCGGGGTGATCTCCGCTACCTCTACCCGGATCGATGCATTTTCCGCACAGGACATCTCCCTCCTCTCACTCTTCGCCGACCAGGCTGCCTCTGCAATGGAGAATGCACGGTTGTTCGTGCAAGCACATCAGCAGATTTCCGAACTGGAAGTGCTCCACCGGGTGGCGCAGCTGGTGACATCGAGCCTTGACCTGGAGCAGATCTTCCAGACGCTCTACGAGGAGATTGCCCAGTTGATGCCGGCCGATGCGTTTCTCATTGCGCTGGCCCGGCCCGACGGGCTGCATGATTTCGAGTTCATCGTCGATGGTGACCAGCGATTCCCTCCTCGCCGGGCATTGCCGCTCAGTCCGGTGCTCAGTGAGGCAATCGCAAACGGCGAAATGTCGATCCACCGAAACGTCACCAATCATCCGAAATACAAGCGAGCCAACCGGTTTGGCCATCTCGACCGGCAATGCCTGAGCGTGCTGGCTGTGCCACTGATGCGGGGCGATCAGGTGATCGGGATGATAAGCGCTCAGAGTTATGTCGAGCACGACTATCGGGATCCCGAAGCCAGGATGCTCCGGACCATTGCGAACCATGCGGCGATTGCCATCGAACATGCCCGGCTCTACCGGGAGGCCCAGAACGTGGCGATTGCCGAGGAGCGGGCCCGTCTTGCTCGAGAGATTCACGACACCCTGGCGCAGGGGCTGATCGGTGTGATTCTCTGCCTCGAACGACTCGACCTGGCGATCCCGGCCGATGATGGCCGCTATCGCCCGTGGGTCGAGCGAGCACTGGAGCAGTCCCGCAGCAGCCTGGAAGAGGCGCGCCGTTCGGTGCGGGATCTTCGCGCGGCTCCGCTGGAGGGGCGAGGTCTGCTGGAAGCCGTTGCAAACCTTGTCGCGGAGATCGAAGATTCGAGCATGTTCACCGTCGATGCCAGGCTTCCGGCCTCGCTCCCACCGATCTCAGCCAGAGTCGAGACCGCACTGTTCCGTGTCATTCAGGAAGCGATCTCCAACGTCGGGAAACACGCGGAGTGCCAGAGCGTGTCGCTCACGATGCGAACCAGCAACACCACGTTGCTAGTCGAGATTCAGGACGATGGTGTCGGATTCGTTCGAAACGATGGCGCCGAAAACGCCGGTCACTATGGCCTCACCACGATGCATGAGCGCATGCTGCAGATCGGCGGCCGGCTGGACATCGTCAGCATCCCCGGTAACGGCACCAGTATAAAGGCGACGGTGCCGGTTCCCATTGCCGTGCATCGAGAGACGAACGACCGTCCCTCTGACACCGAGAGTGATTCATCGTGATCGCGGTACTTGATCGCAACTGGACAGTACAATAGGTGATTGGGCCGATCGTCTCGGTCCTCGGCAATGGCAGACACGAGGAGTGGTATTTGGATCGGCACTCGCCAGGGCGACGGTCCGAGTTGACTGGCTACATTTTTCTCGGCATTTCAGTAGTTCTCGCCCTGGGGACCGTCTTTCTGGCATTGACGGACCGGAGTGTTGCCGATCTCGCTGATGTCGATACATTCCGTTCTGGAAGCTCGGATGACAACTCCGTCTCAGAGGAGTTTCTGAGCGCCTCGCTGACTCCTACCGCGACTCCCGAACCGCAACGACCAGACCTGATTCCGGAAGATGTTGAACTCACGGCCAGAGCCGCCTATGTCTTTCATCCGGAAAGTGAGACTATCCTCTTCGAGCGCGAGGCCGATGTCCCGCTCCAGCCAGCCAGCACACTCAAGATCTTCACCGCGATGGTGGTCCTCGACTATGCCTCGCCCACCGAAGTCATCGAGATCGTCGAGTCGGACGTCGTCGATCCGGTTGCCGAGTCACACGTGGGACTGGCTGCCGGAGATCTGGTGACGGTGCAGGATCTCCTGGTCGGGTTGATGCTGCCATCGGGCAATGATGCGGCCAATGCGTTGTCGCGGGTGATTGGCTCCCGTATCGAGGGAAACGATGATGAGTCACTGCAGGATCGCTTCATCCGGGAGATGAATCGGGTTGCCGATGATCTCGGCCTGGAGAGTACCGAGCTACGCCATCCTGCAGGCCACGATCGTGAAGACCAGTCGGTCACGGCTCGCGAGCTGGCAGTCGCCGCCCAGGCGCTGATGGAACGTCACTCACTGTTGACCATTGTGGCGATGAAGAGCGCCGAGATTCAGGTTGGTGGCAACAATCCCCGCGTGATCGAGGTGTTCAATACCAACGAGCTGCTGATCCACGAAGATGTCTATGGAATCAAGACCGGCACCACTGGCCAGGCTGGCCAGTGCCTCGTTGTTGCCTCAAGAGAAGGCGACACCACCGTTATCACCGTGATTCTTGGAAGCGAGGATCGCTACGGGGACGCTCGAACACTTCTGGATCTGCCGGACATCGAGCCGGAGACTGACGACTCTGGTGAACCGGCACCGGAACACACCGAGCCAGTCGAAGAGCCGGCTGACCCTGTTTCATGACGCTCCGAGTTCGCGAACCCCTCCTGAAGACGGACTCGCTGCTGATCCTACCTCTGGCATCGGTACCATAGGGTGATAGGGTAGCCCGCCGCAATCAGTCATTCTGTGCGAAACAGCCCGACTTGATTGTGTGTGGAGCGTGAAAATGAGCCAACGTCCCGGATACGGCGAGATCCCCGAGCCGGAAGCTCAGGTGGTCTTCTCAGGATTCGTCCCCCGATTGATTGCCTATATCATCGACGGGATCTTCATTACACTGATCGCGCTGATTATCGGGATGAGCATCGGGATCGCGATGGATCTGGAGAACATGGCGATTCTGGAGGTGTCGTACACCGCCAGCGGGATCGTCACGCTGTTCTATCTGTTGCCGTGCTGGGCGATGCTGGGTGGAACTCCGGGGAAGCTCATGCTCGGAATGCGGATCGTCGGTTCGGATGGATCAATCGGCGGTATCGGGTGGGGTCGGGCCCTGCTGCGCCTGGTCGGGTACTTTGTGAGCTCACTCCCCTGCTACCTCGGATTCTTCTGGATCGCCATCGACAAAGACAACCAGGCATGGCACGACAAGATCTCCCGCACGTATGTGGTGAATCTGTGA